>JBBDQR010000143.1:0-20486 GCA_040905885.1 Gaiellaceae bacterium | reverse complement strand
GATCGGCGCGACCGCCGCGGCGGTGCCGCTGGCGGTCGGGCTGGCGCGCGGCGAGCGGCCGAGCGCGCTCCAGGCCGCGGGTGTCGGGCTGGCGCTCGTCGGAGTCGCGCTCGCCTCCCGGGAGCCCGTCGAGGAGGCGCTGGGCGGCAGCCGCCTCGCCGCCGGCTTCGGCTTCGCCGTCCTCGCCGCGCTCGGCTTCGGCTTCTTCTTCGTCGCGGTAGACGCCGCCAGCGACGGCGGCGCGAGCGTCCTCTGGGTGACGGTCCTGCTGCGCTCCGCCTCGTCGGCGGTGGTGCTCGCCGCCGCGCTCGCACTGCGTCCGCGGCTGCCGCGGGAGCCCGCGACGCTCGCGGTGCTGCTGGCCGTGGGCGCGCTGGACATGTCCGCGAACGTCCTCTTCGCAGCGGCGTCGACGCGCGGGCTCGTCAGCGTCGTCTCGGTGCTCGCGTCGCTCTACCCGGTGGTCGTCGTCCTGCTGGCACGGACCGTGCTGAAGGAGCGGATCGCCCGCGCGCAGCAGGCGGGCGTGGTGCTCGCGCTGGCCGGAGTGGCGCTGATCAGCGCAGGGTAGAGACGCGCCGCTCGATCTCGTCCCGGATCTCGCGCACCTCGTCCAGCCCCTTGCCCGCAGGATCGTCGAGCTCCCAGTCGACGTACGTCTTGCCGGGGATGTACGGGCAGCTGTCGCCGCAGCCCATCGTCACCACCACGTCGGCCCACTCGACGTCGTCGCGCGAGAGGCCGCGGGGAACGCGTCCGCTCACGTCGATCCCCACCTCCCGCATCGCCTCGACGACCTCTGGGTGCACGCGCTCCGCCGGCTGCGTACCGGCCGAGCGGGCGGCGCCGCCGAGCCGCTTGAAGAGCGCCTCCGCCATCTGCGAGCGGCCCGCGTTCTCGACGCAGACGAAGAGGGCGTTCGTCACCCGGCGAGCGCGACGCGCAGACCGTCGATCGCCTCGGGCACGAGCCGGTAGTAGGCCCAAGTGCCGCGCCGCTCGGCGTCGACCAGCCCCGCCTCGCGGAGCAGCTTCAGGTGGTGCGAGATCGTCGGCTGCGAGAGCTCGAACTCGTCGACCAGCTCGCAGACGCAGACCTCGCCGGCCCCGGCCAGCCGGTTGACGATCGCGACGCGCGTCGGGTCGGCGAGGGCCTTGAACCGCGCCGCGAGGGCCTCGGCCGCATCGGCGGCGATCGGCTCGGCGCCGGGAGTGCAGCAGGCGCAGACGAGGGGGAGGCTCTTCATTGACAGCCTTCAATCTACCAGCTAGCCTCGGGCTGGTTGATCGATGTTCGTCGATGAAAGGAGAGACCATGAGCTGCTGCGAATCGGGCTGCTGCGGCGACGGCTGCTGCTGAGCAACCGCGCGGTAACGTGGGGGCGTGCTTGCGGTCGCCGCTGCGCTGATCGTTCTCGCTTCGCCGCCCTTTGAAGCAGGCGTCTCCCCGATCGGGAGCGACCTGCGGAGGACGATGACCGGGCGGTCCTGGCGGCCGGGCTGCCCGGTCGGGCTCTCCGACCTGCGGCTGGTGACGGCGAGGCACTGGGGCTTCGACGGACGCGTGCGCACCGGCCGGCTCGTCGTCCACCGGACGGTCGCGAAGCCGATCGTGCGCGTCCTCCGGCGGCTCTACGACCGCCGCTTCCCGATCCGTCGCATGCGCTTGATCGACGCGTACGGCGGCAGCGACTTCCGCTCGATCGAGGCCGACAACACCTCCGCGTTCAACTGCCGGCGCGTGGAGGGGACGAGCCGCTGGTCGATGCACGCCTACGGGCTGGCGATCGACGTCAACCCGATCGAGAACCCGTACGTGTCCGCCGGCGGCCGCGTCGCGCACCGCGCCAGCCGGCCGTACGTCGACCGCACGCGCATCCGGCCGGGCATGGCTTACCGGGGCGGGACGCTCGTGAGCGCGTTCGCCGCGATCGGCTGGGGCTGGGGCGGGACGTGGAGCGGCTCCAGGGACTACCAGCACTTCTCCTCGAACGGGCGCTAGTGGTCGCCGCCGTGGGTACGGTCATGATCGGCCGAGCGAAAATCAAGCAGCTCAAGGACGCAGGGAGCGCTCGTAGCCTCTGCGCTACGGGCGTGACCGAGGACGCCGAGATGCGCCGATTTGCAGCCGGCCGAGCGGGCCGTACTCGCGGCGGAGACCACTAGGTGCTCGACGAGCACGTCTTCGACAGCGCTGCCCTGCGCGGAAACCCACTTGGCGACCCGAACGAGCGGCCGCTCTGGGTCTGGACGCCTCCCGGTTATGCCGACTCGGATCGTCGCTACCCGTCCGTCTACGTCCTCCAGGGCTTCACGGGGGAGCTCGACATGTGGCGCAACCGTCAGCCTTTCCGGCCGACGTACCTCGAGCTCCTCGACCGGGCCGCGCCGGAGTGCGTCGTCGTCTTCGTGGACACGTGGACGTCCGTCGGCGGCTCGCAGTTCGTCGACTCGCCGGCAACCGGGCGCTACCACACGTACCTCTGCGACGAGATCGTCCCGTGGTTGGACGGGCGCTACCGGACGCTCGCCGCCCGCGAGCACCGCGGTGTGCAAGGCAAGTCGTCCGGCGGCTACGGGGCGATGGTGACGGCGATGCTGCGGCCAGACCTGTTCGGCGGCGTGGCGAGCCACGCCGGGGGCGGCGTGTTCGAGGTCTCGATCCGCCCGTTCTTCCGGGAGGCCGCGCGCACGCTCCGCGACCTCTACGGCGGCTCCGTCGAGCGCTGGCTCGAGGACTTCCGCTCCCGCCCTGCGTTCAGCCGGCCGAACGACCTCCACCTGCTCCTCCAGTGGGGCTTCTCGGCCGCCTACTCCACGAGCGCGGAGGTGCGGCTGCCCTACGACCCGGCGACGGCGCAGGTGATCCCCGAGCTCTGGGAGCAGTGGCTCGCCTGGGACTACCCGACGCTCGTCCCGCGGCACGCAGACGCCCTGCGCTCGCTGCGCGCGATCTACGTCGACTGCGGCACGCGCGACGAGTGGTTCCTCGACCTCACGGCTGAGTGGCTGCTCCGCGAGCTGACGGCGCTCGGTGTTCCCGACCTCCACGTCGAGCTGTTCGACGCCGGCCACGCCGAGATCGAGTACCGCTACCCGCTCGGCCTCGCCTACCTCGTCGAGCGTCTCTCGTAGCCATGTCTAGGGGCCTGTCCCCCAGACATGGCCGGATCAGACCTTGAAGCGGATGTTCAGGACGTCGCCGTCCTGGACGACGTAGGCCTTCCCCTCCAGCCGCTCCTTGCCGACCTTCCGGGCCGCGGCGTGCGAGCCATGCTCGACGAGATCGTCCCAGCGGATCACCTCGCAGCGGATGAAACCCCGGGCGATGTCGGTGTGGATCTGTGCGGCCGCGTCGAGCGCCGTCCGGCCGCGGCGCAGCGTCCACGCCCGCGTCTCCTTGTCGCTCGCCGTGAAGAACGTGATCAGGTCGACCGCCTCGAACAGCCGCCGGATCACCTCCGCGAGCGCCGACGGGCCCTCGCGGTACTCCGCCGCCTCCTCCTCCGGCAGCTCGGCGAGCTCCGCCTCCAGCTTGGCGTCGATCCCGCCGGGGCCGTTCTCGAGCGGAACGAGCGGCTTCGTCGTCAGCAGCTCCAGGCCCTCGGGGAGCGGCCGGCCCCAGTCGGAGAGCGGCTTGCCCTCCTCCAGGTGCGCCAGCAGCCGCTCGAGCTCCTCGACCTCGGTCCGCAGCTGCTGGTCGCCTGACTTCGCCTGCTTCGCCACCCGCTCCAGGCGCCGCTCGACGTGGTCGCGGTCGGCGACGAGCAGCTCCAACCTCAGCGTCTCCAGGTCGCCGGCGGGGTCGGCGCCGGGCGAGAACCCGTCCAGCACGGCGAGCAGCGCGTCGAGCTGGCGCATGTTGCCGAGATAGGCCGCGCCGCTGCCGGGGACGTCCACGACCCGGAGCGTCGCGGGCGTCACCTTCCGCGCCTCGACCACGCGCGCGACCTGTTCCAGCCGGTCGTCGGCGATCGGCGCCATGCCCACGTTCTCCTTCGCCGCCGTCCCGCCGGCGTGCGTCAGCGCGTTGAAGACGGTCGTCCTCCCCGAGCCGGGCAGGCCGACGATTCCCACGGAGAGGGCCACCTACGCGGACGCTAGCCGCTTCTGGAGCGCCACGAGGGCGCGGTGCTGGAGGGACTTGACGGCGCCCTCCGTCTTGCCGAGCACGGTCGCGGTCTCGGCGTTCGAGAAGTCGAAGACGAACTTGAGCGTCAGCACCTGCCTCTGCTCGGGCGAGAGCTCCTCGATCAGGTCGAGCATGCTCGCCCGTCCGATCGACTGGAAGGCCTCGAGCTCGGCCGAGGGCTCCGCGTCCCCCTCCTCGGGCACCTCCTCCTCGAGCTGGACGCGCCGGGTGGCCCGGAAGTGGTCCATGGCGAGGTTGTGCGCGATGCGGAAGAGCCAGGCGGAGAACGGCGCCGTGCCGAAGCGGAATCGCCCGATCGCCTCGAGCATCTTCAGGAAGGTCTGCGTCGTCAGGTCCTCCGCGTCGTGGCGGTTGCCCACCGTGACGTGGAGGTAGCTGTAGATCCGGTCGAAGTGGAGCAGGTACAGCTCCTCGAGCGCGTCGCGGTCGCCCGCCTGGGCCCGTTCGACGAGAGCCCGCATCTCGGTCTGCGACGGGGCCTGGGCAGGGGTGGACTCGGCTTGCGCCATCGCGCGAGGCTTGCCCGTCGCCGCTCGGCCGCTAACGCGCGCTATGCGCCGAAGCCGACGCGGCTGCCGCGGGCGAAGCGCTTCAGGTAGACGACCTTGTCGAGCCGGACGGTGTAGCGGCCGTCCTCCGCGTCGAGGACGATCGACTGCTCCCCGGCCCCGAGCGCCTGCTCGACCGCATCGGCCGTCCCGGCCTCGACGACGGCGCCCAGCGTCTGCCCGCCCTCGAAGGCGAGCTCCACCCTGACCCGCTCAGAGCTCATTTCGGACTGACCACGCGCTGACCGGGTGCGATGGGCGAGTGCGAGACAAACACGCAGGGAGCGCCCATAGCAGCGCTATGGGCGCGACCCCCGGGGCCCCCGCGAAGTGCGGAGCACTTCGTGGGGAAGGGCTGAGGGACGCAGGATCGCGCCGCCCAGCGCGGCCGGGCGGCCCGTGCTTCATTTCGAAAGGAGCTCTTAGCCACTCGACACGACCTCCGCGAGCACCCCGTGCACGGACTCGGGGTGGACGAACGCGACCTGCAGGCCGAACAGCCCCTCGTGCGGCTCCTCGTCGATCAGCCGCGCCCCCTCACCCGCGAGGCTGTCGAGCGCGGCCTGGACGTCGTCCACCTCGTAGGCGAGGTGATGCATGCCCGGGCCGCGCTTGGCCAGGAAGCGGGCAACCGTGCTGTCCTCGTCCAGGGGGGAGACGAGCTCGACCCGCCCGCTGCCGAGGACGAGCGACGCCGCCTCGACGTTCTGCCCGCGAATCGTCCCGCGGCCCTCCAGCTCGGCGCCGAAGAGCCGCCGGTACGTGTCGACCGCCTCGTCGAGGTCCGCGACCGCAATCCCGACGTGGTGGATGCCGCGCGCCTGCACGCGCCCGATGCTACTGGTCGCTGCGCGCCGGAAGCAGCTTGACGGTGCCGACCGTCTCGCTCGCGTATGACTCGGCCTCGACGTCCGCGAGCAGCTCGAGCAACTCGTCCCGCTGGAGCGTCTCCTTCTCGAGCAGCCCCTGCGCTACGCGATCGAGCGCGGGCCGGTGCTTCTGGAGCAGCCGGACCGCCTCCTCGTAGGCCTCGTCGGTGAGCCTCGCCTGCTCGGTGTCGCGGAGCCGCTTGGTCTCCTCGGAGAGCGCGTAGTTGTCTGCGCGCATCGTCCTGGAGGCGACCTCCTCGCCCATCCCGAACTCGAACACCATCGCCCGCGCCAGCTGCGTCACCTTCTCGAGGTCGTTGGCGGCGCCGTTCGTGACCCGCCCGAAGACGACGAACTCCGCCGCCCGCCCGCCGAGGATGATCTTCATCTGGTCGATCAGCTCCTCGCGAGTGTGGAGGTAGCGGTCCTCGCTGGGCAGGTTCAGCGTGTAGCCGAGCGCCTGGCCGCGAGAGACGATCGTCGCCTTCTGGACGGGCAGGACGTCGCCCATCAGATGGGACATCAGGGCGTGGCCGGCCTCGTGGTAGGCGAGGATCCGCTTCTCCTTCTCGGAGACGACGCGCCGCTGCTGCAGGCCGGCGACGATGCGCTCCATCGCGGCGTCGAAATCGTGGTGGTGGATCTGCTTGCGACCGCCGCGGCCGGCGAAGATCGCCGCCTCGTTGGCGATGTTGGCGAGGTCGGCGCCGGTCAGGCCCGCTGTCTGGCGGGCGATCAGGCTGAGGTCGACGTCGGAGTGGAGCGGCTTGCCGCGCGTGTGGACGCGGAGGATCTCCTCCCGCGCGGCGACGTCGGGCGGCCCGACGAGGATCTGCCGGTCGAAGCGCCCCGGCCTGAGCAGCGCGGTGTCGAGGTCCTGGAGCCGGTTCGAGGCGCCCATGACTACCACCTGCTCGCTCTTGTCGAAGCCGTCGAGCTCGACGAGCAGCTGGTTCAGCGTCTGGTCGTGCTCGCGGTGGAGACCGCCGCCCGTGCGGGCGGTGCCGACCGCGTCGAGCTCGTCGATGAAGATGATCGCCGGCGCGTGCTTCCGCGCCTCGGAGAAGAGCTTCCGGATGCGGGCGGCGCCGAGCCCGGCGAACATCTCGACGAACGAGGACGCGCTCGCGGCGAAGAACGTCGCGCGCGACTCGTTCGCGACGGCCTTCGCGAGCAGCGTCTTGCCGGTTCCCGGCGGGCCGTAGAGGAGCAGACCCTTGGGGACGCGCGCCCCGAGCTGCTCGAAGCGGCGGGGGTCGCGGAGGAAGTCGACGACCTCCTGCAGCTCCTCGCGCGCGTCCTGCACGCCGGCGACGTCGTCCCAGGTGACCGCGGACGCCGAGTTGGGCGAGATCTGGGCGGGCCTGACGCGCGGCATCAGCGCGACCGTCCGCCAGAGGAGGACGACGATGAGCACGAGCACCAGGAAGAACGCGACCGGGAGCACCCAGACGACGAAGTCCTGGAACACGCTTCCAAGGTCCCCCAGCGGCATCGACATTGCCATCGGCAGCGGAAGTCTTACCCTAAAGCCGGTACCGAACTGCGAGCGCGAGCCCGCCGGCCACCTCGACCGACGCGAGCCCCGATTCCTCCACGCTTCGGCCGGCGACGATCGCGATTCCGCCCGGCACGAGCAGCCCGGACACGTCGCCTCCGTCCACCGCGACGAGGTCGAACGGCGCCTCGGGCTCGAGGCTGTCGACCGCGTGGACGTCGGGGTCGTCCGGGAGGGGATCCCCGCCCGTGACGAAGAGCGGCACGCCGGGGGCCAGCGCGGAGGCGATCCAGGGCGCGAGGGCGGGGATCGAGGTCGCGGCGCGCGTCCGGCCGCGCTCGGCGGCGAGGACGTGGGCCAGTTCGCCGAGCTCCGGCGGGCAGACGAGCCCCGCGGCCTCCGCGCGCTCGACGAGCGGCGGCTTACGCACCGAACGCGGCGACGACCTCGTCAACAGTCGTGAACTTGACGCCGCGGTCGCGCCAGGAGGCCGTGCAGCGCGCCGTCCGCTCCTCGTCGAGCCCGCGGGCCGCGTCCTCCACGAAGCGCACCCGCCGTCCCCGGTCGAGGAAGCCGCGGATCGCGGCGTCGTCGCAGACGTCGGTGGCGACCCCGAAGACGACGACCTCGTCCGGATCGAGACGCTCGAGCAGCCGCTCGGCGTTCGGGTTGGTGAAGACGTCGAAGCTCTTCTTCAGGAGCAGGAACTCGCGGCCCTCGAGGTGGCGCTCGGGGAGGAGCTCGAGCGTGAGCGGGACCGGGTCCTCCTGGTCGGTCTCGGGGATCTTGCGCGCTCCCCGCGTCCCCCGCAGGCAGTGGGGCGGATAGGTCGTCTGGAAGTCCGGCGCGTCGGAGATCTCGGAGTCGGTCAGCTCGTGGTCGTCGGCGGAGGCGACGTGGACGACGCCCGCCGCGCGGGCCGCCGCGACGAGCCGCGCCATCGCCGGGATCGTCTCCTCGGCGCCGGGGACGTAGAGCTTCCCGTCCGGGATCATGAAGTCCACCTGGGTGTCGACGTCCCAGAGGATCATTCGACGAGCTCGAGGCGCTCGTTCGGCCGGAAGCGGCGCCCCACCTTGCCGGCGGCGCGGCCGTCGGCGAGCACGACGTCGGCGGTGAAGTCGTCGGCGCCGCGGATCAGGGACGAGCCGACGCCGTACGCATCGACCGGCACGCCCTTCCGCTCGAACGCGCGGATCTTCTCGACGGTGAAGCCGCCGGAGACGACGATCTTCACCCGCTCGAAGCCGTCCCGGTCGAGCGCGTCGCGCACCTTCTCGACGAGCCGCTCGTTGACGCCGGTCGGCCGGAAGTCACCCATCTCCTCCCAGAGCGACCGGTCGACGAGGCTCTCGGAGGTGTCGAGCCGGACGCCCCAGAGCTTGGCCCCGAGCGCGCGGGCCACCTCGAGCGCGGTCTCCACCGAGTTGTTCTCGAAGTCGACCAATACCGTTACGTTCGTGTCCGGCGTCGCCCACTCGGCGAACTTCGTCGCGGCGAGGACGGTGTTGCCGCCGTAGGAGGCGACCAGGGCGTGCGGGACCGTGCCGATCCCCTTGCCGCCCCACCAGCTGGCCTGGTCGTCGGTGGTGACGCCCACCTCGACGCCGACGATCCGGCCGGCCACGTAGGCCGCGTAGCCGTCGCCGGTCTGCACCTTCCAGTGGTCGTGGCGGGCCGGCATGAAGATCACGGGCTTGCCGCTCGCGGCCTCGAGCACGCCGACGACGTTCGTCGTGATGCGCGTCCGGCGGGCGAGCACGCCGAGGTACAGGGTCTCGAGGTGGCCGAAGAGCGTGTAGTCGCCCTCGATCGTCATCACGGTCTCCCACGGCTCGATGCGGTCGCCGTCGTGGAGCGCGTGGACGGTGAGCGCCTCCCAGTCGTGGGAGCAGAGCTTGAGGATCGCGATCGCCTCGTCCATCCCGCCGAGGTAGGCGCTCTGCTTCTGGAAGACCTGCATGACGACGCGCGGGCGGCGGCCGTCCTCGACGAGGGTCGAGCGCGCGTGGTTGAAGTAGGCGTCGGTGTAGTAGCCCGAGCGCATCTTCTCGACCGGCAGGTCGAAGATCTCGGGCGGCAGCCGGCGGCGGGAGGTCTCGAGCTTCATGCCGCCTGCTCCAGCTCCAGGCAGGCGGCGAGCGCGGCCTCGGCGACCTCGAGCTGCTCGGGGCTCGGCTCGGCCGTGGACAGCCGGTGCTGCAGCTCGTGGCCCGGCTTCGACAGCGCGCGCGCGAGCGGGTTGCGGGGGTTCTTGACCATCCAGCCGAACAGCTCCATCGAGGCGGCGATCGCGCCGAGCGAGGCGGCGAGGCGCGCCGGGCCCCGGTAGCGGAGCGGCGCTCTGGCGGCGAGCAGGTTGCCGAGCGCGGTCGTCGCGACGAGCGGGCCGACGAGATGGCCGCCGCAGCGCTCGTGCTCCCGGCCCACGCGCTTCCCCTGCTCGTAGCTGCCGATCGAGACGTGCTCGGCGCCGTGGTACGCGGCGAGCTCGCCGCCGCGGAGGGCGAGCAGCGCCGGCGTGAGCGCGAGCAGCCCGCTGACGAGCTCCTGCGCGGCGGGGCGAAGCCTCGGCGCCGAGCGGACGACGCGAACGGCGACCCCCGCCCCGGCCATCGCGCCGAGGATGCTCGGTCGCTGGAAGGGCAGCTCGGCCTCGGGGAGCCGCCGGCGCAGCTCGGGGAGCAGCGCGAAGACCTCGGCCAGCCGGGCCGGCCCGCGGAGGAGCGGGTTGTTCACCCCGGAGGAGCGGATCCGCTTCCGCGCCGAGGCGACCTTCAACTCGCCCGAGGGCAGCCGGACGGCGCACGCCCAGGACGTCGGCCCGTGGACGAGCACGCCGTTCCCGAGCGCCATACCGCCGAGACGGACCTTCTCCTCGGTGGACATACCGCGGTCACGTTAGCGCGCGCAGCGCGGCCTGCAACGCGCGAGCGGCGGGCCCGAGCTCGAACCGCGTCCCGTCGACGCCGGCGACCGGCATCACTTCGCGCACGGAAGAGGAGGTGAACGCCTCGTCCGCAGCGAGGAGCTCAGGGAGCCGGTAGACGCCCTCCTCGACGCGATAGCCGAGCTCGGGCGCGGCCTCGGCGAGGACGGCCCGCGTGACGCCCGCGAGGACGCCGAGCGCCAGCTCCGGAGTGTGCAGTGTCTCCCCTTGCCGCCACCAGACGTTCGTCGTCGGCCCCTCCAGCACGATCCCGTCGCGGGCCAGGAAGAGCGCGTCGTCGGCGCCCCGGCGCTTCGCCTCGTCGACCGCGACCATGTTGGCCGCGTAGCTCGTCGACTTGACCCCGCCGAGCAGCCAGGGCGGGTCGACGCCGAGCGGGACCGTGACGAGCGAGATCCCGCGCCGCCGCATGGCTTCGAGGTCGGGCGGCAGCTCGCCGACGAGCGCCAGGGCGAGGGGCTCGCCGCGGCCCTCGCGGCCCGGCGTGACGTAGAGCCGAAGGAAGGCGTCCACGGGGCCCGCGGCCCCGAGCGCTTCGGCGGCGAGCTCGGGAATGCCGGACGGCACGGCGAGGCCGAGGCGCGCCGCCGACTCGGCCAGCCGCTCCAGGTGGCGCTCGAGCCGGAAGGGGCGGCCCGCGTAGACCCGCGTCGTCTCGAAGGCGCCGCGGCCGCGCAGGAACGCCTCGTCGTCGGCGTGCACGACCGGCTCGGCCGGATCGACGAGCCCGCGGCCGGAGACGGCGAGCGCGATCACAGGGGCCCCCACGGAATGCGAAGCATTTCGTGGGGAAGGGTCAGGGTCATCGCAGCGCCGGGTCGGCGAGCGGCGCGCCGATCGCCTCGAGCAGCGGCCGCGCCTTCACCCAGGACTCCTCGATCTCCGCCTCCGGGTCGGAGTCCCAGACGATGCCGCCGCCCACCCAGAGGTGGATGCGCCCGTCGGCGACGGCGAACGTGCGGATCGTCAGCGCGAGGTCGAAGTCGCCGCTCGGGTGGACCGTCCCGAGCGCGCCCATCGCGGCGCCGCGGCCGACCGGCTCGAGCCGGGCGATGTGGTCGATCGCAGAGATCTTCGGCGCGCCCGTGACCGACCCGCCGGGGAAGGTGGCCGCAAGTACCTCGGCGAGCCCGGCGTCCTCGCGCAGCACGCCCTCGACCGTCGAGACGAGGTGGACGACGCCGGCCAGCTCCCGCTCGACGAGCAGCTCCGGCCAGCGCACGCTGCCCGGGACGCAGACCCGCGAGAGGTCGTTCCGCTCGAGGTCGACGATCATCACGTGCTCGGCGGCGTCCTTGGCGCCTTTCACGTGCTCGCCGAGGGGGCGAGTGCCCTTGATCGGCGACGTCCAGAGCCGGCGGCCGCGGCGGGCGAGGAAGAGCTCCGGGGAGGCGGAGGCGACCGCCCACCCGTCGCCGGCGAGCGGACGCGGGTGCAGCGGCCGAAGCGAAGCGAGCAGATCGGCGAGCGCGGCCGGGTCGCCGGCGAACGGCGCCGACAGGTGCTGGACGAGGTTGACCTGGTAGACATCCCCGCGCTCGATCGCGGCGCGCACGGCCTCGACCGCCGCCGCGTACTCCGCGTCGGTCCAGCTCCGCTCCCACCGGCCGATCCGGACACGGCTCGGGGACTGTCCCCTAGACATGGCCGCAGGGGACACGCTGCAGGCGAGGAGCGGCAGGCGGCACGGCTCCGCAGGCGCAGGCGCCGAGTCCCGGCGCAGCGGCTCCGAGAGCCCGTAGCCGAGGAACACGTCCGCGACGAGACCGGGCCGGAGCTCCTCCGCGAGGTACGCCTCGAGCGTCTCGAAGGCACCCTCCGCCGACCAGAGCTCGAGCACGGCTTAGTGCCCCGTCACGCCAGCGCGCCGATGGAGCGCGCGGCGTGGCGCAGGAACTCGACGCCGAGCTCGAGGTCGTCGACGTGCACCCGCTCGTCCGCCGAATGGACGAGCATCGTCGCGAGCTCGGGATCCATCGTCCTGATCGGGAAGAACCCGTACGCGACCGTCCCGAACGCGGCACGGAGCCAGTGGCTGTCCGTGAAGCCGGCCACGCAGAGCGGCACCGTGAGGGCCCCCGGCTCCACCTCCTGGACGAACGCGTCGACCCCCTCCCAGAGCGGCGTGTCGAGCGGTGAGCGCGTGCCGCCCTGCGCCTCGGTCAGCTCGTACTCGTAGTCGAGCCCCTCCGGCATGAGCGACCTGAGGACGGCCTCCGCCTCCGAGACGGTCTGACCGGGTTGGAGCCGGCGATCGACCGTGATCTCGCAGACAGCGGGGATCACGTTCCGCTTCCGGGAGGCGCCGATCATCGTCGGCGCCATCGTCAGCGAGAGCAGCGGCTCGAGCACGGCCGCGGCCAGCGGGTGGATCTCCCCAGCCCGCTCGACGGCCTCCTCGACCGGCGGCAGCTCGCCGCCCGTGAGGGCGCGCATCAGCGCCTCCGTCTCGGGTCCGTAGCGACGTTCCGGCTTGTAGTCGGCGATCCGACGGATCACGTCCGCGGCCTTGACGAGCGCGTTGTCGGCGATCCCGGGCATCGAGGCGTGGCCCGAGCGGCCGAGGACCCGGAGGACGAAGGGCGCGCTCATCTTCTCGGCGGACGCGCAGACGTAGAACACGCGGCCGCCCATCTCCACCCGATCGCCGGCGCCCTCGTTGATGGCGTACTCGGCGCGCACCGCCTCCGGGTGCTCCTCGACGAGCCATTGCAGCCCGAAGCCGACCCCGACCTCCTCGTCGGCGGCCGCGACGAAGATCAGGTCGCCGCCCGGCCGGAAGCCCTCGCGAGCGAGCGAGGCCATCGCAACCGCGCTCGCCGCCACCTGGCCCTTCATGTCGAGCGCGCCGCGGCCCCAGACGTGGTCGTCCTTCAGCTCGCCCGACCAGGGATCGAGCTGCCACTCGAGCGGGTCGGCGAGCACCGTGTCCGTGTGCGAGAGGAGCGCCAGCCGAGGCCCGCCGCCGGTACCGCGGATGCGCGCCACGAGGTTCGCCCGCTCGGGCACGCGCGCGTAGAGCTCGCACTCGACGCCGCTCTCCTCCAGGTACTCGCGCAGCAGCTCCGCCGCGGCCGTCTCGTTCCCGGGCGGGTTGACGGTGTCGATCCGGATCAGGCGCTGGAGGAGGTCGATCGTCTCAGCTCGCAGCGAGACGGTCGTCATCCTTCCTGCTTCGCCAGCTCGGTCAGCTCGTTCCGGGCCTGCCAGAGCTCCGGGAACAGCTTCTGCTTGATCAGGCCGCCGAGCAGCTCCACCGGCGTCCCCTGGGTGCCGACCACCTCGTCGCCGATCACGCGCGCGACGACCTTGTAGTGCCGCATGCGCCAGACGATCACGCGCTCGTCGAGCTCGATCACCAGCTCGGCGAGCTGGTAGAGGTCCTCGTGCTCGCGGCCCTTGACGTAGACGTCGACGACTGAGAGGCCGGCGTCGCGGCGGAGCTTGTGGAAGGCCTGGCCGAGCGCGGGCGCGACGCGGCGCAGCTCGCGGAAGCCCGGCGAGTCGAAGCCGCTGCCGTGGCCGAGCACGGGCCGGATCCACTTCGTGTACTCCCACGGGGACATCTGCTCGAGCATGTCGAGCTGCCCGTGGATCAGCTGTAGGCAGAGGTTCGCGCGGCGGAGCAGGCGCAGCGCGGGGGGGATCTCGCCGGCCTGGAGGTGCTTCGTCGCCTCCTCGACCTCGTTCCACGCGAGCTGGAGCCACAGCTCCGAGGACTGGTGCACGGTCTGGAAGAGCAGCTCGTCGCGGTGCGCTCGCTCGTCCGGCTTCTTCTGGAGCAGGAGCAGCTCGTCGGTGCGGAGATAGCGCTCGTAGTCCGAGCCGCCCTTGCCCGGCAGCACCGGCTCGGTGTAGTCCTCGGTCTCGGTGGCCATTAGTGGTCTCCCTCGCGGGTACGGTCGAGGCCGGCCGCGCGAAAAGCAAGCGAGGCAAGGACGCAGGGAGCGCTCGTAGCCCTAGCGCTACGGGCGCGACCGAGGACGCCGCATCGCGCAGCTTTGCAGCCGGACGGGCCGGGCGTACTCGCGAGGGCGACCACTCTTAGCCGGGAGCATACTTCGGCCATGTCCGACCTCTTCAGCGATGCCGCCGCAGGGCGCGTCGCGGCCGGAGCGCCGCTCGCGGCGCGCGTCCGGCCGCGGACGCTCGAGGAGATCGTCGGCCAGAGCCACGTCCTCGCCCCGGGCAGCGCCCTCCGCAGCGCGATCGAGGAGGATCGCGTCCGCTCCTCGATCTTCTACGGGCCGCCGGGCAGCGGGAAGACGACCCTGGCGCGGATCGTCGCCGCGACCACCGGCGCAGCCTTCGAGGAGCGCTCGGCGGTCTCGGCCACGGTCGCGGACGTCCGCGGCGTGATCGCCGGCGCCCGCGAGCTGCTCGGCGCCCAGGGGACGCGCACGATCCTCTTCCTCGACGAGATCCACCGCTTCAACAAGGCGCAGCAGGACGCGCTGCTGCCGGCGGTGGAGGAGGGGCTCGTGACCCTGATCGGCGCGACGACCGAGAACCCGTACTTCGAGGTCAACTCGGCGCTGCTCTCCCGCTGCCAGGTCTACGAGCTCGAGCCGCTGACCGACGAGGAGCTCGCGGTCGTCGTCCGGCGGGGGGAGGCGGGGCTGGGGATCGAGCTGACCGACGAGCTGGTGGGGCTGATCGCGCACCGGGCCGGCGGCGACGCCCGGACCGCGCTGAACATCCTCGAGCTCGCCCACGAGACGGCCGGCGCCGCGATCGACGAGGCCGTGGTCGAGGACGCGGCGCGCAAGCGGCCGCTCGTCTACGACCGGGCCGCCGACCGGCACTACGACTTCGCCTCCGCGTTCATCAAGTCGATGAGAGGCGGCGACGCGGATGCGGCCGTCTACTACCTGGCGGCGATGCTCGAGGCGGGCGAGGACCCGCGCTTCATCGTCCGCCGGATGATCGTGCTCGCCTCGGAGGACGTCGGCAACGCCGACCCGCGGGCCCTGCTCGTCGCCGTCGCCGCCGCGCACGCGCTGGAGCACGTCGGCCTGCCGGAGGCCCGGCTCAACCTCGCCCAGGCGGCGATCTATCTCGCCCGGGCGCCCAAGTCCAACGCCTCGTACGTCGCGATCAAGGAGGCGACCCGCGACGTGCAGGAGCACGGCAACGTGCGCCCGCCGAAGATGCTGCGCGACACGAGCATCGCGGCGCAGCGGAAGCGCGGCCACGGCGAGGGCTACGTCTATCCGCACGACGACCCGGAGGGCTTCGAGCTCGAGTACCTGCCGGAGGAGCTGCGCGGCCGGCGCTACTACCGGCCCTCCGGCAGCGGCGAGGAGACCGAGGACTGATCCTCCACTCCTACGAGCTGGGGGATCCCGCGGACGCCACGGTCGTCTGTCTGCACGGGGTCAACGCCCACGGGCTCCGCTTCCGCCGGTTGGCGGAGCGGCTGCCGGGCCGGCGCGTCGTCGCCCTCGACCTGCGGGGGCACGGTCACTCGGGCTGGGAGCCGCCGTGGGACCTCGCGACGCACGTCGACGACGTGCTCGAGACCGCGGACTCCCTCGGCGTCGACCGCGCCGACTGGATCGGCCACAGCTTCGGCGGTCGCCTTGTGATCGAGCTCGCCGCGCGGGTGCCCGAGCGGGTGTCGCGTGCCGTTCTCCTGGATCCGGCCGTCTGGGTGCCCCCTCCCGTAGCGCTCGAACGAGCGGAGGAGCAGCGGGAGGCCCTCTCGTTCGCCACCGTGGCCGAGGCGATCGAGTGGCGCCGCAGCCTCTCCGCCCTTGCGCCCGTCGAGCTGATCGAGGAGGAGATGGACGCGCATCTCGTGGAGAGCGACGACGGCCGCTTCCGGACCCGGTTCTCGCCGAGCGCGGTCGTGGCGGCGTACGGCGAGATGGCGAAGCCGCCGCCGCTGCGCGGGCTGGCCGAGGTGCCGACGCTGATCGTGCGGGCGCCCGGAGCCGACGTGTGCCCGGACGCGATCGTCGAGGTCTGCCGCGACTCGATCCCCGGCGTCGAGGTCGTCGACGTCCCCGGCGGCCACATCGTCATGTGGGACGCCTTCGACGAGACCGCCGAGGCAGTCGCCCGCTTCCTCGCCTAGAGGATCCTCTCGCCCAGCGCGCTCGCGAGCAGCTCGACGGCCAGGCGGGCGGTCTCGTTCCTCCGGTCGAGGATCGGGTTGACCTCGACCAGTTCGAGGGAGGTCGCCAGCCCGGCCTCGGCGACAAGCTCCATCGCCAGGTGCGCCTCGCGGTAGGAGAGCCCGCCGCGCACCGGCGTGCCGACGCCGGGGGCGACGTCGGGGTCGATCGCGTCGGCGTCGAGCGACACGTGCACGAAGCCCGGCCCGGCGACGTGGGCGAGCGACTCGCGGATGCAGCGCTCGATGCCGAGCCGGTCGACGTCGCTCATCGTCGCCACGCGGATCCCGTGCTCGTGCAGGGCGCTCTTCTCGCCGGGATCGAGCGCGCGGACGCCCACGAGCGCGACCCGCGCCGGGTCGACGGCGGGCAGCGTCCACTCCGGGCTCTCGAACTCCTCGCCGCAGAGGCCGAGCGCGGCGGCGAGCACCATCCCGTGGATGTTCCCGCTCGGCGAGGTCTCCGGCGTGTTGTGGTCGGCGTGCGCGTCGATCCAGAGCACGCCGCCCGTTCCGACCACGCTCGCGAGGCCGCCGAGCGTGCCGAGCGCGACCGAGTGGTCGCCGCCGAGGACGAGCGGCGTCATCCCCTCGCGGATCGCCTGGGACACCAGTCGCGCCACGCGCCCGCACGCAGCCTTCACCTGTGGCAGGTACCGGCTCCGCTCGTCGCCGCCGGAGACGGCTTCGGCGACCGCCGACTCGACGTTGCCCCAGTCCAGGCAGTCGATTCCCAGCTCGGCGAGCCGCGCCTCGAGGCCCGCGTACCGGATCGCCGAGGGGCCCATGTCGACACCGCGCCGGGCCTGGCCGAGGTCGAGCCCGGCGCCGATGATCGCCACCTTTCCCGGCATCGGGCCAAGGCTACCCACGGCTACAATCCGTCCTCGCGGCGAGGTAGCTCAGTTGGTAGAGCACGTGGCTGAAAACCGCGGTGTCGCCGGTTCAAGTCCGGCCCTCGCCACTTGTTGTGACCGCCCTTCGGGCGGACGCCGCGTTGGGCTTTGCCGTCCGTGAGAGCATCTCCCGCGTGGAGAAGGTCGCCTTCCTCTCAGCAGCAGATCAGGCGCGGCTCGTGTCAGCGGGCGAGCTCTCCGCCGTCGAGCTCGTCGAGACCTACCTCGGCCGGATCGAGCGCCTCGACGGCCCGCTCCGCTCCTACGTCACGGTCTGCGCCGACGAGGCGCTCGCCCAGGCGCGCGACCCGAAGCCCGGCCCGCTCGGCGGCGTCCCGATCCCCGTCAAGGACCTGACCGCCACCGCCGGCGTCCGGACGACCTACTCCTGCCGGGCGTTCGCCGACAACGTCCCTGACTTCGACGCCGCGATCGTCCGCCGCCTGAAGGACGCGGGCGCGATCGTGATCGGCAAGACGAACACGCCGGAGTTCGGGACGATCCCCGTCACCGAGTCGGAGCTGAACGGCATCTGCCGCAATCCCTGGGACCTCGAGCGCACGCCGGGCGGCTCGAGCGGGGGGGCGGCCGCGGCGGTGGCGGCCGGGCTGGCGCCGGCGGCCCACGGGACCGACGGCGGCGGCTCGGTGCGGATCCCCGCCTCGTGCTGCGGCCTCGTCGGCCTGAAGCCGTCGCGCGGGCGGATCTCGCCGGCCCCCTTCCTCTCCTTCGAGGGCCTCAGCACGTCGGGCCCGATCACGCGGACGGTGCGCGACGCCGCTCTGCTCCTCGACGTGATGTCGGGCCCGGAGCCCGGTGACCGGTTCGCGCTTCCGCCTCCCGAGCGCCCCTTCGCGAAGCAGGTCGAGAAGCCGCCCGGGCGGCTCCGGATCGCCGTGACGGCCGAGCCGCCCGCCGACCTGCCGGTCGACCCGGCCTGCCTCGCCGCGCTCGACGACGCCGCCGCGCTGCTCGCGTCCCTGGGCCACGAGCTCGAGGAGGCGAGGCCTGCGTGGCGCGACGCGGGGCTCGTGGAGTCGTTCGGTCGCGTCTGGTGCGTCATGCCGACGGTCTATCCCGTGGCGGACGAGTCCCTGCTGACCCCCATCAACCGCGAGCAGCGGGAGCGGGCGCGGGCGCAGCCGAGCCCCGACTACGTCGCGGCTTCGCAGCGGCTCCAGTACACGGCGCGCGAGGTCCTCGCCTTCTGGGCCGACTACGACGTCGTGCTGACGCCGGCGCTCGCGCTGCCGCCCGTCCGGGTCGGCTGGCTGGAGGAGGACGAGCACGCGCGCTCCATGCTCGGGCTGCCTCTCACGCCCTTCACCGCGATCGCGAACGTGACCGGCCAGCCCGCGATCTCGGTGCCGCTCGCCTGGGACGGCGACCTCCCGATCGGAATCCAGCTGATCGGCCCGCCCGAGGGCGACGGCCTGCTGCTGCGGCTGGCAGCGCAACTTGAAGAGGCGCGGCCCTGGATGCATCGGCGGCCAGTCCACTCGTGAGGCGTCTGGCCTCGGGGCGGCAAAGCCCAACGCGGCGTGCCCCCGAAGGGGGCCCCCAACAAAAGGCACGTCCGGACCGGTGATACCGCGTCGCGAACGTGCCTCTTGGCGGGCGAGTCTAACGAGCGCCCCGGCGGCGTGCGACGATCGCCGTGCCCGGGCCCGGCGGGTATCCGCTCATGGTTCCGCCGGAGCCTTGTTGGGCGTCGCGATCCAATCGTTCCGGAGTGCTTCGCAAGCGTCGCTTGAGACGGCAAAGCCGGCCGCCGCCTGCCGTAGAAAGTCGCATCACGTTGTTCATGGTGACGAGCTCGAAGGCCCCGTCGGGGACGTCGAGCCTCCTCGCGTCGGCGACCTCGACGCGGAGCTCGGGGGCCTTCCGCCGCGCCTCGGCGACCATCCCAGCCGAGACGTCCACGCCGAGCACCTCCGCGCCGGGCCAGCGGCGCGCTCTCCGTCGGAGGTCTGGCGGACATCCCGAGCGGAGGCTTCGTGGCGCGGGAAAGCAGCGCCTAGGGACGGCAAAGCCGGCCGTCGCCTGCAGTAGAAAATCGCGACCAGGTCACTCGCCGGCGCGGAGGAGGATGCGCATCCGCTCGCCCGGGCGGGAGCCGAGCAGCGCAGCGGCGTCGCCGCCGGAGATCGCAATCGAGACGTTCTGGTACGCGTCGAGGTACAGGATCAGGTCGCCCTGGCGGGCCTCGGCGAACGTGCGCGCGGCCGACGCGTAGTAGCGGTCCGCGCCGCGGGCGAGCTCCACGCTCGACCCGGGCTCGATGCCCACCCCCGCCAGGTGCTCCTGCGTCAGGTTCAGCTGGACGTTGCCGAAGGAGTCGACGTAGAGGACGGTGGCCGTGATCCTGCCGCTCCCCACCTCGGGCTTCGGCACCTCGATCCGGACGAGTTCGCGCGGATCGACGGCGGGGCCGAACGCCGGCAGCTCGACGCCGAGGGCGATGTGCGCCGCGGCCGGCGCGAACACGTCACGGCCGTGGAACGTGCGCGAGATCTCCGGCAGCGCGTACTCGCGGTTCGTCAGCTCGTACGCCTCGGCGACGCCGCCGTTCCTCTCCGCCGCCGGCACGAGCAGCCCGTTGTCCGGCCCGACGTAGACACGCCCGCTCGCGTCCCGGAGGGCCAGCGCCTTCCGCTCGGTGCCCACGCCTGGGTCGATCACGGCGAGGTGCACGCCCTCGGGCATGTACGGCACGGTGTTGGCGAGGACGAGCGCGCCCTGGAGGATCTGCTGCGGCGGGATCCCGTGCGTGATGTCGACGATCTCCGCCTCCGGCGCGATCCGCTTGATCACGCCGTGGCAGACGCCGACGAAGTCGTCGCGCAGACCGAAGTCGCTCAGGAAAGTGACGAACACGCGTCGACCAGCCCCTCCACGTCGTGAGTTGTCGCCTCGGCGACGATTCTGACGCCTGCCGCGCGGGCCGCGCTCGTCGTCTGCGGGCCGATCGACACGGCGGGGAGGGGCGCCCCGAGCACACCGAGCGCGTGCGCGGCCGACGCCGAGGTCAGCACGGCGAGCTCGGCCTCCGGTGGCTCGGGGCGCAGCTCGACGGTGCGGTAGAGAGGGACGAAGTCGGCGGCGAGCTCGTCCACGAGCAGGCGTCGGGCGCCTTCGGCTCCGGCGAAGAGAACCCGTCCCGCGGGTCTGGGCAACTCGGCGAGGAGGCCCTCCTGCGTGGACACGCGCGGCACGAGGTCGGCGCCGCCGAGCGCCTCGGCCGTGGCGGCGCCGATCGCGGCGACCCGCGCCGGCACGCCCCGCATGCGGCCCCGCAGCTCGCGCGCCCCGGTCACGCTCGTGACGACGACCCAGTCGTAGCCGTCGACGTCGACGGGCGCGTCGCCGAGCGGATCGACACGGACGAGCGGAACGTGGACGATGTCGTGGCCGAGCGCGCCGAGCCGGCCCGCGAGCGGCTCGGCGCGCCTGCC
>JBBDQR010000142.1:0-20697 GCA_040905885.1 Gaiellaceae bacterium | reverse complement strand
CGTGGAGCAAGCCTGTCACGCCGGAGGTCGCGGGTTCGAGTCCCGTCGCTCCCGTTCTCCTCGTAAAGTCCGGCCGCTTCCGCGGCCATGATGACTTTCCGAGGATTCACCTTTTGATCCAGGCGTCCGTGAGCCGCGGCCGCGCATATCGGCCGCGGCGGCGATTGTGGATCAGACCCATGCGGTGAGGCTCGCTCGGCTGGCCGTGAAACGGAGCGGCGGGCGCGACAACCTCATCGAGATGAGGCGTGCGGTCTCCTCCGCGCAGGCGGCAAGACCGGTCATCAACGCGACCCGGAGAACCGCTATAATGACCATATGTCCAAAAAACTGACCGCCACAGAAGCGAAGGCGAAAATCCTCGCCCTGCTCGACGAAGTCGCAGCCGGCGACGAGGTGGAGATCACCAAGCACGGCCGCACCGTGGCCCGCCTCGTGCCGGCCACCGGCCCGCACGCGCTGAAAGGAAGCCTCATCGGCGTGGCCATGACTGCTGCGGAGGACGAGGACCTCTTCACCACGGGAGCAGCGTGGGACCTTCCGTAACGACCGTCGTGCTCGACAGCCACGTCGTTCACTGGTGGTCAGCCGAGCCGAAGCGGATCAGCAGCGCTGCCGCCAAGACGCTGAGCGAAGCCGACGAGCTCGCGGTCGCGGCCATCTCCTGGTTCGAGCTGGCTTGGCTAGCCAAGCACGAACGGATCGTCGTCACCATCCCGATCCGCTCCTGGCTCGAGCACCTCGCCGCACAGATTCGAACACTGCCGCTCACACCGGCGATCGCCGAGACCGCCGTCTCCTTGCCATCCTCGTTCCCCGGCGACCCCGCCGACCGACTGATCTACGCGACCGCGATCGAGCACGGATCGCGACTGATCACCAAAGACCGCAAGCTGCGCACCCACCGCCACCCGCAGCACCTCGCGCTCTGGTAGCAGACCGACTCGCCGCCATCAGCTCCTCCTCGGCCGGCTCCACCTCCCAGTCGCGAGCAGCACGGCTGCAGAGACGGTTCGACTGGGGTCGAATTGAATCGCCTCTCCACGTCGGTGACGTCCCCTCGCCCCCGGCGTGGCGTTGTCCATGACGACAAGTCTCCGTGGCCCACTCGTGGCCCAGACGTCGATTGGACGATTGGCTCAGCTATGCGGAGGGGATGTGGCGTCGGAGCGAAGACTGCCTGCACACGAGGCTGTTCAGAGGCGTCTATCGCCGGGCCGTCGTCGTCCCTGACTCGGCCTGTCACGCCGGAGGTCGCGGGTTCGAGTCCCGTCGCTCCCGTCGAAGAGAACCCTGCTGATCGCAGAACATTTCGCGCCGGCAGATGCAGCGTGAGCGCGAAGGTCTGCCGAGACCGGTTAGCCCCGCTCGACGCCGAGCAGGTCTGCGATCGCATGCTCGGCGTCGTGGAGCTCGCCGGCGCGGAGATGGTCGAGCGCGACCTGCCCTTGGCGGCGCTCCACGCCCTCCGCCGTCTCGAGGAAGTGGCGAACCTGGTGGACGGCCTCTTCGGTGTCCCGCTGGTCGACCGCGGTGAGCGCGAGGCGCAGGTGCAGCCTGGCGATCCCCAGCTCGGGCTCGGCCTTGCCGGCCAGCATCTCCTGGATCAGGTGCTCGGCGTCGTGGAGATCGCCGCTCCGGACCAGATCGCGCGCCCGCGTCATCGCCTCCCGGTGCTCGTGATCCTCGACCGCCTCGATCACGTGGCCGATGTGGTGGAGGGCGTCCTGCGGATCCTCGGCCGCCAAGGCGCTCAGCGCCATCCAGTGGTGCGTGGCGACGACGTCGGAAAGATCGAGCGGCTCGACGTGCTCCTCGGCGGGCTCGAGACCGGTGAGGTACTCGACGATCGCCTCGAGCCCGCTGTCGGAGAGCTGATCGCGCGAGTAGGCGGGCATCTGCGCGAGCGGGCTCCGCACCTGCTGCCGGATCTGGTCGGCGGTGTGCCCCCGCACCGCCGGCCCCACGCCGGTGCCTTCGGCGTTCAGACCGTGGCAGGCGCCGCAGCCCGCGTCCAGGTACGCCTGCCGGCCGCTCGCCGGCTCGGCCTCCGCCGGCTCCTCTTCCGCCGCGGGCTCCGTGGCCGCCGGGGCGGTGACGGTCACCGTCTCCGTGGCCGCCGCCTCCGACTCCGTCGCCTGCCCGATCGCCCAGCCGATCAGCCCCGCCCCGATCGCCACGCCGACGGCTACGAACACGAGCACGGCCGCGAGCGAGTTCGTGCCTTTGCCGGGAGTCGCCATCCCTCGCCCGCGATTCTCTCAGCGGGCCCGGATGCCAGGGGATGGCGACTCGCGTCGTCCCCTGCCCGGTCGGAAGGGACGGGCCGCCTCGCGTGGCAGCTGTGCACGGAGTGTCCCGCACATGGTCTAGGTGGCCCCTTCCACGGGCGGCGCGGCCGTGATGGCCAGCCCGGCGTGCGCGGCGAGGAAGGGCGCGAGATAGCGCCCGACGATCTTCGCGGGCGGCCACCAGAGCGGCTCGGCGGCCGCCTCGGAGGCGCCGCCGCGGCCGCCGTTCAGGTTCGCCACCAGGTACCTGGGGACGGCGCCGGTCAGCAGCACGCCGCGCAGCACCGGCCGGAACGGCTCCGGCTCGACGGGGGCGCCCGCCTGCGCGGCGATCGTCCGCGCGGCGGCGTCCGCCTGCTGGGCGGCGATACCTCCCTGCTTGATCGGGAAGTCCGTCGCGTCGCCGGCGGCGAACACGTCCGGCACTCCCTCGACGCGCCCGAACGGATCCGTGCGGAGGAAGCCGTCCTGCGTCTGGGGGAGCCCGGCCAGCTGCGGGCCCTTGAGGTGGGGGAGCGTCACCACGCGGTCGGCGGAGAGCATCCCCTCGCGGTCTGTCCGAAGCGCCGCTCCCTCGACGCCGGCGGGACACGTCTCCGTCAGCAGGCGAATTCCGCGCGCCTCGAGCAGGTTCCGGACCATCGCCGACGCGTCGGAGCCGAAGACCTCGAGCGGCTCGCGCTCCGGGGTCACGACCGCGAGCTCCGTCTCTGCCCCTTCCGCGGCCAGCTGAGCCCCCGTGAGGAGCGCGAGCTCGTAGAGCGGCAGCGGCCACGTGACGCCGCCCGGGACGGCGAAGACGAGCGTGCGCACACGACCGTCCCGGCAGTCGTCCAGCAGCGCGCGGACCGCGTCGGCGTCCTGGGCGCCCCGGAACGTGAGCGCTCCCGGCAGCGCCTCGCGCGGGCGTGCACCCGACGCGACCAGCAGCACGTCGTAGAGGAGGATCGGCTGCCCGCGGGTCACGCGCACGGCATGCCGCGGGGGGTCGACCGAGGCGAGCGAGCCGTGGTGCAGCCGTGCGCCGGCCGCTTCCGCGATCGGCGGCAGCTCGAACCGCTGCACATGGCCCGCGCCGAACGGCTCCGCGACCGCGAGCGGCCGGTACTCGAAGCAGGTGTCCGGGGCGAGCAGCTCGACCGCCACCCGCTCCTCGGCCAGCGCGCGGAGCGCGAGTAGTGCCTCGAGCCCGGCGACGCCCGCGCCGGCGATCAGGACCCGCAGGGGAAGCGTTCCGGGACGACCGTCCAAGGCCCGCACGCTACGCCCGCGGGGACCATGGCTCATCGGGGCTGGACCGGTGCTTCCGTCCGTACTTCCTACCGACTCCGCGGCGGCTCGAAGCGGGTCCGGAAGAAGCCGCCTGAGCAGCTCAAGCATCGATGATCCCGAACGTGCCCGCAAGCAGGAACGCGTTGAGCGCGATGATGAGCGTGGCCACGGCGACAGCCGCCAGAGTCGTTCCCCGACGGTTCACCAGCGAGCCCATCAGTCTCCTGTCGCGGCAGAAGATGATCAGCGGGATCAGGGCGAACGGAATCCCGAACGAGAGCACGACCTGGCTGAGCACGAGGGCTCGGGTCGAATCGACCCCCACGGCGACGATGACGATTGCCGGGACCATCGTGACCGCCCGACGGACGAACAGCGGGATCCGGCGGCCGATGAAGCCCTGCATGACGACCTGCCCGGCCATCGTCCCGACGCTCGACGACGAGAGCCCGGAGGCGAGCAGGGCTATGCCGAAGAGCACGTCCGCGTGCTGCCCGGCGTAGGTGCCGAGGGCGTCGTAGACCCGCGCCAGGTCGTCGCCGACGATCTGGAGCCCTCGCGCGTTGAAGACCGAAGCCGCGATCGTCAGCATCGCGATGTTGACCACCCCGGCGATGCTCATCGCGATGACGACGTCGACGAGCTCGAATCGGAAGATTCGCCGCTTCTGCTCCTCGGTCGCGCCGACGACTCTGTGCTGCGTGAGCGCCGAGTGCAGGTAGATGACGTGCGGCATGACGGTCGCGCCGAGGATGCCCACTGCGAGCAGGATGCTCTCCGCCCCGCCGAAGCCGGGGACGAGGCCGCCGGCGATCCCCGACGGCGACGGCTCGGCGACGAAGACCTGAACGGCGAACGCCGCCACGATGACGCCGATGAGCCCGGCGATCACGGCCTCGAGCCGGCGGAAGCCCCGCGCCTGCAGCGCGAGGATGGCGAACGCTGCCACCCCGGTGAGGAGCGCGGCCGGGAAGAGCGGGAGGCCGAACAGGAGGTTGAGTCCGATGGCCGCCCCGACGAACTCGGCAACGTCGGTCGCCATCGCGATCGCCTCCGCCTGGACCCACAGGGCGAGGCTGACGCTGCGGGGGAATCGATCTCGACAGAGCTCGGCCAGGTTCCGGCGAGTCGCGATCCCGAGCTTCGCGCTCATGGACTGGACGAGCATCGCCATGAGATTTGCCGCGAGGACGACCCAGAGGAGCAGAAAGCCGAACTTGGCCCCGGCCGCCATGTTCGTCGCGAAGTTGCCCGGATCGACGTACGCGACGGCCGCGATGAATGCGGGTCCGAGGAAGGGCCAGAGGCGGCGAAGGCCTCTTCGACGCCCGGCGAGGGACTCGTGCGCGGCGTCGAGAACGCGAGCTTCGCCGGGGAGGACGTCGTCGATCGGATGCTCGGGGCCCGTGCGGTCGCGCCCGGCCCCTCGCGGCCGGTCCCCCGCGCCGCTCACGGAAAGCGGACGCCCACACCGCGTACGTGAATACCCCGATGCCCGGGCGCCCCGCCCGCGTGCAAGCTCCCGGCAGCGCCGAGGGCGGAGCATGACGACGACGAACGCACCTTGTCCCGACAATCAGGCCGGAAGCCGGTGGCGCGGGCCGTGACCGGCCACGTCACGATGCTCCGGCGCCGGATCCGTCCCTTGTGCCGCGACCTCGAGCCCGACTGCTTCGCCCTGGTCTTCTGCGACGCGTTGCGCTGCGCGGTCGATCTTCGCCGCGGGCTCACGGGTGAGCTCGACCACTGCCCGATCTGCGGGATCGACGCCGTCGCCCACTATCCGGAATCGCGGGCGAGGCCGAGGCCCGGCCGGACGAGCTGAGGGAGCCGGTCACCGGAACCAGCGCCAGAGCCAGTAGCGCTCGAAGGCGACCTTGGCGAGGTGCCAGCGGCGGCCGGGACCGCGCAGACGCACCTCGGGCCCCTGCTCGGCGTAGAAGTCGCCGCTGGCGTAGGCGGCGCGGCCGTCCCCCAGCTCGAGGAAGCAGGCGCCTCTGCCGTCGAACACGGCGGTCGGGGTCTCGCCACGGAGCTCGGCGGCGATCCGCCGGGCGACCTGCTCGGCCTGGCCGTGGGCGAAGACGCCCGCCTTGGGCAGGAGCTTCCCGCCGGCGATCGGAATCGAGGCGGCATCGCCGATCGCGAAGACGCCGTCGACCCGGGTCGCGAGCGTCGCCGGGTCGACGGGAACGAAGCCGGTCTCGCCGGCGAGAGCGCTTTCCCCGCTCGCTGCAGGCGCCCGGTGCGGCGGAATGCCCAGCAGCAGATCGAAGGGGACGCGGTCGCCGTCTGTGAGCACGAGCTCGCGGGCGCCCGGCTCGATCCGCTCGACGGTGCGCTCGGGGTGGAAGCCGATCCCGCGGGACTCGAGGATGCCGCGCACGGCGCCTCCCAGCTCGGGGCCGGCGGTCGGCATCGGGAAGGGCTCGGGCGTGAAGACGTCGATGCTCGAGCCGGCGCGGACGCCCCGCCGGCGCAGCAGCGCCTCCGTGAGCAGCGCGGTCTCGTAGGGCGCGGCCGGACACTTGTAGGGGAGCCGCGAGACGAGCACGACCACGCGGCCGCCCGCGAACCGGTCGAGCGCGAGCCCCGCCGCGGTCGCCCCCTCGAGCGTGTAGACGCTCAGCGCCGATTCGGCGAAGCCGGGAAGCAGGTCGGGGGCGAGGTCGGCGCCGAGCGCGATCACGAGCCGGTCGTAGGGAACCGGACCTGCCGAGGTCTCGACGCGGCCGGCACCGGTGTCGAGCGAGCGGGCCTCCGCTTCGACGAGCTCGATCCCGCGGCGGCGGAGGCGGGTCGTGTCGGCGCTGATCTGCTCCGGCCGCCGGTCGCCGGTCAGCACCCAGAGGAACGAGGGAGCGAAGCGGTAGACCGGCCGGCGCTCGACGACGACCACGCGGTCGGCGGGGGCGAGCTCGCGCCGCAGCCGGTGCGCGGCGACGATCCCGCCGGTCCCGCCTCCGAGGATCACGACCGTGTTCCCTGCCATCCCGTCCTCCCGTCAGAAGGTCACGACGCGGTCGGCCCAGAGCGTCCAGTCGGCCAGCTCCTCGAGCGTGGAGCGGCGGGCGCCCTCGACGAGCTCGCTCTCGTCGATCGCCCGCGCGTCCATGCACGTTCCGCAGAGGCCGACCTCGGCACCGTGCCGGAGCGCCGTGGCGAGCATGCGGTCGAGGTGGTAGTAGCCGTTCGGGAGCACCTGCCCCGTCCTCGCGCAGGCGACAGCGTCCGCCATGAGGAAGATGCGAACCTCCGTGCCCTCCCGCTTGGCGAGGGCGCCGGCGAGCCGCAGGCCGTTGTAGCAGCGCTCCGTCCCGTACGGGGGATCGTTGAGGAGGACGAGGACGTTCACGTCTCGCGCCCGCTTCCCGCCTCGGCGGCCCCGGTGCCCCTCACGTCACGACCTCGCCGGCGCTCTCGAAGGCGGGGAAGCCGTGGAGCGGCTCGAAGCGCGCCTGGAAGAAGCGCAGGCGCTCGGGCGCGTAGGTCATCTCCAGGCCGGGAATCTCGTCGCGCTCCGCGTACACCTCCGCGACCACGGCGGCGACGTAGGCGAGGTGCTCCTGGGTGTAGACGCGGCGGGGCAGGGCCAGGCGGACGAGCTCGAGGCCGTCGTAGGGCTCGTCGCCGTGCTGGCCGGAGACGATTCCGCGCTCCATCGCCCGCACCCCGCCGGCGAGGTACACAGCGGCAGCGAGCGCCTGCGCCGGGAACAGGCTCTGCTCCAGGTGGGGCAGGAAACGCTTCGCGTCGAGGAACGCGGCGTGCGCGCCGAGCGGGACGACGATCGGTACCCCCGCCCGCTGGAGCGCGTCGCCGAGGTAGGCGACCTGGGCGACGTGGTGGCGCACGAACATCTCGGCGGCCGACTCGCGGACCCCCTGCGCGAGCGCCTCCAGGTCGTGCCCGGCCAGCCCGCCGTAGTGCGGGAAGCCCTCGTAGACCACGACGAGCTCGCGGGCGCGCGCGGCCAGCTCGTCGTCGCTGGTGGTCAGCAGGCCGCCGATCGGCACGAAATGATCCTTCTTCGAGGAGAACACGGCCGCGTCGGCGAGCGAGGCGAGCTCGTGGATGAGCTCGGCGAGCGGCCAGTCCCCGTAGCCCGGCTCGCGGTCCTTGACGAAGAGGGCGTTCTCGGAGATCCGCGTCGCGTCGAGGACGAGCGGGACCGCGTACGCGCGGGTCAGCTCTCGTACCGCCCGCAGGTTGGCGAGCGAGAAGGGCTGGCCCCCGGCCATGTTCAGGCACGCCTCCTGGCGGACGAAGGCGACGCCGTCGCGGCCCCCC
Organism: Gaiellaceae bacterium; assembly: GCA_040905885.1. Lineage (GTDB taxonomy): Bacteria > Actinomycetota > Thermoleophilia > Gaiellales > Gaiellaceae > JACVRU01. The sequence goes on along the minus strand of JBBDQR010000142.1, from coordinate 12,844 downwards.
TCGCCCAGCACGAGCTCGAGCGCGGCGAGGTCGACGTCCCCCTTGAACGGGTGCGGCGACTCGGGGTCCTTCGCCTCCGGGATCGACACGTCCACCCAGATCCCGCCGGCGAGCTCGGCGTGGACGCGGGAGGTCGTGAAGTAGAGGTTCGAGGGAACCAGCTGCCCCGGCCGGACGAGGATCCGCGACAGCAGATGCTCTGCACCGCGCCCCTGGTGGGTCGGCACGACGTGGCGGAACCCATAGAGGTCGCGCACAGCCGCCTCGAGCCGGAAGAAGCTCCGCGAGCCGGCGTACGCCTCGTCGCCCAGCTCCATCGCCGCGCGCTGCTCCTGCGAGAGCGCCGACGTGCCGCTGTCCGTCAGCAGGTCGACATAGACGTCCTCCGAGCGGAGCAGGAACGTGTTGTGGCCGGCCTCGGCGAGCGCCTCCCGCCGCCGCTGCGGCGACGCGAGCGCGATCGGCTCGACGACCTTGGCCTTCCACGGCGGGACGAGCATCGCTCCGGATCGTCGCCGCCGCGGCCCGGGCGGGCATCCGGATGTGCAGCGGATCGCTCTGCGGGAAAGTACGGAGCAGGGGCCCCGGGGCCGGGACTAGGTTCTCGCCCATGCCGACGCTGGTGACCGGGGCGACGGGCTTTCTGGGCCGGCACCTGCTCTCGCTGCTCGTAGGCCGAGGCGAGCCGGTTCGCGCGCTCGTTCGGAACCCGGCGGACGCAGAGGAGCTACGGCGCCTGGGTGTCGAGGTGGCGCTCGGCGACGCGCTCGAGGCTGAGGTAGGCCGTTCCGCCTGCGACGGCTGCGGGCTCGTCTACCACCTCGCCGGCCGCGTCTCGCACCGGCGCCGGGACGGCGCGCTGCTCCGCGCGGCGAACGTCGAGAGCGTCCGGACCGTGCTCGCCGCGCTCGAGCCTGGAGCGCGTCTCGTACACGTCTCCAGCGTCGCGGCGATCGGGCCCGCGCCCGGGCCGGAGCACGCGGTGGACGAGCGCCACGCCTTCCCCCCGTACGCCGCCGGCTACCCGTACGCCGCGAGCAAGCGGGCCGGCGAGCAGCTCGTGCTGGCGGCCGCCGGCCGCGGCACCGACGCGGTCGTCGCGAACCCGGGGTTCCTGCTCGGCCCCGGCGACGTCCATCGCGTCTCGACCTGGCACGTCGAGAGCTACCTCGCCGGGCGGCTGCGCTTCACCGCGCCCGGCGGCCTCTCGAACGTCGACGCGCGGGACGTCGCGGCCGGGCTGGTGGCGCTCGCGGAGCGGGGCCGGGCCGGAGAGCGGTACATCCTCACCAGCCGCGACGGCAACCTCGCCCACGGCGCGTTCTTTCGTCGGCTGGCGGAGGTGACCGGGGTCCGGCACCGCATGGTCGCGCTCCCGCGAGGCCTCGCCCTGCTCGCCGCCGGGGTCCCCGTCTCGCCCGTCCACCGCGACGAAGTCGAGGCGGCCTGCAACTGGTGGTTCTACGACCCTGCGAAGGCCGAGCGCGAGCTCGGCTTCGCGACCCGGCCGCTCGACGAGACGCTCGCCGAGACGGCCGCCGCGTACCGGAGTGCCCCTTCCAGTAATGCTTTCGAGCTTCTGGGTCGCTAGCACCAAGCCAGGGGCCGCACTCGCCCGCAGCCAAGGCAAGCCGCCTTGGCAAGGGTGAGGGTGGACACTGGCGCCGCGTGATAGCGGGCCAGAAGCCGGAGGGTATTGCTGGATGGGGCACTAGCTCATCGGCACCTGGCGGAGGAGATGCGGCTCGATCCGGTCGAGAACCTCGGTCAGCGTCGGCCCGGTCGCGGTGATCCCGTGGTTGCGCAGGCCGACGACCGCCTGCGCGGGATCCGGCTCCCGGCCGATCAGGTCGGCGACCCCGCGCGCGAGCTCCTCGGTCCCGCACGGGTAGTTGATGTCGGTGGCGGGGATCCCCTCCATCCAAGCGTGGACGTGGAGGATCGCGCCGACGTCCGGATGCTCGCGGTAGATCATCCAGTGCTCGATCGCGTCGACCGAGACGCGGCGCGGCTCGACGTCCGGCCGGACGCTGACGACGATCCGCGGCGGCTCCGGCTCGTACCCCGCGACCAGGAGCACGTCGCGCCCCGGCACGTCGAGCTGCGTCTTGTCGACCCCGCTCGCGCTCATCCAGAAGCGACGCTCGTCCTTGCGGCGCGACAGGTTGCCGTACGAGAGCCCGCCGATCCCGTACAGCCGCATCACGTGCCGGAGGTCGCGCTCGTCCAGCAGCTCCTCGATCGGGAAGGGGGCCGGCAGCAGGCCATGCTCCCCGAGCCGGACCCCGGCGCGGTGGATCTCCTCCGTCGCCTCGTCGCCGGCCCACAGCTCCGGCTCGAGATCGGTCCTGAACTCGTTGTCGATCACGAGCCGCGCACGCGCGAGCGGCTCCAGGCGTTCCACGACGCGGGCGGCGAGCTCCGCGGGCGTCGACCCGTGGACGGCGTACGCGCCGCGCTCCATCGTCGTGAACCACACCTCGCCCGGCGGCACGAAGCAGAGGCCGACGTTCGCCAGCGCCCGTACCAGCAGCGGGTACGTCTCCCGGAGGACGTCGGCGGGCGGCTCCGTGCGCTCATGGAGCGCGGCGACGAACGTCCCCCGCGAGCGCCGCCGGAAGGGGCGCGGCTCGCCAGCCTCGAACACGTTGAGGACGAGGTCGGCGGCCGCCGCGTCGGCCGGGCGCGCGAAGCCCGCGCGGTCGAGCGCTCCGGCGAGCTCGGAGACCAGGCGCTCGAGCGAGGGCGAGGCGGCCCGGCCGGCGACGGCGTACTCCACGACGGGAACGGTAGGGCTCCCCGCGCCGCGGCGAAATGAGCAAGATTGACCAGTCCGGGCTCGCGCCGGCCGGCTACGGCTTCCAGACCATGAGCGCGAGCACGGCGAAGGCGGCCACGGCTGCGCCCCAGTTGAGCAGGTCGGAGACGGGGTCGCGCAGGAGGCTGCGGAGCTCCTCCGGGGCGTCGACGTCTGCGGGCAGCCGCTCCGCCAGCAGCCTCGCCCGCTTGGGCCGCCGGCCGCCGACCGCGCCGAGCACGGCCGCGACGACGAAGAGCGCGAGCGCCCAGCCGAGCCACGCGTCCCCGAGCGTCCAGCGCGTCAACTCGACGAGCCAGAATCCGAAGCCGAGGAGCAGGACCGCGCCGCCGCCGACGAGGAGCACGCCCCACCGCGTCAGGCGCAGGAGCAGCGCGATCTCCCCCGCCCGCGCCCGCCGCCGCGCCGCCGCGAGCGCGACCGCCGCGACCGCCGTCCCCGAGAAGAAGAGCACGACGCCGAGCAGGTGCAGGAAGAGCGCGAGCTCGTACGACACGGCGAAAGCATTACCGGATCGCCGGAGCGGGCACCTGGCAGACTGGCCCGCGCGATGATGCGCGAGCTCAATCCCGGCGCGGTCGAGGAGCTCTTCGGCAGCCAGGTCGTGGGCCGGATCGGCTGCCACGCCGGGGGCGTCACCTACGTCGTCCCCGTCATCTACGCGCTCGCGGACGGCTGCGTCTACGTCGCGTCGATCGAGGGGCAGAAGATCCGGATGATGCGCGAGAACCCGCGGGTCTGCTTCGAGGTGGACGAGTACGACGGCGCCGGCAACTGGCGGAGCGCGATCGCGCACGGGCTCTACGAGGAGCTCGACGAGGCGGGGGCCGAGAAAGCTCTCGCACTGCTCGCGGCGCGATTCGGAGGCGGCGGCGACGAAGGTCGCGGACGCCGGGCACGCGAGGCGGGCGGGCCGCCGACGGTCTGCTTCCGGATCCGCATCGCGGAGGTCACCGGACGGGCTGTCGCGAGGTAGCCGCCGGATGGGCCGCCGCCTGATCGATCTCGATCATGCGACCCCCGCGTCGAGCGGCGACACTGAGCCTCACGTGGCTGGAGAGCGTGCGAGAGCGCCGCTCGTGTACGCGTGCGCGGGCAACTCGGCCGAGGCCCGCTTGGCCGAGCAGGTCGCGGCCGGCCTCGAGCGGCTGGGCGGCGCCGAGATGTCGTCCGTCGTCGCGGTCGCGGCCGACGTCCCGTCGCTCGTCCGCACGGCGCGATCGCGACGGCCGGTCGTCGCGATCGACGGCTGCCGGCAGAGCTGCTGCGCAACGCTCCTTCGCTCCCGTGGAATCCCCGTGTCGCACGCCGTCCGGCTCGACGAGCTGGTGGACGCCACGCCGGCCGAGCCCGGGTACCTCGTCGAGCTGATCGCCGAGAGGCTCGGCCTGGCCATCCCGCGGCGCGCCGCGAGCCGCTACCTGGCGCCGCTCCTGGACGTCCATCCGGAGAGCGTCGCCGCGGCAACCGTGGCCCGGCGACTCGGCGTGACGCGGCCCTCCGCCCGCCAGGCGCTCGAAAGCCTCCGGCGGCGAGGGCTGGTCGAGCGGCTTCCCGACAAGACGTTCTCCCTCACGCGCCCCGGGCTCAACGCAGCGCGCGGGGCGGCTCGCAGGCAGCAGATCGTCGAGCGCTTCCTGACCGACTTCCTCGGCTACGAGCTCGAGGCCGCCCGCGAGCTAGCGCCGCCGCTCGCCGCCGCGCTCTCCGACGACGCCGCCGGCCGCCTCGTCCGGCGGCTCAGAGGACGCCGCGGCGGCGGGCCTCCGCGACCGCCTCGAGCTGGGAGTGGCAGCGCAGCTCGATCAGGATCGCCTGGATGTGGTTCCGGACGGTGACCTCGGCGATCCCGAGTCGGGTGGCGATCACCTTGGCGGGGACGCCCTCGGCGAGGAGGCCGAGCACCTCGCCCTGGCGCCGGGTGAGCGAGACGTCGTCCTTCCGGCCGTTGCCGAGCGCCTCGCCGTTCCGCAGGAGCTGCAGCACGATCGGCTCGTGGCCGGCCCCCCGGACCGCGATCGTCGAGACGGAGACCAGCTTGCGACCGGTCTCGGTGCGGATGAGCATCCGACTGCACGGGACCGGCCAGCCCTCGCGCGCGAGGCGCGCCCCCGAGCAGCCGGGGTGGCAGAGCACGGCGCCGCACTCGTCCTCGCCGCGGACCACCTCCCAGCAGCTGCGGCCGAGCGCCTCCGCAGCGGGGATGCCCGTGAGGCGCTCCGCCTCGCTGTTCCAGAGCAGGATGCGCATCTCTGAGTCGTAGGCGAACAACGCGTCGCCCGACCGGAACTGATCGGTCATCGTACGGGACAGCCTGCGCCAGCCGGCACGCGGGCGAAACGGGGCTTCCCCCGGGCCGATCTGCGGAGAACTACGAATCACGCCCGCAGCGGGTGCTCGTCGCTCAGCGAGAGCGGTGCCCGGAAGTGGGCGCGCAAGCGGAAGAACGCGAACGCTCCCAGCGTGGCGAACTGCTCGAGGGTCATGACCAGCCCTGCCAGGCTCTGGTCCGAGGCCGAGCCGTAGGCGTACAGCGGGCGGTAGCTCAGGACGAGCACCGCGACGAGCGCCTGCGCACCCATCATCGCGGCGAGGGCGTAGCCGAGCGAGCCCCAGAGCGAGAGCCGCCGCATGCCGGCCGGATCGACCAGTTGGTTCCAGAGCAGCAGTCCGCCGAGCAGGAAACTTGCGTGCTGGCCGACGTGGAGCGCCTCGAAGGACAGGGCCCGGTCGTACACGGCCGGGACGTGCCAGAACCAGAGCAGCACCGCCCAGGCGGCGAGGCTGGGGCCCGGCCGCAGCCTCGTGGCGAGCCGGCGTAGCGGCGCCGGGACGACGGCCTGGAACAGGGCTCCGCGCAGGGCGACGAGCAGGAGCGCCGGGGCGAGGTCGCCGACGAGCACGTGCTGGACCATGTGGGCCGAGGCACGCTCGCTCGCCGCCTCGTGGAAGAGGACGAGCCCGAGGACGCCGGCGAGCAGCCCCGCCGCGAAGAGCGCGGCGCGGTCCCAGCCGGCCTCGTGCCCGGCCCCGCGCCGCCTCACGGCCGCGAACCCGCGCGTGAACAGCACGCCCGCGGCGAGCGCCGCGAGCAGGGGTGTCAGGAGATCGCCCACCGGAAGGCCAAGTAGACGAACGCGGCCACCCACATCGCCCCGAACAGGCCCAGGTAGATAACCATGATCGCGAGCGTGCCGGGCGTCTCGAAGCGGTCGCGCAAGCGGTTCGACATCCCTTCCTCCTAGACGGCGGTTGACAGGACGAGGGCGGCGAGCAGGGCGAGCAGGTACGTCCCCGAGAGCTTGAAGACGAGCCACGCGCGAGCCGTCACCGGGTCACGGCGCAGGCGGTGCGTGTACAGCAGGAAGCCGGCGCCCGCAGGCAGGGCGACGGCCAGGTAGACCGGGCCCGCGTAGACGGCGAGCGCCAGCGACGCGGCAACGAGCGCGAGCGTGTTCGCCCAGACCGCGGCGGCGGTGCGCTCGGCGCCGGCGACGGCCGAGAGAGCCGGCACGCCGGCCGCGCGGTAGTCCTGCTCGAGCACGATCGAGAGGCTCCAGAAGTGCGACGGCGTCCAGAGGAACAGCACGGCGGCGAGCAGCTGAGGCGCCGGGGACCAGGTGCTCGCCGCCGTTTCCCAGCCGGCGAGCGCCGCGAAGCTCCCCGCGGCGCCGCCGATCACGATGCTGTAGGGGGTGCGGCGCTTGAGCAGCGCCGTGTACAGGCCCGCGTAGACCGCCGCGCCGGCGAGCAGGTAGAGGGCCGGCAGCCAGCCGATGAGCGGCCCGGCGGCCTGCGAGGCGATGACGAGGCCCAGGCCGAGCCAGAGCACGGCGCGGGGGTTCCCGATCCGGCCGGAGGGCAGCGGTCGCCCGGCGGTGCGCGCCATGCGGGCGTCGAGGTCGCGGTCGAGGTAGTGGTTGAGCGCCGAGGCGCCCGAGGAGGCCGCCAAGCAGGCGGCCAGGAGCACGAGCAGGTCGACGCCGTCCCGGCCGCCGGCCGCGAACGCCGCGGCCGCCGCCGTCAGCACGACGAGCGCGCCGATGCGGAGCTTCAGCAGCGTGATCACGTCCCGCCAGGCGGGTACGGCGATGGCCGGGACGGAGACGACCGCGGTACTCATGCGCGAACGCCCGCCGGGATCAGGAGGGCCGGATCCTCTGTCCGCTTACCGCGCAGGAGGGTCAGCACCATGTTGAGGATGAACAGGAAACCGGCGATGCCGGCGAGGCCTGCGCCGATGCCGACGAGGTTCATCGGCAGATCCCAGCCGCCGGGCGCCTCCCCACCGTAGGAGATCTCGGCGGTGCGGCGCGGGACGCCGACCGTCCCCGCCCAGCTCATCGCGAGGATCATCCAGAGGAGCCCGAAGCCGTAGAGGTATGCCTGCACGGACGCCAGCCGGATCGACCAGAGCTGGCGCCGGACGAGCAGCGGCACGAGGAAGTAGGCGAAGCCCATGAAGGCCAGCGTCATGCCGCCGACCACGACCCCGTGGACGTGGCCGGGGATCCACATCGTGTTGTGGCTGACCAGGTTGAGCTGGAGCGCCGTCTGCGCGGTGCCGCTCCAGCCCCCGATCGCGAACAGGAGCAGGGAGCAGGTGAGCGCCGCGACGCCGGGGTTCCCCCAGCGCACGCGCCGCAGCCAGCCGAACAGCGAGGCCGGGCCCAGCTTGCGCAGTGTCGCCTCGACCCCGCCCATGACGGCCAGCCCGTGCATCAGGCTCGGGACGCCGAGCGCGAAGCCGAAGAGGCTCCCGCCGACGAGCTTCACCTCGGTCGAGAGAGCCGGGTCGACCAGGAAGTGGTGGCCCAGGACCGGCACCGTGAAGACGAGGTAGAGGATGAAGCCGATCCGCGTGAACTTCTGGTTCACCGGGCCGGCCTTGAACGCGAGCGCCGCGATGCCGTACCAGGCGACGACCATCGCGACGACGTTCACGTACTGGAGCGTGTGGCCCAACCCCCAGAACCAGCCGCGGTAGACGATCGGCTCGACCGCGCCGATCCAGCCCGCCGAGTAGGCGAGCGCGGGAACGAGGGCGACGAGCCCGGAGGCGATCGAGAACAGGGCGAGGATCGCGGCGACGGCCACGCCGTAGGTCAGCAACGGCAGCGAGCCGCTGTGCGCCCCGGTCGTCCGTGCGCTGAGCAGCGAGAACGCGAAGTTCACGATGGCCAGCAGGGCGCCGACCGCGAAGACGAGGTAGCCGACGTAGAAGAGCGGCGAGGCGACGAGCGGCGGGTAGGCCGTGAAGGCCACGCTCGAGTCGCCGCTCAGGATCGCCCCCTCGAGCAGGAACGCGCCGCCCGCCATCAGGCCGAACGCGCTCCAGCCGATCCGCATGCTGAACACGGGGGCGTTCAGCAGCACGCTCGAGGCGAAGACCATCGCGGCGACCTCGAAGAAGACCGGCCACAGGATCAGCGCGGAGACGCCGTGCCCGGTGAGCGCCAGGTAGTAGACGTCCGGGCTGAGCAGCTCGAGGCTGGGTGCTCGCGTGAGGCCGAGCGAGAGCCCGAACAGGCCGCCGACGGCGAGCGCGAGCACCGCGGCGACGGCGTTCGCGACGGTGAGCGCCTGGGCGCCCGCGAAGACGCGCAGGCCGGTCACGGAGCACGTGCGCGAGGCCTCCTCGCGCATGCCGGCCACGCGGGGGAGCGGTTGGACGTAGGCCATCTAGCTGCCCTCCTCGACGATGATCCGGCCCTTCATGCCGTGGTGGCCGAGGCCGCAGTACTCGTTGCAGACGATCAGGTACTCGCCCGGCTTGTCGGGTGTGAAGGTGGCGCCGTACGCGTGCTGCGGCGCGATCTCGAGGTTGATGTTCTGGCCGCCGCCGACGAGCGAGAAGCCGTGCAGCGCGTCCATGGACGAGATCCAGATCCGGTACTCCTGACCGGCCTTCAGCACGAGCTCGGGGTAGAAGATGTAGCGGCCGGCCATCATGTACGCGTCCTCGCCGGGCGGCACGTGCGCGCGGCCGTCCTCGCCGCCGTACTTCCCGATGAAGGTCTGCACCTGCTGGGAGAACGCCTCGGGCGTGATCCGGTAGGAGTCGGTGGGGACGTTCTGGCTGCCCAGGAAGAGCCAGGCGATCACGAACGTCGACATGAAGGCGACCGAGGCGGCGACCAGCCAGAGGAACACCTTCTCGTCGATCGGGAGCCGCCGCGCCCAGCCGGGCGCGGGCGAGGTGACCGAGGACTCGACGGCGGCCATCGTCAGGGCCCGATCGAGGGAATGCCGCCGAGGTACTTGCCGAGGATCTCGAGCGTCGCCCAGACCAGGTAGAGGAGCCCGATCAGCAGGGCGACGACCGTCCAGGCCGAGAGGTTGTCGAGGATCGACTCGGTGAGCCGGGTGCGGGCCTCGGCCTCGTCGGGTGGCATGGGTTCGATCACGGCGTACCTCCTCGTCGCGCGACGACTTTCCTGCGAGTTTGGCCGCGAGCCGACCCCGGCTCCTGATGAATCTTCATCAGGGGATCCGCGGCGGCTGCGGGTTGAATCGGTCGAACCCGATCACGGAGGAGCCCGAATGCCCCGACTGCTGTTCGCCCTGGCCTGTTCCGCCCTCGTCCTCGTCCCGGCGTCGGCGCTCGCCTCGCCCTCGGCCACCGTGCTGCGGATCTCGGCCGACGCAAAGGGCGCGCTGCGCTACGACAAGACCCTTGCTGAGAGCGATGCGGGGCGCGTCACGATCGTGATGAAGAACCCGTCGCTCATCCCGCACAACGTCGCCGTTCGCGGCAGCGGCGTGCGGAAGCTCGGGAAGGTCGTGCTGAAGGGCGGCACGTCGACCGTGACCGCAACGCTGAAGGCCGGCCGCTACGTCTTCTTCTGCTCCGTCGCCGGCCACGAGCGGGCCGGCATGAAGGGCGTGCTGATCGTCGGGTGACCGGGCGCCCTCCGCTCGTCGTCGCCTGGGAGCTCACGCGGGCCTGCCCGCTGGCCTGCCGGCACTGCCGCGCCGCAGCGCAGCACGAGCGCCACCCGGCCGAGCTCACCTTCGACGAGGGCCGCGCGCTCATGGCCGACCTTGCTCAGGCGTATCCCGGCGCGGTGCTCATCCTGACCGGCGGGGAGCCGCTGAGCCGGCCGGACGTGCTCGATCTCGCTGCGTTCGGCTCGTCGCTCGGCCTGCAGATGGCGCTGTCAGTGGACGTCGGCTGGCTGCTGCCCGAAGAGATGTGCCGCAGGATCCGCGAGGCGGGCGTCAAGCGCGTCTCGTTCAGCCTCCACTTCCCCGACGCCGAGCGGAGCGACCGTTTCGCCTCGACGCCCGGCTTCCACGCGGCGGCGCTCGAGGGGCTGGCGAACCTGCGCGCGGCGGGCGTCCCATTCCAGCTCCACACGACGGTCATGCGCTCGAATGCCGACCTTCTCCCGCGCCTGCACGCCATTGCGGGCGACCTGGGAGCGGCCGGCTGGGAGCTGTTCTTCCTCGTGCCGACCGGGCGCGGCCGCCTGCTGGCCGACGAGGAGCTGCCGGCCGCCGAGCAGGAGCGCGTGCTCCGCTGGCTGTACCGGCTCCAGCGCCACTCCCCGTTCCCCGTGAAGCAGATCTGCGCGCCCCACTTCCGCCGCGTCGAGGCACAGAGCGCCCGCGCCCGAGGAGAGCGGCGGCCGGCGCGCGTGACCACCCGACTGACGACGATGTCGCGGGGCTGCATGGCCGGCAACGGCTTCGCGTTCGTCTCGCATGTGGGCGACGTCTGCGGCTGCGGCTTCCTCCCCCTCTCGGTCGGCAACGTCCGCGACCGCCCCTTCTCGGAGCTGTACGCGCATGCGCCGCTCTTCCAGGCCTTCCGCGATCCGTCGCGGCTCGGCGGCGACTGCGGCGCCTGCGAGTTCCGCGCCGTCTGCGGCGGCTGCCGCGCCCGCGCCTACGCCGCCACGGGCGATCCGCTCGCGGAGGAGCCGGACTGTGCGTACGAGCCCGCCGGCGTCGTCTCGGAAGGCGCGACCGCCAGCGCGTCCGACCGGCGATGAAGTCCCGGGAAACGTCGTGGAAACAGCTTGATCTGGCCCGTTGTGCGGTTGGATGAAACCGGATGAAACGCTCTGGACCCACCTGTCACGCCGGAGGCCGCGGGTTCGAGTCCCGTCGCTCCCGTAAAAGTCCCGCAAATTGGCATGTAGTGTTGACTGGACAGGCGGCAGGATCGGCCCCTTCGGAAACCGTCGCCCGCTGAGGCAACATGATCGGGCGATTTTTGGCCCAACCATGCGGGTTTGCGCGACCGGATCGCAGCGCGGTCCTGGAAACCGCAGCTCGCAAGTAGGTGAAACCAGACGCAAGCCCGAATCTCCCCAAATCTCTGCGGTCGCGTATCGGCGCTGCGGGAAGCGGATCAGGTGCGCATCCTTGTTGGCGGCACCGGCGGCTCGGTGACCACGCGTGGCGGCGCGACCGGTTCGGCCGGTAGGAGGGCCGGATCGTCGACGAAGAGGCAGAGCACGAGCCCTTCGGCCCGCGCTGCGCTCGGCGCCAGAAGTCCCTGCCACCCCTCCTGCCACAGCGTCTCGCCCACGTTCTGGTGGGCAGGCCAGCCTCTGCGGCCCGGTCTCGGCGGGCTGAGCCCGACGCGGGCGAGTCGGTTCGTGGCGCTGAGATCGGCCACGTCGAGCCTGGGCACGCGGTACCGCCAGAGATCTCGAGGGAGCTGCTGCAGCGGTGGGATGCCCCGCTCGGCCAGATGGCGATACCACTCAGCCCACAGCGTCTCCTCCTCGTCGGCGAGGTAGAGAGCGTCGACAGCATCGCCGCGCTGCCAGCGGTTGTCACCCGGCGGCTGCGGGCGAACGCGCGGGTCAGCCCCATGCGGAATCTGACGCAGCCACGTGCCGGCGGCGTCAACCGCATCGACATCGAGTGCCAGCGAGCCAGACCTCAGACGGCGCCGGGCGACTCGAGCTCAGACACCACCCGCGCCACCCGGCGCGCTCTGCCTCGAGCGATCAACTCGAGGGGCTTCTGATCATCGAGTGCCTCGATCGGCCTCGACAGCCAGACGGGAATGTAGTCCGATTCGATCACGCGAGCCAGCCGATCGACGATCTCCGCAAGCTCGGCCACCCGTTCAGCTCGCTTCCCTGTCGGAGATGTCCGACGCGCGAACCAATCACGCACCGTGCTCGGCGCCGCCCCCACCGCCCGACCAATCTGAACATCCGAGAGGTGGGCGACCTCGTGGATCCGCACGACCTCCTCGGCGAACGCTGTAGCCATGCTCCCAGCCTAGCTGCCCGTCGCTAATCCGTCAAATTTCCGCACAACATGCCGTTCCGGCTTGCCGATCCCGAACGACCCCACCATTCCGTTCGGCGGCGAGCGCGGCCGGGCCATCTACCGTGGTTCGCCCCGACAATGTCGCTCGCACAGTCCCCTACGATGCCGCCGCCGACATCCTCGCCCTCGCGCTCGATCCGCTCCGTCGTTCTTCCGAGCGCCATGACGCTGCTGAGCCGCTGGAACTGGTACCTGCCGCGCTGGCTCGAGTGGCTGCCGCAGCTTCAGCTCGAGCAAGCGTCTCCTGTCTCCGAACGGAGCCGGCGATGACGGGCGGTCATGTGGATCGGAAGCCCGGGGAGCTCGGCGAGATGCTGATCGCGGAGGGCCCGCATCACGACCTTGCCGAAGAACTGATGCTCTTCGGGCAGTTCGTGGGCGCGCATGGCTGCGCCACATCGGCGTATCCAACTTCACCGTCGACCAGCTCCGGCGCCTGATGACATCCCTCGCGCCCACCTGGCGTTGCCAACGAAGACAAGATTCCGTGGCCCACTCGTGGCCCAAACATCGGTTGGACGATTGGCTCAACCATGCGGCGCGTAGACAGCGGCGGGGCGCAAAGCGCCTGCAAATGACCCAGTTTAGAGCCGATCGTCGCCAGGCGTCGTCGTACCTGACTCGGTCTGTCACGCCGGAGCTCGCGGGTTCGAGTCCCGTCGCTCCCGCTCTTACACATCGCTTGCAGCGGTTCTCTGTCGGCGCTTCTCGAAGAAGGCGCGGGCCGTC
>JBBDQR010000141.1:0-21184 GCA_040905885.1 Gaiellaceae bacterium | reverse complement strand
CGCCGGCAAGACCGGCACCACCGAGAACTACGGCGACGCCTGGTTCGTCGGCTACACGCCGCAGCTCGTGACCGCCGTCTGGGTCGGCTACCCGACCGAGCTGCGGCCGATGCTGAGCGAGTTCGGCGGCGAGCCGGTGTCGGGCAGCACGCTGCCGGCGCTGATCTGGAAGCGGTTCATGGAGCGCGCCCTGCGCTACCTGGAGAAGGAGCCGGTCGGCTTCGCGCCGCCGCCCTCCGAGTACCAGTCGGCCCAGTGGGTGGTGCAGCGGGATGGGGCGATCCAGCGGGACAACGGCGTCTGCGCCAACCGCCGCTCCATCGTCTACTTCTCCGGCTACGGCCCCACGCGGACGGCCGGCTGCAAGCCGAACGAGGTGGAGGTGCCGCGCGTGATCGGGCAGAGCCTCGACCGCGCGCGCGAGCGGCTGGAGCTGACGCCGCTGACCGCGAAGCTCGTCTACAAGCCGGCCGCCCCCGGCCAGGCCGTCGGCGTCGTCCTCGACCAGCGCCCGCGCCGCGGACGCCTCTCGTCCTACGACGAGGTCGTGCTCGTGCTCGCGAAGCCCGAGCACGGGGTCGTGCCCGAGCTCGCCGGCGCGACGCTGCGGAAGGCGCGCGAGGAGCTGCGGAAGGTCGGGCTCCGGGCGGAGGTGGTGGCCTTCACGGACGGGGCTCCCGGCCGCGTCGTCTCGCAGACGCCGCGGAGCGGCGTTGCCGCCGCGCCCGGCATGGCCGTCCGGCTCGTCGTCTCCCGCGGATGATCGCCAGGTTCGGGATCGCCGCGCTCGTGGTGGCGATCACGATCGGGATCGCGCTGTTCGCCGGTCGCGACGCGGAGGGCTACCGCGGGTCGAAGCCGCCGGCAGGGATCGAGCTGCCCTCCTTCTCGCTCCGAGACGCGGACGGGAGCCGAGTCGCGGCGGACGACCTGGACGGCAAGGTCGTCGTCGTCACCTTCCTGGATACGAAGTGCACCGAGGCGTGCCCGGTCATCGGCGAGCAGCTGCGCGAAGGGCTCGCCCGCCTGGATGACGACGAGCGTGAGAGCACCGTCGCGATCGCGGTGAGCGTCCATCCGGGCGACGACACGCCGGAGGCCGTCCGGGACTTCCTCCGGCAGCACCGGATCGAAGGAACGTTGCGCTACCTGGTCGGCAGCGAGGCGGAGCTCCGCCCTGTCTGGCGGGCCTTCGAGGTCCTCCCCGCGCTCGACACCGGCAGCTCCGACCTCCACTCGGCGCCGGTCCGCGTCTACGACCGCAACGGCACCTGGGTCTCGACGCTCCACGCAGGTGCCGATCTCACGCCCGAGAACCTCGCGCACGACGTCCGAACGGCCGGCTGAGGAAGCGCGAGCCGGCGACGCCGTAGCGCCAGGGGCGCTCAGCCGCCCGGGTGATCCCGATCCGCGGGCCGGCGACGATCTCCGGCTCGGCCGCGCGCGCGCGGAGCTCGAACGGCGGCTCGTCGAGGGGCAGCCCGTCGTGGTCGCGGGTGACGGCGAGCGCCTGGCAGAGGCGGCCGGGCCCGGCGCAGAGCAGGCGCTCGTCCTCGACTCCGCGGCGCGCCCGCATCGCCTCCACGCCGTGGACGGGCTCGAGCGCGCGGAGCAGGACGGCGCTCGCCGACCCTTCCTCCTCGCAGACCAGGTTCAGGCACCAGTGGACGCCGTAGGAGCGGTAGACGTAGGCGTGCCCGGGCGGGCCGAACATGGACGCGTTCCGCGGCGTGAGCCCGCGGTAGCCGTGGGCGGCGGGATCCTCGTGGTCGTACGCCTCGACCTCGACGATCGGGCCGCCGACGCCGTCGACGAGCAGGGTCAGGCCGAGCAGGTCGGGCACGACCTCGTGGACCGAGCGGGCGAAGAAGTCGCGACGCAGGGTCAGAACAGCTGCTCGCGCTCCGGCTCGCGGGCGGTGCTCTCCAGCAGCCGGCGGGCGCGGCGCCCGAGGTCGCCCAGGTCGACCCGGCCGCGGTCCGCGTCCTCGGCCACCCGCTCGGCGAAGGAGAGCGCGTCGTCCAGCAGCTTGCTCGAGAGCGCAGCGCCCTGGCCCATCTCCCGCATGATCGAGCGCTCGGTGCGGGAGGCGACGATCGGCTCGGCGATGCCCTCGACCCACACTCGCGTCCGGCGCCCGCCGCCGCGCTCGCCCGCGGCGAGCGGCTCGAGAGCGTAGATCCGGTCGGCGCGGACGTACTTGCCGAAGCCGAGGAAGACCATGCGCGCGGCGTCGGCCATGTCCCGCGGGATTATCGCACTGCCGCTGCGAGCGCCTCGGCGACGCGCTCCTGGTCACTCGCCTCGATCTCGGTGAAGAACGGCAGCGCCAGCGAGCTGCGGCTGAAGTCCTCCGCGGCCGGGCAGAGCCCCTCCGAGAAGCCGAAGCGCTCCCGCATGTACGGTTGGAGGTGGACGCAGGGGACGTAGTGCCCCGCCTCGACGCCGGCGTCCGCGAGCCGGGCCGAGACCGCGTCCCGGTCGATCCCCTCCGCGAGCCGGACGACGTAGACGAACCAGGAGCGGCGGTGGTCGGCGTCGTCGGGGAGCGGCAGCTCGACCGCGTCGAGCCCGCCGAGCAGCTCGCCGTAGCGGACCGCCGCCTCGGCGCGGAGCTCGAGGATGCGGTCGAGCTTCTCGAGCTGGGCGATCCCGAGCGCCGCCTGGAGGTCGGTGAACCGGTAGTTGAAGCCGAGGCGGACGTGGTGGAACCAGCGCGCCTCGTAGGAGCGGCCCTGGTTCCGGAGCGACCGCAGCAGCTGCCACTCCTCCTCCGAGTGGGTGGTGACCATGCCGCCCTCGCCGGTCGTGATCTGCTTGTTGGGGTAGAAGCCGAAGGCGGCGGAGACGCCGTGCGAGCCGATCGGCGCCCCCTTGTACTCGCCGCCGAGCGCCTCGCAGGAGTCCGCGATCAGCGCCAGCCCGTGGCGGTCGCAGAGCGAGCGCAGCTCGTCGAGCTCGCAGGGATAGCCGAACATGTCGACGGCGACGATCGCCCGCGTCCGCTCCGTGATCGCCGCCTCGACCGCCGCCGGGTCGAGGTTGAGCGTGCGCGCGTCGACGTCTGCGAACACCGGCGTTGCCCCCTCGAACAGGAAGCAGTTCGCGGTGGCGACGAACGAGACCGGCGACGTGATCACCTCGTTGCCGGCGCCGAGCCCGGCGATGTGGCACAGCAGGTGGAGTCCCGCCGTTCCGCTCGACACCGCGGCCGCGTACGGCGCCCCGACCCGGGCGGCGAAGAGCTCCTCGAAGCGGTCGATCGCCGGGCCGAGCGAGAGCCGGCCCGAGCGGAGCACCTCCAGGACGAGCTCCTCCTCGCGCTCGCCGAGGTACGGCCGGGAGAGGGGAATCAAGCCTCGGCGCGCGCGGGGAGCGCGTACTCCAGCCAGTGCGCGTAGCGCTCCGAGCGGCCGCGGGCGGCGTCGAGGTACGCCTTCTGCAGCTCGAGCGTGACCGGTCCGACCCCGATCTCGGTGTCGTCGATGCTGCGCACGGGCGTGACCTCCGCGGCGGTGCCGCACATGAAGACCTCGTCCGCGAGCAGCAGGTCGGAGCGGATCAGGTTCTTCTCCTCGACGACGTAGCCGAGGTCGCCCGCGATCTGGATCACGGTCTCGCGGGTGATGCCGGGGAGGATCGACATCGAGAGCGGCGGCGTCTCGAGCCGCCCGTCGCGGACGATGAAGATGTTCTCGCCGGAGCCGTCGGCGACGTAGCCCTCCGCGTTGAGGAGGATCGCCTCGTCGTAGCCGGCGCGGTTCGCCTCGGTGACCGCGAGCATCGAGTTCAGGTAGACACCGGTCGCCTTGGCGACGTGCGGGACGACGTTGGGGCCGATGCGCTGCCAGGACGAGATCTTGGCGCGAATCCCGTTCGTCAGGCCGTCCTCGCCGAGATACGTGCCCCAGGGCCAGCTCATGATCACGCACTCGACCGGGTTCTCCTGGACGGCGACGCCGAGCTCGCCGTAGCCGTAGAAGCAGATCGGGCGCAGGTAGCACTCCGGCAGGCCGTTGACCTGGATCAGCTCGAGGCAGGCGGCGCGGAATTCCTCCATCGTGTAGGGCAACTCCATCGACAGCAGCCGCGCCGAGTTGTCCAGGCGCACGAGGTGCTCCTTGAGCCGGAAGACCGCGGGGCCCTTCTCGGTCTCGTAGCAGCGAATCCCCTCGAAGACCCCGGTCCCGTAGTGGAGCCCGTGGACGCCGACGTGAACCTGCGCGTCGCCCCAGTCGACGAGCTCTCCGTTCATCCAGATCTTCGCGGTCTCCTGCACCTGGGCTCCTTTCGCCGCCGCGGGGATGTTAGTACGCGCTGTCCTCGACGGCGTCCACGGGGCGCGCGCGGGCGAGCCTGACGAGCTCGGCCGGGGCGATCCCGACGATGTGCCGGACGGATCCGGCTCCGACCCAGACGGTACCGCGACCGAGCAGCCTCCGCTCGACGAGCACGTCCAGGGCCTGCGGAAGCCCGAACGGCGAGACGCCGCCGGGCCCGAATCCCGTCGCCCGCTCCACCTCCTCGGGGCCGGCGATCTTCGCCTTGCGGGCCTCGACCGCCGCGGCGACCTTCGTCCCGTCGGCGCGCTTGTCGCCGGGGACGAGCACGATCACCGGGCGGCCGTCGCAGATGAAGACCAGCGACTTGACGATGTCGCCCTCCTCGCAGCCGACCGCGCGCGCGGCCTGCCGTGCAGTCTTCGTCCCCTCCGGGAACTCCTCCAGCCGCGCCTCGGCGCCCGCCGCCCGCAGAAAGGCGGCGACGCGCTCGACCGGCTCAGGCCAGGCTGATGAAACGGGCATCGTCGAAGCCCTCGCCGCGGACGCGCTCGATCAGCTCCGGGGGTGCGGGCGTGTCGATCGAGAGGGCCATCAGCGCCTTGCCGCCCTGACGCGTCCGCGAGACGGCCATGTTGGCGATGTTGACGCCGGCCGAGCCGAACGTCGTCCCGACCCGGCCGATCACCCCGGGGACGTCGTCGTAGCGGAAGAACACCATCAGCGGCGCCAGCTCGATCTCGATCTGGAAGCCCAGCGCGGAGACGAGCCAGTGGCGGTCGGAGCCGCCGATCGTCGTGCCCGCGACCCTGATCTCGTCCCCGTTCGAGACGATCCCGACGCGGACGAGGTTCGTGAAGTCGCGCGCGGTTGCGCGCCGCTCTTCGGCGACGTCGATCCCGCGGTCGGCGGCGACGAGCGGCGCGTTGACGTAGTTGACGTCGTGCTCGACGCGGCCCTGGAAGACGCCGTTCAGCGCGGCGACCGTGAGCAGGCGCGTGTCGAACTCCGCCAGGTGGCCGAAGTAGGTGAGCTGGATGCGGTCGGCCCGGCCCTCGGCCAGCTCCATCGCCAGCCGACCGAGCTTCGCCGCCAGCGGGACGAAGGGGCCGAGCATCTCGAGGTCCTCGGGCCGGATCGAGGGGATGTTGACCGCGTTCGTGACCAGGCCGCCCTCGAGCGCCGCCGCGACCTGCTCGGCGACGATCAGGCCCGCCCGGTCCTGAGCCTCCGCCGTGGACGCGGCGAGGTGCGGCGTGACGACGACGTTCTCGAGCTCGAGCAACGGCCCCGAGTACGGCTCCTCCGAGAAGACGTCGAGCGCCGCGCCGGCGACCTTGCCCGAGCGGAGCGCCTCGACGAGCGCGTCCTCGTCGACGAGCTCACCGCGGGCCGCGTTGACGAGGCGGACGCCGTCCTTCATCTGCGCGATCGCGTCGCGGCCGATCAAGCCGCGCGTCTCGTCGGTGAGTGGCAGGTGGATCGTGAGGAAGTCGGCGGCCGCGAAGACCTCCTCGGGCGACTCGGCCCGCTCGATCCCCAGCTCGCGGAAGCGCTCGCGGGAGACGAACGGGTCGTACGCGACGACGCGCATCTGGAGCCCGACGGCGCGCCGCGCGACCTGCTGGCCGATCCGACCGAAGCCAAGCACGCCGAGCCGCTTGTCCGCGAGCTCCACCCCGCCCCAGCGCGAGCGCTCCCACCGGCCCTGGACGAGCGCCGCGTGCGCCTGCGGGATGTTGCGCGCGAGCGCGACGAGCAGGCCGACCGCGTGCTCCGCTGCCGAGACGACGTTCGACTCGGGCGCGTTCGCGACGACGATGCCGCGGCGGGTCGCCGCCGGGACGTCGACGTTGTCGACCCCGACCCCGGCCCGCCCGATCACGCGCAGCCGCTCGGCGCGCTCGATCAGCTCGGCGGTCAGCTTCGTCGCCGACCGGATCACGATCCCGTCGTAGTCGCCGATGATCTCGGCCAGGTCGCCGTTCGTGGTTACGTCCACCTCGAACTTCGAGCGGAGCAGCTCGACGCCGGCGTCGGCGATGGGCTCGCGGATCAGGACCTTCACGCGACGGTGAGCGGCCGCTCGAACGCCTCCAGCGCCGCGGTGACCGCCACCCCGCGCTCGATCTCGGCGCCGGCCTCGGTCAGGGCCAGCTCGACGGCGGCGAGCGCGGTGGTGATGTCGAAGACGTCGAACCAGCCGATGTGGCCGATCCGGAAGACCTTGCCCTTGAGCGGCCCCTGACCCGGGGCGAGCGTGATCCCGAAGCGGTCGCGTAGCGCGAGCACGAACTCGCCGGAGTCGATCCCCTCCGGGGCCCGGATCGCGGTGACGACGCTCGCCGAGTCGTCGTCGGGGGAGAAGAGCTCCAGCCCCATCGCCCGGATGCCGGCGCGGCAGGCGCGGCCGAGCCGCACGTGCCGCTCGAACGCCGCCTCGAGCCCTTCCTCGAGCAGCAGCCCGAGCGCCACGTCGAGGGCGACGACCAGCGAGGTGGCCGGCGTGAAGGCGGCGTCGAGCTTCTCCTGCGCGGCGCGCGTCCGCTCCCAGTCGAAGTAGAACCGCGGCGCAGCGCCGCGCCTCGCCCACGCCCGCTCGGAGACGGTGACGAGCGCGAGTCCGGGCGGCGTCATCAGCGCCTTCTGCGAGCCGGAGACGACGACGTCGAGGCCCCACGCGTCCGTCTCGAGTGGGACGGCGCCGAGGCTGGAGACGGCGTCGACGGCAACGAGCGCGCCGGCGTCCTTCGCGGCCGCGGCGAGCGCCTGGAGGTCGGCGACGACGCCGGTCGAGGTCTCCGAGTGGGTCAGGAAGACGATGCCGTGGCCGTCGAGCCGCGCGGCGAGGTCGGCGGCGGAGGGCGCCTCTCCCCACGCGTAGGCGAGCTCCTCGACGTCGGCGCCGTACGCGCGCGCGAGCTCCGTCCAGCGCTCCCCGAAGTAACCGGCGGAGACGACGAGCACCCGGTCCCCGGGCGAGGCGAGGTTGGCGACGGCCGACTCCATCAGCCCGGTGCCCGACGACGTGAAGAGCAGCACCTCGCGCTCGGTGCGGCAGACAGCCTTGAGCCGTTCGAGGCAGCGCGAGTAGACGAGCCGGAAGTCGGGGCCGCGGTGGTGGAGCACCGGCTCCGCGAGCGCGGCGAGGACGGGCGGCGGGACGGGGGTCGGCCCCGGCGTGAACAGGTAGCGCTTCTCCACTCCTCCCGTCAGCGTACAACTAGGGTCCGACGCGCATGGACGCGCTGCTCGCGTTCGCGGCCGCGGTGGTCAGCTTCCGCCTCACGGGCCTGCTGCTCGCCCGGTGGCGGGCGCGCCGCGCGCCCGAGCTGCTGGCCTGGTCGGCCTCGCTGGCCGCCTTCGCCGTTGCCTCTGCGGCGCTTGCCTGGGCGGCCGCCGCCGGCTGGAGCCCGGCCGCCTTCCGCGTCTACTACCTCTTCGGCGCGCTCCTGACTGCGCCGTTCCTCGGCGTTGGCTCGCTGCTCTTCGCCGGCAGGCGCTGGGCGGCGCCGGTCGGGCTCCTCTACGCCGGGCTGGCGGTGGGCCTGGCCGTCGCGGTGCCGCTCAAGGGATCGTTCGCGGGGACCGAGATCCCGGACACGGCCGAGCATCTGGCCTTCGTTCCGGCGCGCGTCGCGGCCGTGGCCGGGAACGCACTGGGCACGCTCGCCGTCATCGGCGTGGCGCTCGCGACGATCCGCCGCCGCCCGCTCGGAAACGCCCTGATCGTCGCCGGCGTCGCGGTCGCCGCGGCGGGAACGGCGCTGTTCGGCGTTGGCGTCGCGCAGACGGCCGCGTCACTCGCCGTCGCGGCGGGGCTCCTCTATGCCGGCTTCGTCGCCCGGCGCTGAGCGCCGCTGCCGGAGCCAGACCGCGACCCCGACTCCCGCCAGGACGACCGCCGGTCCGAGCTCGACGAGCAGGCCGAGCGTGCCCCCGTGCGCGGCGACGTCCACGCCAGGATCCTAGTCCTTACACCTTGCAAACAGTAAACCCGCTACAAGGTGCCGATGCGAACGACCCTGCTCTGCCTCGTCGCCGCCGCGCTCGCCTGCACGGCGGCACTGCTGCAGCCGCGCGAAGTGCCCGCGGCCGGCGATCGCCAGCTCGCCGCCGACGGCTCGTACCTGAGCTCCAAGATCGACCGCTGGCGCCAGCGGACGTGGTACTGGCAGCGGGTGATGGGCAAGCCCCGCTACCCGACCGCCTACCTCGACCGGCGCTCCCGGAGCCTTACCTACCGGCAGTGGGTGCTCGAGCTCTGGAAGAGTCGCGCGCGAGTGGCGAAGCGGCGCGCCTTGCATCCCCCGCACCTCAAGAAGTGGCTCTGCGTCTTCCGCCACGAGCGCCATCCGCGCCAGGGCTGGCGGACACAAACGGGCAACGGCTACTACGGGGGGCTGCAGATGGACATCGCCTTTCAACGAAACTACGGCCGCTGGCTGCTGCAAGCGAAGGGCCGCGCCCACCGCTGGACGCCGATCGAGCAGATCTGGGCCGCAGAGCGGGGCCGCCGCGTGCAAGGCTGGCACGCATGGCCGAACTCGGCGCGCCGGTGCGGACTGATCTGAACCGGCTCGCCTTCACGGCGACCAACCATTGCCTCACCGGCTGCGTCCTGGGCGAGGTCACCGGGATGGCGATCGCGACCGCGCTCGGCTGGGGCGATCTGCCGTCGATCGCCCTGGCCGTGGGGCTCGCGTTCCTCTTCGGCTACTCGCTGACGATGGTCCCGCTCCTCCGCGGCGGGCTGGCGCTGGGCCTGGCGATCACGACGGCGCTCGCGGCGGACACGATCTCGATCGCGATCATGGAGGCGATCGACAACCTGTTCGTGTGGCTCGTGCCGGGGGCGATGGAGGCCGGGCTCGGCGACGGGCTCTTCTGGTGGCCGATCGCCACCGGCTTCGCGATCGCGTACCCGTTCGCGTTCCTCGCCCAGCGGGCACTGATCGCGCGCGGCAAGGGCCACGCGCACGGCCACCACTAGGGCGCGAGCGCGCGCATCACCACCACGCCGCCCCGCCCGCTCGTGCGGAGCTTCAGCAGCCAGCAGCCCGCCTCGGGGACGACGAGGATCGACGGGTACGCGTAGGCGGGCGACGCGGCCGCCCGCTCGACCTGCTCGAACGAGCCCTGCGCGTCGAGCCTCACGCCCGTGATCGTCAGCTGCCCGCTGGGCTCGTCCACGAGCCAGAGCACCTTCGTGTTCGTGCGGCCGTCGGGGAAGCGGCCGCCCGCGTAGATCGCCCCGCCCTCGACGCCGGGCAGCGAGACCGAGAACGTGCCGAAGATCCGCGACTGGCGCGGCGTGGCCGCGATCCAGGTCGTGAAGAACTCGTCGACGGGGTTGGTGCCGTGGCGCACCGTCGTGGTGTCGCAGGGCAGCTCGGAAGGCGGCTCGATCGCCTGCATGTGCAGCGTCCAGCGCCGCGTGTTGCTGCGGAGGGTCAACTGCCAGCAGCCGGCAGTCGGGAGCGTCAGGCCCGTCGGGAAGAACTGAGGCGCGACCGCCCGCTGGAACCGCCGCGTGAACGCTCCCGGCCCGTCGAGCCTCCGGCCGGCGATCGTCAAGCGCTTGCCCGTCCCCTCCCAGCGGCGCGGCAGCCAGGCGATCTTGTGCAACGCTCCTGTGTAGAGCGTGACGCCGGGGGCCTCGCGGACGCGCCGGTCGCCGAGCGTGGCCTCGAACGTGTAGAGGCGGCCGACGATCCTCGTCTCCCCCCGGCCCGACGCTATCCACGGCGCGGCGTCGGCCGGCGTCTCGCGGTTCCACCCGTAGTGCACCGGTGTCGCCGGACAGGCGAAGGCGACGGTCGCGAGCAGCGGCGCGACGAGCACAGCCGGATTATGCGCCCAGCTTCTCGCGGACGAGCTCGTTGACGACCTTGGCGTCCGCCTTCCCCTGCGTCCGCTTCATCACCTGGCCGACGAAGAAGCCGAGCAGCCCCTGCTTGCCGCCGCGGTACGCGTCGGCCTCGTCGGGATGGGCGGCGAGCACCTCGTCGACGATCGGGCCCAGCTCCGCCACGTCCGCCACGGCCGCCTCGGCGAGGTAGCGCTCGGCCCGGAAGTCGGGGTCGCCGGCGTGCGCGAGCGCCTCGACGAAGGCAGCGCGGGGGATCTTGTCGCGCGCCTCGACGAGCTTGCCCAGCTCCTCGCCGTCGACCGCCTCGGGGTCGACGGGCCGCGCCCGCGAGCTGGTTCATGACGACGTTGGCGACGGCGCGGCGGTCGCCCGGCGTGCGCTCGTAGAGGCGGTCGCGGCCGCTGACGACGAGGTCCTGGGCCAGCTCGTGGTCGAGCTCGGCCTCGAGGCGGCGGATCCGCGCACCGGGCGCCTCAGGCAGGTCGCCGCGCAGCCGCTCGACGAGCTCCGCCGGCGGCTCGATGGGCACGAGATCGGGATCGGGGAGGTAGCGGTAGTCCTCCGCCTCCTCCTTCGTCCGGCGGACGGTGAGCGCGTCGGTCTCCGGGTGGTAGTCGTAGGTCTGCTGGACGACCTCGTCGCCGGACTCCCAGACCTCGATCTGGCGGGCGACCTCGGCGTTGATCCCGCGCGCGATGAAGGAGAACGAGTTCATGTTCTTGAGCTCGGTGCGCGTGCGCAGCTCGTCCGCCCCGCGCGGCCGCACGGAGACGTTCGCGTCGGCGCGCAGCGTGCCCTTCTCCATCTCGGCGTCCGAGATCCCGAGCTCGACGATCGTCTGGCGCAGCAGCTGCAGGAAGCGCTTGGCCTCGTCCGCCGAGCGCAGGTCCGGCTGCGTGACGATCTCGACGAGCGGCGTGCCGCCGCGGTTGTAGTCCACGAGCGTGTGGGCGGCGCCGCCGATGCGCCCGCCCGCGCCGCCGACGTGGACGTTCTTGGCGGCGTCCTCCTCCAGGTGCGCGCGGACGATCCCGATCTCGCGGTCGCCGTCCGGGCCGGGGACGAGGAAGCGCCCGTTCGCGCAGAGCGGCACGTCGTACTGGGAGATCTGGTAGCCCTTCGCCAGGTCGGGATAGGAGTAGTGCTTGCGGTGGAAGAGAGCGTGCCCGGCGATCTCGCAGCCGAGCGCGAGGCCGAGCTTGACCGTCCACTCGACCGCGGCGGCGTTCGGCACCGGAAGCGTCCCGGGATGGCCGAGACAGATCGGGCACGTGCGGGTGTTCGGGTCGGCGCCGAAGCCGGACTCGCAGCGGCAGAACATCTTCGTCCGCGTCTTCAGCTGGACGTGGATCTCCAGCCCGATGACGGGCTCCCACTCAGGCATCGTCGAGGAGCTCCTTCGCCTTGCTGAGGGCACGCTCGATGTCGCCCTTCACCTCGACGCCGGCGACCCAGTCCTCCAGCGCGAGCCCGTGGACGCGGACGATCCAGAGCTCCCGCTCGCCCGCGTCGAGCCGCAGCTTGACGTCGCCGCCGACGAGCACGGCGCGGCCGGCGTCTACGACGCGCACCGGCTGCGCGAACACGCGCTCGCAGGCGGGAACGAAGTCGGCGGCTGGATCGTGGAAGATCCTCATCGCAGGCGCTCCGGCACGTAGTCGAAACCGAGCGCGCGCTCGAGCGCGTGGCCGGCTCGGAAGAGGAGGTTCTCGGAGAGCTGCGGGCCGACGAGCTGGAGGCCGACCGGGAGCCCCTCCGACAGGCCGCACGGGATGCTGAGCCCTGGCAGGCCGGCCATGTTCGCCGGGATCGTGAGCACGTCGGACAGGTACATGGCGAGCGGGTTCGCCGCCTTCTCGCCGATACGGAAGGCGATGGTCGGCGAGGTCGGGCTCAGCAGGAGGTCGTAGCGCTCGAACAGGGCCGCGTGCTCGTCGGCGATCACGCGCCGCACCTTCTGCGCCTGTCCGTAGAAGGCCTCGTAGTAGCCGGCGGAGAGGGCGTAGGCGCCGAGCATGATCCTGCGCTTCGGCTCGTCGCCGAAGCCGGCGTCCCGGGTGCGCTCGACCATCGCGTCGAAGCCGTCCGCCGGCTCGCGGAGACCGTAGCGGACGCCGTCGTAGCGGGCGAGGTTCGAGGAGGCCTCGGCCGGCGCGATGATGTAGTAGCAGGCGAGCCCGTACTCGACCGACCGCGGCAGCGAGCACTCCTCGACCATGGCGCCGAGCTCCTCCGCCGAGTCGAGCGCGCGCCGCACGGCAGCCGCGACGCCCGGCTCGATCCCCTCGGCCTCGTTCAGCTCGCGGGGCACGCCGATCCGGAGGCCTTTCAAGTCTTCCGCCTCGGGCACCTCGACCGGGGGAACCTCGACGGTGGTCGAGTCGCACGGGTCGCGGCCGGCGATCACGCGGTAGAGGAGCGCGCAGTCGCGGACGGTCTTCGTCGTCGGCCCGACCTGGTCGAGGCTCGACGCGAAGGCGACGATCCCGTAGCGCGAGACCGTGCCGTAGGTGGGGCGGAGGCCGACGATCCCGCAGAGCGACGCGGGCTGCTTGATCGAGCCGCCGGTGTCCGAGCCGAGGGCCCAGGGCGCGAGCCCGCCGGCGACCGCGGCCGCGGAGCCGCCGCCGGAGCCGCCCGGCACGCGCTCGGGATCCCACGGGTTGTGGGAGGGCCCGAAGGCCGAGTTCTCGGTCGAGGAGCCCATGGCGAACTCGTCCGTGTTCGTCTTGCCGAGCAGGGAGAGCCCGGCCTCCTTGCAGCGGGCGGCGACCGTCGAGTCGAAGACGGGGACGTAGCCCTGGAGGATCTTCGAGCCCGCGGTGGTCTCGACGCCCTTCGTGCCGATCACGTCCTTGAGAGCGATCGGGACGCCGTCGCCCTCCGCGTCCTCGGTCAGGCGCAGGTAGCAGTGGAGCTCCTCGTTCCGCTCGGCGATCGCCTCGAAGTAGGCGCGGCGTAGCTCGGCGGGCGAGACCTCCTTCCGCTCGAGCAGGCCGGCAGCCTCCTCGGCGGTGAGGCGCAAAGTGTCGATGGCCGCGCCCACTAACCCGCCCCCCACCCTCTTGGGTGGGGCAAAGGGTAGGCCCCTTTGCCCCACGAAGGTGTGCCGATTGCGTGTCGATTCACGATTCGCGCGTCATCCCGGTCGGCGGGACGCGGAAGTGGCCCTGCTCGTCCTCGGGCGCGTTCGCCAGCGCCGTCTCGAGCGGGAGAGACGGCCGGGGCTCGTCGTCGGCCCAGACGTTGACCAGGTCGAGCGGGTGCGAGAGCGGCTCGACGTCGGCGAGGTCGAGCTCGGAGACCTTGCTCACAGCCTCGAGGATCGCGCCGAGCTGCTCGGTGAAGCGGTCGGCCTCCTCCTCGCTCAGGTCGAGCCGGGCGAGCGCCGCGACGTGGAGGACTTCGTCTCTCGTGATGGCCATGTGTCCTGATCCTGACAAAAAGAGAGGGCCCCTTCCGGGGCCCTCGGCGAATCAGGTTCCGGAAGGAGTTAGACGACGGGCATGACGTTCGCGGCCTGGGCGCCCTTGGGGCCGTCCACGACCTCGAACTCGACCTTCTGACCCTCGGTCAGCGACTTGTACCCCTCTCCGGTGATCGCGGAGAAGTGGACGAACACGTCGTCGCCACCCTCGCGTTCGATGAACCCGAAGCCCTTCTCGTTCGAGAACCACTTGACGGTGCCCTGAGCCAACTGTTCCTCCTTGAACACACAAAACGACGGCCCGGGCACCGAGCCGCCACGCGGGGTTGCCAACGCGCCCGAACGATAGCGCCTAGTTGCCCGGGAAGGCAAGCTCTCCGCGCCGGTAGCGGGCGGCGCGGATCGTGTTCTCCAGGAGGCACGCGATCGTCATCGGGCCGACGCCGCCGGGCACCGGCGTCAGGAAGGCCGCGACCTCCGCCGCGCTCGGATCGACATCGCCGACGAGGCCCCCGTCCGTGCGCGTGATGCCGACGTCGACGACGGCCGCTCCCTGCTTGACGAGGTCGGCCGTGACCATGCCGGGGACGCCGACCGCGGACACGAGCACGTCCGCGTCGAGGGTGTGCCGCGCGAGCTCGACCGTGCGGGAGTGGCAGACGGTCACGGTCGCGTTCGCGTGCGTGAGCAGCTGCGCGAGCGGGCGCCCGACGATCTGGCTCCGCCCGATCACGACGGCGCGCGCGCCCTCGAGGCGAATCCCGTACTCGGCCAGCAGCGCCATCACCGCGAGCGGCGTCGCCGGCACGAGCGCCGGCCGGCCGAGGTGGAGAAGCCCCACGTTCAGCGGATGGAGCCCGTCCACGTCCTTGACCGGGGCGACGGCCGCCTGGAGCTCGGCCTCGTCGAGGTGGTCGGGGAGCGGCGTCTGGACGAGGATCCCGTCGACCGCGTCGTCGTCGTTCAGCCGCCGGACGCGCTCGAGCACGTCGCCCTGCGTCGTGTCGGCGGGCAGCCGGATGTCGACCGGCTCGATCGCCACCTCACCTGCGGCCGTGTGCTTGTGCCGGATGTAGACGTCCGAGGCGGGGTCGTCGCCGACGAGGATCGTCGCCAGCCGCACGCCGCCGAGCGTCCGGGCCTGCTCGGCGACGCGCGCGCGCACCTTGGCGGCGAGCGCCGTCCCGTCCATCAGGGTCGCGGCCACGGAACCCAGGCTACTAAGCTCTCCTGACATGGAGGCCGCGCAGCTCCCCGAGTCCACCGAGGCCCGCGACGACGGCGTCCTCCGCTACTACCACCTCGCCAAGCGGGCCGAGTGGCAGGTGCGCGACCTGCCCTGGGGCGACATCCCGCCGATCCCGGAGGCGCGCGGCGGCGAGCTGAAGCAGGCGAGGCGCCGCGACATCTGGCGCTCGGTGATCATGCAGCAGCTCCAGGCGGACATGTTCGCCGTCGAGATGTCCGGCCAGCTGCTCGGGGCGGCGCCCCACATCGAGGCGAAGCTCTACTACTCGACGATGGTGCAGGACGAGGCGCGCCACACCGAGGCGTGGCTCAAGCTCGCCGAGGAGGCCGGCGGCGCGGCCGAGCGCGACCCCTACCTCGACCAGCTGGCCGCGATGTTCCTCGACCTCGACACGCTCGAGGAGAAGGTCTTCCTGATGCAGGTGTTCTTCGAGCGCCTGATCATCCCCCGCTTCCGCATGATCGCCCGCTCGTCGCGCGGCACCGTACTCGAGGACCTCTGCAACCGGCTCACGATCGACGACGGCATCCACCACCGGGCGGGGATGGCATACGAGCGCGTGCTGCTCGAGGACGCGACGACGAAGACGAGGACCCAGCTCGTCAAGGTGGCGAACCGGATGCTCCCGATCTTCGTCCAGCACTCGCTCTGGCGCCCGAAGGCACGCGCGTTCATCGGGGCGCTGATGCAGAAACGCGACGTCGAGATGCTCCGCGAAGACCTGGAGGAGGGCGTGCGGCTCGCCGGCTCGCTCGGGATCGACGTGAGCGATCTCGAGCTGCCCAAGCTCGGATAGTGGCCCGCCGCTGGCCCCGCAAGAACGACCCCGAGTCGATCCGGGCGCGCCAGGAGGCGCTGCCGGTCGACGGCGAGGTCTTCGCGCACGACCTGACGCCGTGGGCCGGCGCCCAGGAGGCGCTCACCGGCGCCGCGCTCATCCCCGTCGCGGTGGTGCCGATCTCGGTCGAGCTGGCGGAGTACGAGCTGACCGAGGCGGAGGGCGCTCTCGCGGAGCGCGGCCGGGCGATCGAGGAGGTCTTCGTGCCGCTCGCCCACACCGAGGGCGGACTCTCGGCTTCGCTCCAGCGGGGTGCGAAGGCGGCCGCCGAGTCGGGCGGCTTCCGAACATACGTGATCCGCGACAGGATAACCAGAGCATCCTGCTTCATCTGCAAGAGCGCGGGCGAAGCTCTGGAGCTCGCCCGCTGGCTCGAGGGCGAGGTGCCGGCCATGCGCGAGTGGCTCGCCTC
Source organism: Gaiellaceae bacterium (assembly GCA_040905885.1). Classification (GTDB taxonomy): domain Bacteria; phylum Actinomycetota; class Thermoleophilia; order Gaiellales; family Gaiellaceae; genus JACVRU01. The sequence goes on along the minus strand of JBBDQR010000141.1, from coordinate 5,106 downwards.
CTCCGGCCTGCCCGAGCTCTCGACGCGCGCCCGCCTGCGCGAGGTGAAGACGCACGTGGTCGGGCCCATGTGCCACGTGCTCTGGTCGTGGACGACCGGCGACGCGGTGGGGCCGAACATGATGACCCGCAACTCCTACGCCCTGAACATGGGCTACGTGCTCGAGCGAGCGCCCGTCAAGCCCGAGCGCGCGATGCTCGAGGCGAACATGGGCGGCGACAAGAAGCCCTCCTACGAGTTCTTCCAGAGCGGCCACGGCAAGACGGTGATCGCGGAGTGCACGCTCGCCGACGAGACGATCCGGCGGGTGCTCCGCACGACCGCCGAGGACCTGCTCGACCTCGCCTGGGCCGGGACGCACGGCGCCGCGGCGTCCGGCATGCAGTCGGTCGCCTTCACGCCCGCCTCGGCGATCGCTGCGATCTTCGCCGCCACCGGCCAGGACCTGGGCATGGTCGGGACGAGCTCGATGGCGCACGGCACCGGCCGCCGCGTCGAGGGCGGGCTCAACGTCGCCATCCGCCTGCCGGGGCTCGAGGTGGGCACCGTCGGCGGCGGCACGACCCTGCCCTACGCGCGCACCTGGCTCGAGCTGATGGGCTGCGCCGGGCCCGGCAAGGTCTACCGGTTCGCCCAGATCGTGGCGGCGGCCACGCTCGCGCTCGAGATCTCCGCCTCGGCCGCGATGTCGACGGCCGGCTCGGAGAACTTCTTCCGCGCGCACCACGAGCGCGGCGGGCTGCGCTGATGCTCGTCCTGGTCTTCTCGTACGAGGCGCGCGAGCTCGCGGAGTTCGAGCGCGTCTACGGGCCCGAGGGCGCGTGGGCCGAGTTCTTCCGCCGCGGTGCGGGCTACGTCGGCACGGAGCTGCTCCGGGATCCCGAGAGCCCGGGCCGCTACCTCGTCCTCGACCGCTGGGAGTCGGCGGAGGCCTACAACGCGTTCGTGGAGGCGAACCGCACCGAGTACATGGAGCGCGTCGACAACACGCGCCTCTACTACGACCAGGAGCTCCGCCTCGGCACGTTCGAGAACGTGTGGTGATCCCGCCTCACCACGACCCCGCCTGCTGGGGCTGCGGCGACAACCCTGACGGGATCCGCCTGCCGCAGCCGCCGCAGGAAGGGCTCGAGCGGTACCGCGCGACGTTCGCCTTCGGCGAGCGCCACCAGGGCGGGCCGGGGATCGTCCACGGCGGCCTCGTCTCGGCCTCGCTCGACGAGGCGTGCGGGCTGCTCGCCACCTGGTACCGCTTCCCCACGGTGACTGCCCGCATCTTCGTCCGCTACCGGCGTCCTGTGCCGATCAACCGCGAGCTCGACGTCGAGGCCTGGCTCGCGGGCACGCGTGGCCGGCGGCTGCACGTCGACGCGGCGCTCCGGGACGGCGAGGAGGTGCTCGCCGAGGCCCGAGGCGCCTTCCTGCACGTTCCGCTCGAGCACTTCCTCGTCACCCCGGAAGGTCGGGCTGCCGGCGCGGCCTGGCGCAGGCGGCTGGGCCGCTAGAACAAGCCGTTTCGATGGTCCCCGGTTGAGCCGCCGCGGATCTGGGTACGGTTTCGCGGGCAGAATAGGCATCGATCTCGGGGGGGAGAAATGCTCAAGGCTTCTCGGGCCGCGCTCGTCGCCGGCCTCGCCGGAACCGTGCTGCTGATCGCGCCGGGGCCGGGCTCGGGAGGGCCCGGCGTCGTCGCCGCGACCGACTCCGGCTAGGCGCTCTGCGGCCGCGTGTTCGCCGATCCGCATGCGTACTGGCCGTCGCCGACCCAGACGCCGGCGCGCTCGCCGTACGCGAAGGGGAACGCGGTCTGCGCGGCAACCGACTTCGTCTACTACGACGAGATGGTGGACGGGATGGAGTACCTCGAAGGGCTCTTCCCGGACTTCATCGAGTTCTACGAGCTGGAGCAGGACTTCGGGGACGGCACCGACTGCACGTCCTCGACGTCCAGCGCCGACCTCTGCTCGGCCGGACTGCCGAGGCAGGGCGTCCCGAGCCAGCGCATCAAGTCCGACCTCTACCTGGTCCGCGTCACGGACGAGCGCGTGGCCGACGACGGCAAGAAGTTCTTCGTCTTCCCGCTCGCGATCCACGGGATCGAGCGGGCAGGGGCCGAGGCGGGCGTGCGCACCGCCGAGGACCTGGCCACGTGGGCCGCGTGCGAGGCGGGCGTCGCCCCGGCGAACGTCAACTGCACGCGGGAGGGCGCCATTCCCCACCCGCTGCTCGAGACGACGCCCGGCGAAAGCGTGACGGCCGGCGAGGCGCTGAGCCGCTCGTCGATCTGGCTCGTCTTCGCCAACCCCGACGGCTGGCGCCGAGGCGACCCCGACAACCTGGCGCGCTTCTACCAGCGCTACAACGGCAACGGGGTCGACCTGAACCGCGACTGGCCGACGATCGGCTTCACCTTCAGGCCGTACACGCCGTGGTCCGAGCCGGAGACGCGCCACTTCGGCCAGGTGCTGAAGCAGATCCGCGACCGCTGGGACGGCGGCATCGATCTGCACGGCCAGCTCGTCGACGTCGCGTTCTCGTTCACCCTCCTCGGCGCCTCCGAGCGCGACTTCGCCAAGAACCAGCGCATCCTCCAGACCGTAAAGGGCGCCTGGGCCGATGCCGAGGCGCGGCTGGCGTGGTCGCCGGCGATCAAGCCGAACGACGCCCCCGAGGACGATCCGCGCATGTACGGCGTCCAGTGGGGCACCGTCTGGGACACGATCGACTACACCGTCACGGGCGCGCTCGGAGACTGGATCGACTCGCCGCTCGGTCTCGGCGCCGACGGGATCGACAACGAGATGAGCTTCTCGCACATCTCGAACTGCGGGGTCGGCTCCTGCTATCTCGCCGACTTCGAGCAGCTCCACGTCGACGGCAACAAGAGCCTGATCTACTCGATGGTGAACTTCGGGCTTCAGCCCGAGGACACGAGCTTCGACGTCCAGGGCCAGGTCGGCTACGTGCGCGACGACACGGTGCGGACGAACGAGGGCGCGGCGCCGCCGCCCGAGTTCACGGGCCTGCCGCCGCAGGAGGGGATGGAGGCGACCCTCACGCCGATGAACTCCTTCCGCCACATGTTCGAGGTCGAGGGGCCGGTCTGCCGGCACCCGCACCGGCAGAAGCGGTGCAGCGGGCACTACAACGGCGGCCTCGAGGCGACCGCGACGCCCGTGAACGTCGGCGGCGTCAGCGGCGCGTCCCTCACGGCGCTCGTGCTCGAGCGCTACCGGGGCGCGAACGCGGAGCCCGCCCCGCAGGAGGAGCAGGAGGCCTGCGGCGACGGCTCGGAGAGCTGGACCGAGGTCAACCGCTACTTCAACCAGTCCTCGATCTACCTCCAGGCCGGCCAGGCCGTCCACGCCAACAACCCGCTCCCGGGCTGGTGGCGCGTCTGCCTGAGCGGCGGGCTCGTCACCCAGATCGCGGCGAGCGGCGGCCACGTCGACCTCGACATCGCCTTCACCACCGAGCAGGCCTGGGAGGACCCGGGGCAGCTGCCGTACTCGGTGACGAACATGAAGCTGTTCGAGGACCTCGCCGGGAACATGCAGCCGGGGCAGCTCGCCGCCCTCGACCCGGACCGCGTCCTGCGGGGTCGCGCGGGGCTCGACCAGCTGCGGTCGGTCGTGGTGGCCGACGACCCGTTCCCCGGCTTCAGCGAGCCGGTTCCGACGGGCCCGGCGCAGCCGTCGGAGACGTACGAGCCGCCGGCCAGGGCGGCGGCGACGCCGCCGTGCGCGGGCGACGCGGGCTCGCCGCCCACGTGCGTCGCCGACTACGAGTTCGATGTCGATCCGGCCTTCAACAACCAGCAGCTCGTGGTGACGCTCGACTCGCCCGACCTGGTCGAGAACGACTGGGACCTCTACGTCCAGCGCCAGAGCGCGATCAGCGGCGAGTGGTTCACGGTCGGCCAGTCGACGACGCCGACCGGCGACGAGCGGGTCACCCTGCTGAGCCCGCCCGTCGGCCACTAACGGGCGCGGATCGTCAACTGGGCCGGCACGGCGCCGCCCGAGCGGCTCGAGATCGCGTTCTCGAACGAGTACGCCGGGCCGCCGGTCGAGCGCTCACGGAGGTCGGCCGCCGACGTCCAGCGCTGGGGCGCCGAGCTGAGGCAGTTCGTCGAGAACGGCGGCAACCTCGTCCTCACCGACGGGGCGCTCCGGAACCTCGCCCACATGGGCGTCGTCGATCGCAGCTTCGTCAACACGTTCACGGCCTACGCCGGCTACATCGGGTTCACCCGCGACGGCACGTCCGACACCTACTCGGACCCGCTCGCCGCGAACGTGGACCAGCCCGGCGCGGCCGAGGGCGACAACCACCGCCACCAGACGTACGAGCCGGTTCCGCTCGGCTTCGCGATCCAGGACGAGGCAGGGACGGACTTCAACGGCTCGCCGATCTGGGCGGTCAACCAGGCGGAGTGGGAGCGGATCGGCGGCCGCACCGTCGGCATCACGACGGGCGACCAGGTCACGCTCGGGGAGCTCCAGCTCGGCCAGGGGACGATCCGGATCATCGGTGCGCTCGCGCCGATGCCGACGCAGCAGTACTACCACCCGTTCGGGCTGGCGAACTACGCCCTGACGTACACGGGCTACCAGGTCCTGAACAACGCCCTGAACTAAGGGGTTGCCGGGGTGCCCGTTCCCTCGCTCAGGTGATGGAACCGACACCCTCCGCCCGCCGATAACTCCCTTGGTTCGCTGCGGCACGAATCGAACAGGGAGAAACGACGTGCTGCTCCGGATCGTCCTGGTCACCGCCTTCCTCGCCGCCGGCCTCGCGTGGGTGAAGGACAGCAGCGTCCTCGACCGGGCGGGGCTCGTCGGGTCCTGCTCCGTCGTCGAGTCGGCGAGCGCCGGCAACGAGGTGTGGCAGGCGTGCCGCGCGGGCAGGCTCGAAGGCCGGCCGAACCTCGTCCGCAAGTCCTGCGTGTCGCACGGCGTCGTCGACGACGTCGAGTACTGGCGCTGCCGGACCGCGCTCGCGTCCGGCCCGCCCGCCTAGTGCCCCGTCAGTGAATGTTGCCGAGCTTGTGGGTCGCGAGCACCAAGCGATGCAAGGACGCAGGGAGCGCCCATAGCCGAAGCT
>JBBDQR010000140.1:0-3545 GCA_040905885.1 Gaiellaceae bacterium | reverse complement strand
GCGACCGCGATTCCGTCCTCGGGCGCCGCGTCGGCCAGCGGCCGCAGGTCGCCGGCGAGGTCCGCGTCGCAGAGCAGCAGCGCCCCCGGCGGCGCCGCCCGCTCGGCCGCGGAGAGGGCCTGGCCCTTGCCGCGCCGGGGCAGCCTGAGCACGACCGCGCCGGCCTCTTCGGCCGCGTCGGCGGTCCGGTCGCGGGAGCCGTCGTCGGCGACGATCACCTCGGCCTCCGGGAACCGCTCCCTGAGCGCGGCCACAGTCGCAGCGATCCGCTCCTCCTCGTCGCGCGCGGCGACGAGGATCGCCACCGGATCAGCCACCCTGCTCCGCCGGCAGGACGACCGGGGCGATCGGCGGGATGACGCTCGCCGCGCCCGGCCCGTACTCCCCCCGCGCTCCGGTCTCGAGCAGCACGGCGAGCGTGACCTGGCCGAGCGCCGTGGTGACATCGCGCAGGACCGCGAAGCCCTCCGGACGTCGCGTCTCCGTGACGACGCTGTCGACCCAGACCGCCGGGACGCTGCCCGTCAGTCCGCCGTAGAGCCCGTTCAGGAAGCTCGCGGTCGGACCCTGCTGCGGGTCGGTCGTCCGCACGACGACGACGCCGTCCGCGGGCGCGTCCGCGTCGGGGATCCGCTCGATCACGAGCTGGTCGGCGACCGCGTCCCAGAGCGGCGTGGCCTCGCCGGCGAGCAGCTCCGTCCCCAGCATGCGGCCCAGCTCGCGAACGTCCCCCGGCGGCGCGGAGAGGTCGGAGCGCGCCTCGATCGCCGCCAGCAGCGCGTCCTCGTCCACCGGGAGCTTCAGGGCGCGCAGCCGGACGATCGTCCCGTCCGCGTCCGAGACGGCGCCCGAGATCGCCGAGCGCAGCTCGTTCGCCTGGCCGACGAAGACGACTGCGATCCGCTTTCCCGCCAGCCGGTTCTCCATGACCGCGGAGTAAGCCGCCTCGACGAACTGGGTCGCGGCGCGCTCTTGCTCAGCCCGAGTTTGCGCCCGCTCGAGGTCGGCCCGCAGACCCTCGATCGTGTTGTTCAGCCCCTCCCGCTCGCTTTCCTGGACGATCCCCTGGCCGGAGAGCCCCACGCCGATCACGATCCCGACGACGAGCGCCAGGAAGACGGCGACGAGCGAGGCGATGTGGTAGCGGAAGTCGAACATGGCGGTCGCGGCGTGAGTCCGTTCGTGGCTGGCCGAGCGAAAACCTAGTCTGGCGAGGACGCAGGGAGCGCCCGTAGGGAGCCTACGGGCGCGACGATCTCCCGCGCGACCAGCACGGCGGTCCCGTGGGCTCGGCGGAACAGCGTCGGCTCCGATCCGCGCAGCTGCCAGCGGGCGCCCTCCGCGAAGCCGCGCCGGTCGGGCTCGACCGCAGCGACGCCCGGCCACCAGTCCGGGAAGTGGTACGGCTCCGAGACGAACCGCCAGACGTCCTCCGGCGGAGCGAGCAGCTCCTGCGTCGCGCTAAAGACCAACGACGTCCCGCAGCCGCAGCTCCAGAAGCTCGAGCAGGCTGCGGAGCGACGGCGAGGCGACGACGGCCGCGACGATCGCGGCGAGAGCGCCGAGGATGAGGACGGCGATCGGCCAGAGCCCGACGCGGCGGCTGACGAGACGCGACACGCCCTTCGCGTCGATCAGGTTCTCCCCCACCTTCAGGCGGGTCACGAACGTCGACGACATGCCGGCCCGGTCGCGCTCGAGGAACTCGAGCAAGTTGAAGTGCGTCCCGACCGCGACGATCAGCTCCGCACCGCGCTCGTGGGCGAGCAGCAGCGCGACGTCCTCGCTGATCCCGGGAGCGCGGACGGTCTCGTACGCGAGGCCGAGGGACTCGAGTCGTTCGGCGCCGGGAGCGTCGCCGTCGCGGTAGGCGTGCACGACGAGCTCGGCCCCGCAGGCGAGCGCCCGGTCGGAGACCGAGTCCATGTCGCCGACGATCACGTGCGGCTTGTAGCCGGCCTCGATCAGCGCGTCGGCGCCGCCGTCCACCGCCACGAGCACCGGCTTGAAGTCACGGACGTACGGGCGCACGATCCGCAGGTCGCGCCTGTGGCCCGGGCCGCGGGCGACGACGAGCGCGTGCCGGTCGCGGAAGCGCGTCGCGAGCGGCGGGAAGTCGAGCTCGCCCGAGAGCAGGCTCCCCTCCTCGCGCAGGTGCCGCAGCGTGTTCTCCGCGAAGGCCTCGAGCGACTCGGTCACCCGGCTCTGCTGGTCGGCGAGCGCGCGCGCCAGCTCGTCCTCCGTGCGCACCCGACCGGTGGCGATGCAGGCGCCGTTGCGGTAGAGGCCCGCGCCCCGGACGGTGAGCCGCTCTCCGTCGCTGACCCTGTCGAAGAGGTCGGCGCCGGGGGCGTCGATCAGCCGCACGCCGCCGCGGACAAGCAGGAGCGGGCCCGGGTTCGGGAAGCGGCCGGTCTGCGACTCGGCGACGTTGACGACGACGCGGACGCCGGATTCGACGAGCTCCTCGGCGGAGACGCGGTCGAGATCGGAGTGGTCGACGATCGCGATGTCGTCGGAGGAGAGCCGGCGGACGAGGTGCTTCGTCCGCCTGTCGAGCCGCGCGCGCCCAGTGAACTCGACGAAGCTCATCGCGTGAGCAGATCGTCGCCCGAGGAGCGCGAGAAGCGAGCCGGGCAAGGACGCAGGGAGCGTTCGTAGCCGGAGGTTACGGACGCGAGTGAGGACGTCGCACGGCGACGCTTCGCAGCGCTTCCGCGGGTGCGAGATGCGAACGCGAGGAGCGTCAACCAGCTCATGGCGATCGGACCGTCTGGAGGAACTCCTCGCCGCCGAGCATGCGCTCGAGCTCGTCGCGGCGCGCGGCCTCGTCGAGCGTCTCGATGTGCGTGCGCGTGGGGTCGCCGGGGACCTTCTCGACGCGGAAGTGGCGCTGGGCGAGGCTCGCGATCTGCGGCAGATGCGTGATCGTGACCACCTGGGCGCGCTCGGCGAGGCGCTCGAGCGCGCGGCCGACGGCGTTTGCGGTGCGGCCGCCGATGCCCGCGTCGAGCTCGTCGAAGACCAGGGTCAGCCCGCCCGCGACGGCGGCGATCGCGAGCGCGATCCGGGAGAGCTCGCCGCCGGACGCCGTCTCGGCGACCGGGGCCAGCGGCAGCCCGGGGTTCGGCCGGATCAGGAAGCGGACGGCGTCCCCGCCCGTCGCCGACACCTCGCGCTGCTCCAGCTCGCAGACGAACTCGCCCTCGCCCATGCCGATGTCGCGGAGCTCGGCGGCGACGGCCTTCGCGAACGGGCCGGCCGCTGCTCCGCGCGCGTCGGCGAGTGCCGCCGACAGCTCCCTCACGCGGGCCTCGGCGGCGGCGACCGCCTTCCGGGCGGCGGCCGCGGGATCGTCGCCCCCGGCGAGCTCGGCTCGCGCCTCCTCCGCCCGGGCGAGCAGCTCCTCGTAGCTCGCGCAGCGGTAGCGCCGCTTCGCCTCGGCGATCCGCTCGAGCTCGCCTTCGACCTGCTCGAGCCGGCCGGGCTCCGCCTCGAGGGAAGTCAGGAACGCGCGCAGCGCGCCGGCCGTGTCGCGCAGGCGC
>JBBDQR010000139.1:5234-21364 GCA_040905885.1 Gaiellaceae bacterium | reverse complement strand
TGGGTCGCGAGCACCAAGCGATGCAAGGACGCAGGGAGCGCCCATAGCCGAAGCTATGGGCGCGAGCGAGGACGCCGCAGCGCGCCGCGTGATCGCGGGCCAGAAGCCGGAGGACATTTGCTGAAGGGGTACTAGGAGATCAGATAGGCGCAGGGACGCGAGTCGCCGGGCAGCGGCGAGGGGCCGATCTTGGACACCCGCTCCGCGCGGCCGTCGACGTCGATCTCGTCGCCGACCGCCGGGGGCTCCCCGTCCCGCTGGACGAGCTCGTACCCGGACGGCTTCCAGACGAAGAGGAGGTGCTGCGGCTGCTTCCCGTTCTCGTCGCCCATCGCGGCGAATCCTAGACGGTGGCGCGCGCCGCGTACGACGGCAGCCGGACGCGGACGGTCGTGCCGCCGTCGGCGCCCGCCTCGATGTCCAGCGTTCCACTCAGCGTGCGCACCCGCTCCTCGATCGGCTCGAAGACGGCCCGCCTGCGCTCGCCCGGGGCGTCGTCGGTGATTGCCAGCTCGACGCTCTCGTCCGCCAGTTCCGTCACCCGCACCGAGACGCGCTTCGGCGGGCCGCGGCGGATCGAGGAGTGCAGCGCCTCCCGGATGATCTGGTAGAAGCCGACCTTCGCGCGCTCGGCGAGCTCCTCCGCCGCGTCAACGTCCACCTCGATCTGGATCTCCCGCTCCAGCCCGAGCTGCGAGGCGAGCGCGTGCACCGCCGGCCCGAAGCCCTGGTCGCGCAGGACGACCGGCTCCAGGTGGAACGAGAGGTCGCGCAGGCCCCGGATGGCCGTCCGCTGCCGATCGAGCGCGCCGGCGAGGATCTCCTGCGCCTCCTCGGTGCGGCCCTGCCGGACGAAGTCGAGGGCCGCGTCCAGCATCAGCGTGATCCCCGAGAGGGACTGGACGGACGTGTCGTGCAGGTAGAGCGCGAGCCTGCGGCGCTCGTCCTGCTCGGCTGTGATCAGCTGGTCGGAGAGGCGCGCGCGGTCAGCCTCCCGCACCGTGGCCTCGGCGAGCAGCTGCGCGTTCTCGACCGCGCGCGAGACGAAGTCGACGAGGATCGACGCCCGGGCGACCTCGTCCCGGTCGAAGTCCCGGGCGCGAACGAGCCGGAGGCGCGCCAGCTCGACTCCGCGCACGCGCAGCGGAAAGGCGAGCTCGTGCTCGGCGGGTCCGGGCTCGCGCTGCTCGCCCGGCTCGAGCAACGAGGCGTGCGCCCGGAACAGCCGCTCGGCCTCGGAGCGCGTCAGGTCGAGGATCTGGTCGACGTCGAGCGTCGTCGCGATCGTCCCGAACGACGCGACGAGGGACTCGAGGAAGCTCGCCTGCCCGGCGAGCTCCTCCTCCACGACCTCGTGCCGGCGCCGCTCGCTCGCGAGCAGCTGGGCGACGATCAGCACGCCGGCGAAGCCCGCGATCCCGACGCCGATGAACGCTCCGACCTGGCTCCCCGCCAGCAACGCGACGCCCGAGGCGCCGGCGGCGAGGAGGAAGGCGCCGAGCAGCGGCCCCTTCACAGGGAGCGCCTAATCGATGATCGCCTCGCGGAGGGCGATGGCCACCGCGTGCGTTCGCGTGTCGGCCTCCAGCTTCGTGAGGATGTGCCGCACGTGGCTCTTCACGGTCTCCTGGCTGATGTAGAGCTTCCCCGCGACGTCCGAGTTCGACATGCCGTCGGCGAGCAGCTTCAGGATCTCGCGCTCGCGAGTGGTGAGCATGTCCTCCCGGTCCTTCGTGAAGAAGGCGGGCATCAGCGCGGGATCGACGTAGGTCTCGCCGCCCGCGACCTTCTCGATCGCGCGCAGCAGCGTCTCGTGCGGGGCCTCTTTGAGGATGTAGCCCTTCGCGCCCGACTCGAGGCCGCGCGAGAGGAGCGAGCGCTCGCTGTAGGCCGTGAAGATCAGGACGGCGCTGTCTGGTGTCTGCTCGCTGATCAGCTTGGTGGCCTCGAGGCCGTCCATGCCCGGCATGCGCACGTCCATGATCACGACGTCGGGCTTCCGCCGCTCGACCAGCGCGACCGCCGTGGCGCCGTCGGGGGCTTCCCCGATCACGCGGATGTGAGGCGAGCGGGAGAGCGAGAGTCGCAACCCCTCGCGGACGACCTCGTGGTCGTCGACGATCAGGCAGGTGATCTCCTGCTGGGCCGAGTGCTCGCTCACGCCGGGGATTGTATGCCGGGGGTTCAGACGCCCCAAGCTCACCCCGAAGAGAGCGTCAATGCGAGCTGCTCCGGCTGCGGCGGCGGAGCGAGCCGGACCGGGCGGCGGTCGGCGACGCCCAGCTCGCGGCGGAGCGAGGCCACGCGCTCGCGCACGGCGACAGCCTCGGGCCCCTTCAGGTAGGCGCTCTTGGCGTAGAGACGCTCGTAGGTCGGCAGCAGCTCCGGCCAGTCCTCGGCGAGGCAGGAGAGGAAGTGCTCGCGCGTTCCCGGCCTCAGGTAGAGGACGTTGCACCACACGTTCGTGGCTCCGGCCTCCCGCGCCGCCCTCACGACCTCGGCGAGCTGCTCGGGCCGGTCGGACAGCCCGGGCAGGATCGGCGCCATGCCGACGCCGGCCTTCACCCCGGCGTCCACGAGCGTCTTCAGCGCGCGCAGGCGCTGGCGCGGCGGCGCCGTTCCAGGCTCCGTGCGCCGCCAGACCTCGTTGTCCAGCGTCGGCACCGAGAACGTCACCGACACGTCGGCCCGCCTGGCCGCCTCCTGGAGCACGTCCACGTCACGGACGACGAGCGGCCCGCGCGTGATCAGGCTGAACGGGTTCGCGGTCTCCGCGAGTGCCTCCAGGCACCCGCGCGTAAGCCTGTAGCGGCCCTCGGCCGGCTGGTACGGGTCGGTGGCGGCGCCGATCGCGATCTCCTCCCCCTGCCAGGAGGCTCGCGCGAGCTCCCGCCGCAGCACGTCGACGACGTTCACCTTGACGCGAATCGATTGTCCGTAGCGGTGGTCGGCCGGGCGGTCCGCGCGCTGCTCGAACGCCCGCACGTAGCAGAACGTGCACTGGTGGACGCAGCCCATGTACGGGTTCAGCGACCACGCGAACGGCATCCCCCGTACGCGGTTGAGCGCAGTCCTGCAGGGCTCTTCGCGATACTCGGCCCGCACCCCGGAGAGTATAGAACATATGTTCGATATAGCGGAGCTGGCGGACGGAGTCCGCCGCGTCACCTTCCCGATGCCGACGAAGCCCTGGCACGTGCACGGCTACCTGCTCGCCGGGGACGACGGGTGGCTGCTCGTCGACACGGGCCTCGCGCTCCCGGATCTCGAGCACGACGCCGGCTCCCTCGGCGTGCCCGTCGCGCGGATCGTGGTCACGCACTTCCACCCCGACCACGTCGGCGGGGCCGACCAGCTCCGCGCGGCCACGGGCGCGCCCGTGCTCCAGGGCGAGCTCGACTACGCCCAGTGCCTGCACGTGTGGGGCAATCCGGGCTGGCCCGAGCGGATGGCGGCGTGGTTCGCCGAGCACGGAGTCCCGCGCGAGATCACCGACGACCTGATCGAGGTCGGCTCCGCCTACGCGGCCTTCATCCGGTTCGCGCGCGACCCGGAGCCGCTGCGCGCCGGCGACCTCGTCGACGGCTGGGAGGTCGTCGCGCTCCCCGGGCACGCGGACGGCCACATCGGGCTCCACCGCGACGGGGCGCTCGTCTCCGGCGACCACCTGCTCCCCCGCATCTCGCCCGCGGTCGGGCTCTACCCGGACAGCCGGCCGGACCCGCTCGGCGACTACCTCGACTCGCTGCGCCGGACCGAGGAGCTCGCCCCGCGCGTCGTCTATCCCGGGCACGGCGACCCGATCGGGGACCCGTCCGCGCGGGCACGGGAGCTCGTGGAGCACCACCGCCTCCGGCTCGACGAGACGGAGGCCGCGCTCGGCCCCGAGCCGCGCTCCGCCTACGAGGCGTCGCTCTCCGTGTTCGGCGCCGACCTCTCCCCGGCCGCGCGGCGCTTCGCCGTCGCGGAGACGCTCTCCCACCTCGTCCGGCTCGCCGAGGAGGGACGTGCCGAACGGGTGACGGACGAGCGCGGAGCGACCTGGCGGGCGGGTTGAGCCCGCCGTACTCGCGGCTATACTCGCCGCGCTGACGTGGACGAGGCTCTGCCGCACAGTCCCTGCGCCCCGGAGAACGGGGCGTGACGTACCTCCTCGGAGCACTCGTCGTCCTCCTGATCGTCTTGGCGAACGCGTTCTTCGTGGCGGCCGAGTACGCGCTCGTGACGGCGCGGCGATCGCGACTCCAGGAGCTCGCGGAGGCGGGGAATCGGCGCGCGCGGATCGCGCTGCGGATCATGGACAGCCCGGTGCGCTTCATCGGCACCGTCCAGCTCGGGATCACGGTCTTCTCGATCCTGCTCGGCGCCGTCGGCGAGCCGATCGTAGAGCGCTGGATCGACGAGCCGGTGCTCTCGCACGGAACCGCCTTCGTGATCGCGTTCACGGTCGTCACCTACTTGCACGTGACGCTCGGCGAGCTCGTGCCCAAGGCGGTGGCGCTGACGAAGAACGAGTCGACCGCGCTCTGGGTGGCCCTGCCGGTCGAGGCCGTCTACCTCGCCAGCTACCCGGTCGTCTGGTTCCTCCAGTCGTCGTCGAACGCTTTCACGCGCCTCTTCGGGGTCCGGCCGGCTCCCGCGGGCGTGATCGCGCACACCGAGGAGGACATCCGCATGATCGTCGCCCAGGCCGAGGACGCCGGGACGATCGAGGAGGCGGAGGAGGAGATGCTCTACAAGGTCTTCGACTTCGCCGACAAGGAGGTCAGCGAGGTGATGGTGCCGCGCCCAGAGGTCGTCGCGGTCTCGGTGGAGCTGCCGCCGGAGGACGCGCTCGCGGCCCTCGTCGACTCCCCGTACACGCGCTACCCGGTTTACCGGGGCTCGCTCGACGAGATCGTCGGCATCCTCCACGTCCGCGACCTGTTCTCGGCGATGCACGACCGCGGGCTCGCGCAGGTCGACGTCGAGGAGCTCGTCCGCCCGCCGTTCGTCGTGCCCGAGACGAAGGATCTCGCCGCGCTGCTCGCCGACTTCCGACGAACGAAGCAGCACATGGCGATCGTCGTCGACGAGTACGGCGCGATGGAGGGCATCGTCACGCTGGAGGACCTGCTCGAGGAGATCGTCGGCGAGATCGAGGACGAATACGACCTCCCCGACGAGTCGATCGAGCGGATCGACGACCGGACGATCCGGCTCGACGGCACCTTCCCGATCGACGACTTCAACGAGCAGTTCGGAACCGAGCTGCCCGTTGAGGACTACCACACCGTCGCCGGCTTCGTCTTCGGCGCGCTCGGCCGCGCGCCGGAGGAGGGGGACGAGGTCGAGCACGACGGCGTCCGCTTCCACGTGCTCGAGGTGGAGGGGACGCGGATCGAGAGGCTCGAAGCTGAGTTCCCGGAGGCGCCCGAGGAGCCCGAGCCGGCCGCGCACTAGAGCAGGAGCGTGACGAGCACCTCCGCGGGGCCGTCGTCCGGGCGGCTCACGGCGTACGTGCCGCGGGCGCCCGCGTAGCGGCCCGTGCCTCCGAGCACCGCGAAGGCGCCCTCGCCGAGGCCGGCGGTCCCCGAGCCGACGATCGTCCCGTCCTCGAGCTCGAAGGTGTGGAGCTCGAGGCGCTCCGGCCCGTCCGGCTCGCCCGGCCCGCGGAGCGCGAACCCGGCGCCGTAGAGCCCGCCCACGCGGCGGCCGCTCCCCGCGTCGACGAGTGCGGCTGCCAGGGGCGGCCGCTCGCCGCGGGACGAATGGCGGCCCGGCGGCCGGGCGTCGGGCCGCGCGTGGAAACGGAGCGTGGACGCCTGCGCAGCCTCGGCCCGGCCCAGCTCGCGGCCCGCGGCCCCGACCCCGACGAGACCGGCCACGAACGCGAGCCCTCGGGTCACCGCGCCCTTGCGCGTGGTCATCGCTCGTCCTCCCGCTCGGGTGGGGGATCGGCCGCATTCCAGAGCCGGCCCAGCACGTAGGGGCGGCGGACGTCGCCCTGCTCGAAGGCGACGAGCACCTCGTCCCCGACCTCCGGGATCGAGAAGAGCCCGCGGTCCTGGCCGGCGTAGGGCGTCGCCACGCGGATCCAGACCGACGCGTTCTCCTCGCGATCCCAGAAGAACTTGACCTTCACGCGGCCGTACTTGTCGGTGAAGATCTCCTGGCCGGGCGGGCCGACGACGACGGCCGGCTGGGGGCCGGGGACGACCGGCAGCGGGGTCAGCCGCGGCGGGCGGAACGGCAGGCCGGCCGGGATGCACGTGAACGAGTTGCTGTACGTCATCTTGCTGCCGCCGGGTGACGCCGAGGCCGTGTGCCGCACCCCGGTGAGCACGTAGTCGCCGTTCGCGTCGAAGTGGCGGTCGAGGGTGAACCTGTGCCCCGCGGTCAGGCTCGGCACGGTCGACTGGCCGGCGATTACGAGCGCGGAGGCGGCCTCGGCCTGCATGCGGAGCTCGGCCTGCTGCCGCGCGGCCTCGAAGAGCTTCTGGAGCTCGCCGGGCTGTTCCCCGCCGCCCCGGTCGACTCCGTCGAAGCGCTGCGCGTACTCCCCCGGGTAGTCGAAGAGCTCGAGCCGGTCCGAGCCGCCCCCGCGGAGCAGATGCTGGACGGAGCCTGCGAGCACGGACTCCTGAATCACCGCCTGCCCCTCGAGGTTGGAGCTCGGAAGCTGGAAGTTGTGGTCCCAGAGCGTGACCTTGCCGGAGCGGAGCTCCTGGGCCTTCGTCCACTCGTGCACGGTTCCGAAGCGCGCCCGCGGGTCGAACTGGACGGCCGGGAGGTCGGGATGGCCCTCGGGCGTATTGCCGAGCACCATCGTGTGGCCGCCGTCCTCGTGCCTGAAGAAGTAGTAGATGCCCTCCTCCTCCATCAGGCGGCTGGCGAAGTCGAAGTCGGTCTCGCGGTACTGGACGCAGTACTCCTGGCGCTCGAGGGGAGTCCGCAGCTCGATGCTCGCGTTCGCGTCGAAGAGCGTCCGCTCCAGGATCTCGGGGACCGAGAGGTTGCTGAAGACACGGCTTCCGGCGCGGCGCGTGAGCAGCCAGAAGCTCGGCACGACCTCGAGCTCGTAGGCCGTGAAGCGCGCGTCGCGGCCGCCCTGTGAGACGCGCGAGCAGATCCCCGAGAAGTGGCGGGCCGGGCCTTCGGAGGGCTGGATCCGCACGCCGACAGGCTGACCGAGCAGCGCCTCGAACGGCACCGGGCGGCCGTTCTCCGCGACGACCTCGACGCGGAAGCCGAAGAGCTGGGACAGCCCTTCGTGGCCGCTGAAGCCGGTGACGGCGACAGCGCCTGGCCCGAGCGGCGTCAAGACCGAGATGGCCATCGATCTGGTGCGGATCGTCCCACGGGGACCGTCCGGATGCAAGAAGGTCTTGTATTCCGCCGTCTAGGTGTCATGCTGCATGCGGGGATGGGTAAGAGGGCACTCTCGCGGATCCCAAAGACGTTCTCGGCCGGCCTGATCGGGGCCGCCGTGCTCATCGTCGCGCTGGCGCTGGCGCTCGCGGTCCCGGACGTCTCCCGCCTGGACGCCGTCTCGAAGCTCGCGCACCGGCTGACCGGGTCGTCGGCGCAGGTCCAGGCCGAGGCGCGGTACCTGACGATCTCGGACTCGGCCGCGCGCTACGTCCTCGTCTCGGACAAGGTGGCCGCGCAGCTGAGCGCCGGGAAGGCCGAAGGCCCGCCGTTCCTGACGAAGACCGACGCGGCCACGCTCTACCTGAAGATCGACGACGCGGCGGTCAAGTACCTGAAGCTCGACGACGCGGCGGCGAAGTACCTGTCGCTCGAGGAGGCGGCCTTCAAGTTCCTGAAGATCGCCGAGGCCGACCTCAAGTACCTGAAGATCGACGAGGCCGAGGCCAAGTACCTGAAGATCGCCGAGGCCGACCTCAAGTACCTGAAGATCGACGAGAGGTCGAACTTCCTGACCACGACCGAGGCGGCCGAGAAGTACCTGAAGATCGACACCGCCAACGAGGTCTTCCTGAAGCTCGACGAGGCGGCGTCGAAGTACCTGAAGATCGAACAAGCGGCGCAGACATACCTGACGCTCGACGAGGCCCACGACGTGTTCCTCAAGGCCTCCGAGGCAGACCTCAAGTACCTGAAGCTGACCCAGGCCGACCTCTATCTGAAGATGGACGACGCCGCCGGGAAGTACCTCACGCTCGAAGAAGCGGCTGACAAGTACGTGAAGATCGACGTCGCCAACGACACCTTCCTGAAGATCGAGCAGGCGCTCAACTTCCTGACGCTCGACCAAGCCGCCGAGGAGTTCCTGACGATCAGCGAAGCCGCGGGGAAGTACCTCTCGCTCGACGAAGCGTCGAAGTTCTTCGTCAAGATCGGCGAGGCGATCCGCGGCGACGGCTCCGTCTACACCGGGTTCGCCGAGATCAAGGCCGAGGCGGAGCGCCTGCTGGCGGTGCCGGCGGTCGCCGAGGTCCGAGCCAGAAGTCAGGGGGCCGGCGAGGGCGCCGAGTTCATCCTGATCGCGCTCAGCCCCATTCGCGGCGGCGCGAGCATTGTCGGCGCCGACGGACCGGTGTTCGTGGACGTCGACCTCGCGGAGGGCGAGCAGCAGTCCTTCTCGATCGGAGCGAGTGGCGGCCAGGCGACGTTGCAGCTGCTCACTGAGGGCGGCCAGGTGCTCACGCTCACGCTCACGGGCGAGGCGGAGGGGCCCACGCCCCACATGATGGGCCAGGCGCTGCTCGGCAATACCCGCTAGCCGGTGAAGGCGTCGGTCCTCCGCGTCCGCGCGGAGAGCGTCGAGTCCGTGCTGGACCGGTTGCTCCCGCTCGTCCCCGCCGGCGTGTACGTGGAGGGCGACGAGCTGCTCGTCGTGCCCGCGCGCGACGATCTCGCGGACGCGGCCGGCGACGACCTGCTGGAGCTCGCCGAGCGGGAGCTGCCGGACGACCCCGAGCAGCGGATCGCGGTCCTCCTCCAGGCACCGGTGGTCGGCGGGCGGTTCGTCGTCCGCTCCCCTTCGGCCCCGCCTCCCTCCGACCCGTCCCTCGAGGACATCGTCGTCGAGCGGGGCAGCGCCTTCGGCACCGGGCTGCACCCGACGACACAGCGCTGCCTCGAGCTGATGCTCGCCCTCGAGCCGGGCGGCTCGTTCGCGGATCTCGGGTGCGGTACCGGGGTGCTGTCGATCGCGGCGGCGCGGCTCGGCTGGGAGCCGGTCGTCGCGGTCGACTACGACGAGGCGAGCGTGGACTCGGCCCGCGCGAACGCCGAGCGGAACGCGGTCGTGGTCGAGGCCCGGCAGGCGGACCTGCTCGCCGAGCCCCCGCCGGCGGCGGACACGGTCGTCGCGAACGTGCCCGTGCACGTCCACCGCGCCGTCCGCGAGCGGCTCGAGCGGCCGCCGAGGAGGCTGATCGCGAGCGGCGTCAGCCCGGACGAGGCGGACGAGGTGGTGGCCGCCTACGCCGGGCTCGGCCTCGTCGAGCGACGGCGGTACGCGCAGAGCGGCTGGGCCGCCGTGCTGCTGGCAGCCGGGGACGAGCCGGTCCGCGAGGCGGCCGCGGAGGCCGACCGCAGGCGGGAGCAGCCGCTTGCCGAGCCGGCCGAGCGCCTGCCCTCGACGCTGCCGGGGCAGCTCGAGACGGAGGTGCCGGGCGGCGGAGTCGCGTTCTCCTGCTCGCGGGAGCTGCCGACGGGCGCCCGCGTCGCGGCGATCCTCGCGCCGGGGCTCTTCCGCGTCGACGTCCGCCACCTCGAGGACACGCTCGTGATCTCCGTTCGCAACCTCTCGCCCGAGCCGCTCCGGTTCCTCCCGGATCGAGGGCCGCCGCGGACGATCGTGACGACGGCGGAGACGGCGCTGAAGCGCCCCCTGGCGACGAACGCGCGCATGCGGCTGCTCGTCGGGACGCGGGAGGCGAAGATCACGCTCAGCGCGCTCAGCGGCCTCTCGCCCGTCAGCGGCCGGATCGTCGCGCAGGCGATCGTCGGCGCCGGGTAGCGTCGCGCACGTGAGAGCGGGACTCGTGAAGTCGCTGGCAGCGGCTTGCCGCGCGCTGGACGCCGTCACGCACCGCCCGCTCGCGCTCCGGATCGTGCCGGGTGTCCGCCGCTGCGGGCTGGCCGCCCTCTCCCGGCGCCTCGACGAGCGCTGGGCCACCGGCGTGTGGCCGGACGGCGTCCGCCATCCGGTCCCGCTGCTGCCGTGCGCCGCCTGCTACCGGCGGCCCGCCGTGCGGGCGGTCACCGCCGAGGAGGGCTGGCTGCGCCGGCACCCCGTCGAGCTCTGCGAATGGTGCGAGCTCGAGTCGACGCGCTTCGAGAGCGCCGAGGAGCTCGTCCGCCAGCTCGCCGCCGCGCGCCGGGCGACGACTTAGGTCGACGTCTCGCTGAGGACGAAGGTGCCGTCCTCGACGGTTCCGAGCAGGGAGACCTGCTCCTCGGGCGCAGCCTGGGGGAGCTCGCCTTCGATCCGGAGCGAGGGCTCGCCGCACTGGGGCGGGTACGACTCGAGGATCGCCTCGCACAGCCGGCCGTCGATCACGTAGCCCTTGACCTGGAGCGGCCCGTCGAGCTCGGACGCAATCGCCTCCGAGACGGTGAGGCCGCCGCCCGGGATGGGCATGCCGGCTGACGGGCCGCGGGTGTCGGTCTGCGCCTCGCCGCCCCCGCCGCAGCCGGCGAGCGCGGCGAGAAGGACGGCGAAGATGGCGCGTGCGCAAGTCGGCACAGTCTCGCGACTGTAACGTCACATCGAGGCGGCTACGGTGATCGCCGTGCCCCGAAAACGTCGTGGACGTCCGTCCGCCGCTCGCGCTAGGGTGGGTCGTCCGATGACGCCGCAGGAACAGGACGAGCAGCAGTACGGCGAGATCGACGTCGTCCTCCTCTACCTCGAGGACACTCGACGCCGCGCCGAGCGCGCGGCCGCCGATCTACGCGCGGGTGGGGCCGAGGACTTCCTCGTGGAGGCGCTCGAGCAGGTGCAGGAGGACGTCTCCGAAGCCGCGAGGAAGCTACGGCAGGGGACGTTCTTCGCGGTGCCCAAGGCCCAGCTGACTCTCTAGCCCTTCGACGTGGCCCTCTCCGCCGAGGAGATCCGCGGCCGGCTCTCCGAGTTCGCCGCGAAGTGGGCCGGCTACTCGGGCTCCGAGCGCAGTGAGGCGCAGACGTTCCTGAACGAGCTCCTTGCCTGCTACGGCACGGACCGCATGGAGTCCGGCGCCCTGTTCGAGGAGCGCGGCGGGCCCGGCTTCATCGACATGATCTGGCCCGGCGTCTGCATCGTCGAGATGAAGCGCCCCAGCGAGGCGGCGCGGCTCGCCGATCACCGTGAGCAGGCGTTCGAGTACTGGAAGGCGGTGAGCCGGGACACCGGCACGGCCGGCCGGTTCGTCGTCGTGTGCGCGTTCCTTTCGTTCGAGGTCTTCGAGCCGGGGTCGTTCTGGGACAGGCCCGTGGCGACGTTCTCGCTCGCGGAGCTCCCCGACCGGAGCGAGGCGCTCGATTTCCTTCGTGAACGCGAGCCGCTGTTCACCGAGGACAAGGCGGAGCTGACACGGGAGGCGGTTGCCCTGGTGACCGACCTCTACAACCGGATCCGCGACCGCCAGGCGGCCGGCGCCGAGACGCTCCGCGACTTCGTCCTCCAGTGCGTCTGGTCGATGTTCGCGGAGGACCTCGCGATGATTCCCGAGCACCGCTTCACGAGGATCGTCGAGCGCCTTCTCGGGGAGCCCGGCCGATCGAGCTCCGACGATCTCGGGGGCCTGTTCGAATGGCTCAACCGGCCCGGGGAGCGCGCGACGCATGGCCTCTACGCGGACGTGCCGTACGCCGACGGCGGGCTCTTCGCCGCCCCGGCGGAGGTGCATCTGGACCGAGATGAGCTCGACCTGCTGCGAGAGGCGTGCACCTTCGACTGGAAGCTGGTCGAGCCCTCGATCTTCGGCAACCTGCTGGAGGGGGCCCTGGGACGGGAGCGAGTGTGGGCCTTCGGAGCGCACTACACGGCCGAGGCGGACATCCGGAAGGTCGTGGAGCCGACGATCGTGGAGCCGTGGCGCGAGCGGATCGAGTCCTGCTCCTCGCTCGCGAAGCTGGAGCAGCTTCAGCGCGAGTTCGGCGACTACAAGATCCTCGATCCGGCTTGCGGCTCCGGCAACTTCCTGTACGTCGCGTATCGCGAGCTGCGGAGGCTGGAGGCGCGACTTCGCGCGCGCGAGCGCGAGTTGCGCGCGGAGGGAGGGCTCGCGAGCGAGTCGCACACGCCGGCATACCCGCTTTCGAACGTCTTCGGCCTCGAAGTCGAGCCGTTCGCGATCAAGCTTGCGCGCGTCACCCTCTGGATGGCGCACAAGCTCGCCGTCGAGGAGCTCGCGCTGGAAGAGGCCGTCCTACCGCTTGGCGACCTGTCGGGGATCCGCCGCGCCGACGCTCTGAAGGTCGAGTGGCCGCCGGCGGACGCGATCATCGGGAACCCGCCGTATCACGGTTCGCAACAGATCCGCAGCGAGCTCGGAGACGACTACGCCGAGTGGCTCAAGCGCGAGTTCGGCGTCGGCTTGAAGGACTACGCCGTCTACTGGTTCAGAAAGGCTCATCAAGCGATGCCGGACGGCGGGCGCGCGGGGCTCGTCGCGACGAACTCGGTCTCGCAAGGTCGGTCCCGTGAGGTGAGCCTCGACTGGATCCTGAAGAACGGCGGCGTCATTGTGAACGCGATCTCCAAGCAGCCGTGGCCGGGAGCGGCAGTGGTCAACGTCTCGATCGTCAACTGGGTGAAGCGGCCGAGTGACGCTCCGACGCGCCTCGTGCTCGACGAGGCCGAAGTCGAGGGGATCACGTCCTCCCTTCGCCCGAGGAGCCTCGAGACTTCACAGGCGACTCGGCTGGCGCAGAACGCTGGTAAGGCATTCCAGGGCCCGATTCCCGCGGGGTCGGGCTTCGTGCTCACCGAGATGGAGGCCAGCGAGCTGTTGAGCCGAACTGACGCTGACTACACCAAAGTGGTGCGGCCCTACCTCGTCGGCGAGGACATCGCTGAGGACCCCGCTCAACGTCCGAGACGGTGGATCATCGATTTCGCCTCCATGCCAATGGAGGACGCACAGCGCTGGCCGGCCGCCTTCGAGATCGTCCGAGAGCGGGTTCGGCCGGAGCGCATGAAGAATCGACGCAAGCTCTACAGGGAGCGATGGTGGAATTTCGCGGAGCCCCGGCGCGGGATGCGGGCTGCTCTTGCTCCTCTCGATCGCTACGTCGCGGGAATCGCGCAAGGTAAGCGCATTCACTTCGCTTGGCAAGATCCCGCGACCTGCCCGAGCAATCTCACGAACGTATTCGCGTTCGATGACGACTACTCGATTGGCGTCCTCGTGACCCAGATTCACCATGAATGGGCTCGCGCCCAATCATCGACGCTCCGAATCGACATCCGGTACACGCCCACAACGGCCTTCGAACCGTTCCCGTGGCCGCAGCCGTCTCCCGAGCAGCGCGAGGCGATTGCCGAGGCCGCCCGAGCCGTGATCGCCCGCCGCAGCGAGATCTGCCTCGACCGCGGCATCGGGCTCACGAAGCTCTACAACGAGGTGGACGAGGGCGCCTATCGCGACCTGCGCGATCTGCACACGGCGCTCGACGAGGCGGTCGCCGCCGCGTACGGCTGGCCGAAGAGCGCGGCCCACGACCCGACGGAGTCCAATCGCCGGCTCCTCGATCTCAACGAGGCGATCACAGCCGGCCGGATCGACTATTCGCCGTTCTGATCTGCGCTCAGGAGAGCGGCAGCTCCTCGATATGCCCGTCGCGGATACGCCATGCGGCCAGCTCGTCGGTACGCACCGTATAGATGACGTACGGTCGCCCGTCCCAGAGCCCGATGTTCTCGATGTCGGTGCGCGAGGGCCGCGGCGGCGAGGACACGTGCGAGTGGACGACGGCCAGCTCGTAGCCCTCGTCCTCGAGGAACCAGACCTCGGGCTCGACCTCGAGCTCGAAGCGGTAGGGCGACTCTGCCGCGTTCCGCCCGGCGACGTACCGCTCCGCTCGCCCGTCCCGGAGCACCAGCACGCCGCAGGACTCGTTCGGCTCCTCGGCGCGGGCGTGGTCGGCGAGGGCCGCCCGCACGTCGGCCGGCACTACCACCAGACGGTCTGCTCCATCGAGCGCTCGACGTCCTCGGCCTCCCAGAAGTCGGCGGAGAGGTACTTCCAGCCGCCGTCGGCGAGGACGGCCACGACGACCCCCTCGTCGAGCTCGGCGGCGAGCCTTCGCGCGACGTGGACGACCGCACCCGACGAGACACCCGCGAAGATCCCCTCCTCGGCGAGGAGGGCGCGGACGCCGGCGACGGACTCCTCGTTCGAGACGAGCAGCTTGCGGTCGAGCTTCGCCACGTCGAGGATCGGCGGCACGTAGCCCTCGTCGAGCGAGCGCAGGCCCATCACCGGGTCGCCCGGCAGCGGCTCCGCGGCCGCGACGACGACGTCCGGGAAGCTCTCGCGCAGCCGCTCGCCCGCGCCCATCAGCGTGCCGCCGGTGCCGAGGCCGGCGACGAGCACGTCGACACGCTCGGAGACACTTTCGAGCGCCTCGGCGATCTCCGCGCCCGTCCCCTCGTAGTGGGCGCGCGGGTTCGCCGCGTTCGCGTACTGGAAGGGCATGAAGTACCGCGGCTCGCGCTCCGCCAGCTCGAGCGCGAGCCGGACGGCGCCGTTCGAGCCCTCCGCGCCCGGCGACTCGACGATCTCGGCCCCGTAGAGGCGCAGCAGCCGCTTCCGCTCCTCGGTCGCGTTCTCGGGCAGCACGCACGTGAGCGGATAGCCCTTCAGCTTCGCGACCAGCGCGAGCGAGATGCCCGTGTTGCCGCTCGTCGGCTCGAGCAGCGCGCGCCCGGGCTCGAGCTCGCCCGCCGCCTCGGCCGCCTCGATCATCGCCTTCGCGACCCGGTCCTTGATCGAGCCGGTCGGGTTCTGCCCCTCGAGCTTCGCGTAGAGGCGGACGGAGGGGCTCGGCGAGAGCCGGCGCAGCTCGACGAGCGGTGTCGAGCCGATCAGGTCGAGCAGCGTGGGGGCGAGCGTCCTAGCCACGCCGCTCCCAGACGTAGACGGTCGGGCAGAGCTTGCCGATCAGCTGGTAGACGCCCCAGAGCTGGCCGCCGGCGTACGCGGCGAGCGCCGTCTCGCCGAACTCCGCGGCGAGCTCACGCTCCCGGCGCCGCAGCCGCGACAGCCCCAGGAGCGTCTCCGAGGCGTCCCAGCTTCCCTCTTCGATCATCCGCTCGCGCCACTCGCCGGCGAGCGGGTACACCGCCGCCTGCTCCAGCCCGGCCTCGGCCGCGCACGACTCGACGTGCGCCGCGTCGAGGCTCTCCGGAGCGAGCGCGACCGCGGAGACGAGCATGGCCCGCTCGCGGGGCTCCAGCAGCTCCGTCGCGAGCGTGACGTACGCGACGACGCGCCCGCCCGGGCGGAGCACGCGCGCGCATTCGGCGAGCCCGCGACGGACGTCGACGTGGACGAGCACGTCCCGGCACCAGATCCAGTCGGCGGTCGCGTCCGCGAGCGGGAGCGCCTCGATCGCGCCGTGGGCCACCTCCACGTCCACGCCGGCCTCCGCGACCGCCTGGCGCGCGAGCTCGACGTGCCGCGGCACCGGGTCGATCGCCACCGCGCGCAGCCCGTGCTCGCGGACGAGCCGGATCGCGTGCTTCGCATCGCGGCAGCCGACGTCCACGAGCGTCTCGCCCGCGCGGGGCCCGAGCGCGGCGAGCAGCTCGAGCAGCCAGTCGGTCCCGCGTGGCTCGAGGCTCCGCCGGAGCGTCGTCTGGAGCTCGGAGTCGCCGGCCCAGAGGTCGTAGAGCTCGTCGACCGAGACCATCAACCGCCGGCCATCGCCGGCAGCAGGATCACCGTCGCGCCCTCGCGCACCGGTGTCTCCTCGCCCTCGAGCGTCCTGACGTCCTCGCCGTCGACGTAGACGTTGGCGTACTCGAGCTTGCCCTGGAGGGCCGGGAAGCGGGAAGTGAGGTCCTCGAGCAGGTCGCGGACGGTCTCGCCCTCCGCCGGCACCTCGCGGGCGCCGCCGGTCTCGGGACGGAGCGTGGGCGGGATGCGGACGGTCGTCACGCGTGTACCCCCGTGCCCTTGCCCCCC
>JBBDQR010000139.1:0-5224 GCA_040905885.1 Gaiellaceae bacterium | reverse complement strand
CTCTTGCCGACGTCGAGCAGGAGCGCCGCTCGCACCACGACGTCCGGGGCCCCTGGGTGCCGGCGCAGAACTCGACGTAGTCCACGTACTCCGTGATCGTCGGCGCGTCGCCGCAGACCGGGCAGGCCGGGTCGCGGCGCAGCGTCACCTCGGTGAAGGAGGTCTCGAGCGCGTCGAAGAGCAGCAGCCGGCCGACGAGCGGGTCGCCCTGGCCGAGCGCGAGCTTCAGCGCCTCGTTCGCCTGGAGCGAGCCGATGATCCCCGGCAGCACGCCGAGCACGCCGCCCTCGGCGCAGCTCGGGGCTAGCTCCGGCGGCGGCGGCGTGGGGAAGAGGCAGCGGTAGCACGGACCGTCCCCCGGCTTGAAGACGGTCACCTGGCCCTCGAAGCGGTAGATCGAGCCGTGCACGACCGGGATCCCGTGCCAGATCGAGGCGTCGTTGACGAGGTACCGCGTCGGGAAGTTGTCCGCGCCGTCAACGATCACGTCCCAGCCCTCGCCGAGGATCCGGTCGACGTTCTCCGAGGTCAGCCGCTCCTCGTAGGTGGCGACGTCGACGTCCGGGTTGAGCGCCTCGAGCGTCCGCTTCGCCGAGACGACCTTCGGCTGGCCGAGCCGCTCGGTCGAGTGGATCACCTGGCGCTGGAGGTTGGACGCGTCGACCACGTCGGCGTCGACGATCCCGAGCTTGCCGACGCCCGCCGCCGCGAGGTAGAGCGACGCGGGCGAGCCGAGCCCGCCGGCGCCGATCAGCAGGACACGCGCGTCGAGCAGCTTCAGCTGGCCCTCCTCGCCGACCTCGGGGATCAGCAGGTGGCGGCTGTAGCGGGCGTGCTGCTCGGGCGCCAGCGTGCGCGGCAGCTGGGTCGGGAAGCCGTTCCGCTTCCAGTCGGTGAACCCGCCCGCGAGGTTGACGACGTTCGCGTAGCCGAGCTCGTGGAGCGTGCGCGTCGCGAAGGCCGAGCGCGAGCCGCCGGCGCAGTAGACGACGACGGGGCGCTCGCGGTCGGGGAGCGCCTGCTCGACCCGGCCCTCGAGGTTGCCGCGCGGGATCCAGACGGCCCCGGGGATGTGCCCCTCCTCCCACTCGTCGCGCTCACGCACGTCGAGGAAGACCGGCTCGTCCGCGCGCGCGGCCGCCTGCGAGGGGGTGACCTCCTCGATCTCGCTCTTGACCTGCTGGAGGAGCTCGCGGTAGCTCGGCATTACTTTCGAAAGGATAGCTATGGACTCGGGGCTAGTCTCGGCTTCAACGTGTCCCCCCGCGTCCGCATTCTCACCCTCGTCTCGGTGGCGGCGGCCGCCGCCGTCGCGGTGGCGGTGGGGGCGACGCTGCTCCAGTCCGGCGACCCGGCGGGGCCGCCGCTCACCGAGGGCGACCCGCCGCTGCTGCTCGACCTCGGCGAGCGGGAGGACGCAGAGGCCCGGGATCTGTCGCGGGCGGTGCAGCTCTACGAGGACGGCGACAAGGCCGAAGCGGCGCGGATCTTCTCCCGCTACCGGTCGCTCGACGCCCGCGTCGCGCTCGCGCTCGCGGGCTGGCCCGAGGGCTCGCTCGACCGCCTGGAGCAGCTCGCCGCCGAGGCGCCGCGCAACGGCATCGTCCGGCTGAACCTCGGCTTCGCGCTCTTCTGGTCGGGCCGGCGGGAGGAGGCCGTCGAGGCGTGGCGCGAGACGCGCCGGATCGCGCCCGACTCGGTCGCCGCCGTCCGCGCGGACGACCTGCTCTACCCGCAGTTCGCGCGCGGGCTCCCGATCTTCGTGGCCGGCGAGCCGAAGGGCCAGGCCGGCCTGCACCTCGTGGCCGGCGTCCGCTTCCAGCGTCTTGGCAGGCAGCTCTCCGCCCGCCGCGAGTTCGACGAGGCCGCCCGCCTGGCGCCGGACGACCCCGAGCCGCTCGTCGCCGCGGCCGTCGCCCGCTTCGACAAGGCGAACCCCTCCGCGGCCTTCTCCCGCCTCGGCCCGCTCGCCCGGCGGTTCCCGCGCGCGGCGACCGTCCGGTTCCACCTCGGGCTGCTGCTGCTCTGGATGGGGCAGGTCGAGGAGGCGAAGACGCAGCTCGAGCGTGCCCGCGCGACGGATCCCGCCGACCCCCTCGCCAGGGAAGCGAATCGCTTCCTCGCGCGTCTGGAGAACATCGAGAACGGCTCGTAGGAGTATTAACGGAAAGTTAGGACCTGTTAACGCGAAGATAGGACGAACGGCCCATGGCGGTTCTCCGAAAGGCGTGCGACAGTTCCGTCCTTCATGTTGAGGTTGCCACGAGGGGGAGCCGGGTGAGCGAGGAGATTTCGACAGGTTCGGCACTGGGTCTCGCCGACCTGATGGGCACCGAAGAGGCGCGGACGCTGCTCGAGACGGGCGCCGCCGCCGGTGCGGTGAGCATGGACGAGATCGCCGCCGCGCTCGACGAGCTGGACCTCGAAGCGAGCGTGATCGACGACTTCT
The DNA here is from genome assembly GCA_040905885.1 of Gaiellaceae bacterium. Taxonomy (GTDB): domain Bacteria; phylum Actinomycetota; class Thermoleophilia; order Gaiellales; family Gaiellaceae; genus JACVRU01. The sequence continues at coordinate 2,775 of JBBDQR010000139.1, read as the reverse complement.
ACAGCGCGCTCGACGAGCTCCAGATCGAGGTCGTCGGGCGTGACGTCCGCGCCGCCGCGGCGGAGGACGAGGACGAGGCGGTGATCGCGCAGGCGCGCGAGGTCTCGACCGACGCGCTCCAGCTCTTCCTCAAGGACATCGGCCGCGTCGACCTGCTCACGGCCGCCCAGGAGGTCGAGCTGGCGAAGCGGATCGAGCGCGGCGACCACGGCGCCAAGCAGGAGATGGTCGAGGCGAACCTCCGGCTCGTCGTCTCGATCGCGAAGCGCTACCGGAACCAGGGCCTCCCCTTCCTCGACCTGATCCAGGAGGGCACGATCGGGCTCGTCCGCGCCGCCGAGAAGTTCGACTACCGCAAGGGCTTCAAGTTCTCGACGTATGCGACCTGGTGGATCCGCCAGGCGGTCGCGCGGGCGCTCGCCGACAAGGGCCGGACGATCCGGATGCCCGTCCACGTGGTCGAGAAGCTGAACAAGATCCTGCGCTCCGAGCGCAAGCTGCGCGCCGAGCTCGGCCGCGAGCCGTCGGCGGTCGAGATCGCGAGGGACCTCGAACTGACCCTCGACGAGGTCGACCAGATCCGGACGAGCGCGCAGTCCCCGGTGTCGCTCGAGAAGCCCGTCGGCGACGAGGAGGAGTCGGAGTTCGGGCACTTCCTCACCGACGAGACCCAGCCGCTGCCGGACGAGGCGGCGGAGACGAACCTCCGCAAGGAGGTGCTGCTGAAGATCCTCGAGTCGCTCTCGGCGCGGGAGCGCATGGTGCTCGAACTCCGCTACGGGCTGGACGGCCAGACCCCGAAGACGCTCGACGAGGTCGGCCGGGCGTTCAACGTCACGCGCGAGCGGATCCGCCAGATCGAGAACCAGAGCCTGAAGAAGCTGCGCGCGCTCGCCGAGACGGTCTCGCTCAAGGACGTCGCGGCCTAGGCACGTAGACTCCCCCGCCGTGGAGCAGGCCTGGCTGGAGGAAGTCTCGGAGTGGCTGCGCATCCCGAGCGTCAGCGCGGACCCCGCGCATGCCGAGGACGTGCGCCGGGCGGGGGAGTGGCTCTGCGAGCGGGTGCGGGCCGCCGGCGGCGAGTGCGAGCTCGTCGACTGGCACGGCCAGCCGCTCGCGGTCGGCGAGCTGCGGGCGAGCGAGGGCGCGGACGGCGCGCCTACCGTCCTCTGCTACGGCCACTTCGACGTCCAGCCCCCGGCGCCGCTCGACCTCTGGGAGTCGCCGCCCTTCGAGCCGACCGTCCGCGACGAATGGCTCTACGCGCGCGGCGTCGCGGACGACAAGGGCCAGCTCTACCTGCTGCTGAAGGCGGCGGAGCTGCTCGCCCGCGACGGCCGACTTCCCGTCAACGTCCGCTTCGCCTGCGACGGCGAGGAGGAGACAGGCGGCCACTCGATCGTCGAGTTCCTCGCCGAGGACGAGCGCGGCGCCGACGCCTGCGTCATCTTCGACTCGGACATGATCGCCCGCGGCCGCCCGGCCTTCAACGTCGCTACGCGCGGCCTCTGCTACTTCCACGTGCGCGTGCGGACCGGCTCGCGCGATCTCCACTCCGGCATGTACGGCGGCGCCGCGCTGAACGCGCTGCATGTGCTCGGTGCCGCGCTGGCCGCGGTCCAGCCGGTCGACGGCCGGCTCCCCGAGCCGCTCCGCGAGGGGATCGTGCCGCCGACCGAGGAGGAGCTCGAGGGCTGGCGCGAGCTGCCCGCCGGCGCGGACGAGCTCGACGGCCAGGGCGCCCGGCCGCTCGACGCGCGCGCGGCCGAGGACTTCTACCTGCGCACCTGGGCCGAGCCCGCCGTCGACGTCAACGGGATCGAGGGCGGCTCGCCGCAGCTCCAGAAGACGGTGCTGCCCGTGCAGGCCGAGGCGAACGTCTCGATCCGGCTCGCCCCCGGCCAGGACCCCGCCCGGATCGCCGACGTCTTCCAGCGGCTGCTCCGCGCGGTCGCTCCGGAGGGAGCGGAGGTGGAGGTCGAGCTGCTCTCCTCGAGCGCGGCCGGCCTCGTCGACCCCGAGGCGCCTGCCGTCCAGCTCGGCCTGGACGCGTTCGAGCGCGCGCTCGGCACGCGCCCGCTGCTGATCCGCTCCGGCGGCACGCTCCCGATCGTCCCGGCGCTTCAGGCCAAGGGCATCCCGACCGTCGTGACGGGCTTCGCGCTGCCCGAGTCGAACGTCCACTCGCCGAACGAGCGGCTGCTCGTCGAGTACGTCCCCCTCGGTGTCGACGCGGCGCGCGAGCTCTTCAGCGCCTGGTCGGCGCTGCGCTGACTCGCCTCACGCGTGCAGCGCGTGCGTCTGGCGGAGCCAGTCGCGCCCGAACTCGCGCATCGCGTCGATGCACGGCAGGAGCGCCTCGCCCTTCGCCGTCAGCTCGTACTCGACGCGCGGCGGCCGCTCCGGGTAGCTGTGCCGCTCGAGGATCCCCTCGTGCTCGAGGGCGCGCAGCCGCTCGGACAGCGTCCGGGGGCTGATGCCCACGCAGGAGTGCTCGATCTGCGAGAAGCGGCGGGGGCCCTCGGAGAGCTCGTGGACAATCAGCGCCGTCCACTTCGTGCCGAGGATCTCGGCGCAGGCGGCGACCGAGCAGCTCTCGGCGTCGTGAACGGGCCCCATCGTGCGCATCGTCACGCGGATTGTACTCCGTGGGGTCGTCAGTCCACGAAGCGGCCTCTGAGGCAGGCGACGCAAGCGCGAGCTTGCGGCGCCCCGCGCCTCGGCCCGCGAGCCAGCCGTGACAGCGGCCCCCCCCCCCCACCCGGGGCCGCCCCC
>JBBDQR010000138.1:0-3581 GCA_040905885.1 Gaiellaceae bacterium | reverse complement strand
GACCTGGCAGAAGACCGGCAACGTCGTGCTGACGCTCGAAGGAGGCAGGAGCTGATGTTCATCGGGCATCCGCTGGACGCGCTCGCGGTCGCGCACGACCGGGGACGCGAGCTTCGCGCCCAGGCTGCGAGCCGGCGCGGCCGCGCGTCGAAGATGCGCCGCGTGCTCGCGGGGTGGCTGCGCCGGGCGGCCGACCTGGTCGACCCGAAGCCGCGGACGCTGACGCCGGCGCTCAGAGGGAAGCGATGAGAGCGGTCGTTCGCGACGAGTACGGCGGGCCCGACGTGCTGAAGATCGAGGAGATCGACAAGCCCGAGCTCGTCGACGACGGCGTGCTGATCCATCGACCGCGAGCGCTCGGTGACGGTGATGGGCGCCGGGTATTCCGACATCAGGAGCACGAGCGCCTCGTCGGGCACGGTCATCTCGGCGTGCACGATCTTCCGCCCGTCGATCGCCTCGACGAGCTCGCCCACCGGCAGCTGCACCTCGGCGACGAGCCGCGCGGCCTCGTCGCCGGTCACGCCCGACGCGAGCGCGAGGAGCTCCGCGAGCACCCACTGCGCCCCGGCAAGGAGCAGCCGCAGGTCGTATACCGCCGGGTCGATCGCTGCCAGTCCGACCCGGGATCAGGGGCAGGAACTCGCCGCCGGCTGTGGCCGTTTCCGGCTTTACCCAGCTTTATCGGATCCCGCTAAGAACCCTGCTCGCGGGGCTCCGGGCTCGTCATCAAGACCGCCTGGCGCGCGCACCGACGGATCGTTCAAGCGAGCCGGGGCCGCAAGGGCCTGTGGGCTCCGCGCCGGGCAAGTGGGGCGCCTTGCGGCTCACCACGACTGGCCGACGCAGCGGCGAACGGCGAAGCGTGATTCTCGGCTACTACGAGGACGGGCCCAACCTGGTCTCGATGGCCATGAATGGCTGGGGTGCGGCCGAGCCAACTTGGTGGCTGAACCTGCAGGCCGATCCGCGGGCTGTCGTTGATCTAGCAGCGGGGATCCGGCGCGACGTGCCCGGCAGACCCGCGGTCGGCGAGGAGCGTGAACGGCTGTGGCAGCGGTGGCGTGAACTGGACAAGAATCTCGACGGTTACGCGGCTCGGCGCCCGCACGAGACCGCGGTCGTCGTTCTCGAGCCGCGCGCGGCGGCCGACTGAGCCTCGGGTTGGGTGAGCGTCCTGTCACTCGGGCCACCACACCGCCCCCGCCATCGAAAGATGGAGCGTTTGTGGAGCCGAGCGGTCGCAACCGGTGGCAACCGGTCGCAAATCGGGACCGGCCCAAGACCGCTCAGATGGGCGAAAACCGTTGCCGTACGTTGCGACCGGTTGCCGCCGGGTCCGCATGGTAAGGAGGGGGTCGACGGTTCGAGTCCGTCAGAGGGCTTCAAGTCCCTGTAAATCGGCGCCCCTTGTTGTCTGTGCAGACGCGTCAAGGTCAATCGGTGAAGAGAGGTCAGGTCGTCTCGGATTTGCAGGGGTTTTTGGTGTCCAGCCGGCGGATAGGTCGGCCGTAGGGCACGCCGAGGGAACACCGCGGGCGGATGGGGCCTGAACTTGTCCGGTGCCGGTTGCCTCAGAGCACGAGCACGTTCGCGAAGACCTGCCATGCGAGCAGGCTCTTCGCGACGAGGCTCAGCCAGAGATACCAGCGCTCGCCGTAGCGGTAGTCGCTCCAGCGCCAGAGCCGCTTGTACTGCAGGGCCTGGTTCACGGCGAAGCTGTTGAACAGGACGAAAAGTGAGACGAAGATCGCGTAGACGAAGCTCGGCGGCGCGTGTCCGCGTCCCGCCGAGACACCGATCTGAACCGCAATCGCGATCCACGCCACGGCGCCGACGACGCAGCCGAGCACGAAGGGCAACCACCGCGTCCGGGCACGATCCGGCGGGTTGAGCAGCTCCATCAGCCAACCGAGGAAGATCATCGCCGCGTTCGCGGCGAAGAGCGCGAGCAACGCGACGTAGTCGGCGATGCCGGTCAGCATCGCGATCAGGACGACCATGACCGATGCCGACAGCGAGTACTCGAGCCAGCGGAAGGGGTTGACGCCCGCGGCGAGGCACCGCTCGTAGCGCGCGCGGAACGGCGGGAGCGCGACGAGAGCGTGGTCGAGAGCCGCGAGCAACAGGAACGCACCGACGAGCGGGCCGATGCGGAGGTCGAAGAGCAAGTCCTGCTTCGGCAGCCCACTCCCCGGCTGGCCCTCCATGAAGGCTCCCGTGACCGGAAGCGAGAAGTCGGTCGAGAGCGCGAGGATCACCGCCGCCTGTGCCGCGTGGAGCGCCGCCAGCAAGGCGTTGCCGCGCCGAAGCGCGCTGTCTTCCATGCCCTGAAGCCTATTGCGGTCTGCAGTGGCCGACGGCGCGAGACGGTCGCCTAGGAGCGGTTCCGCCGCCAGATCTCGAGGTTGAGCGCGGTGGCGTACGTCGACCATGCAAGGAGCTGCTCTCCATCGAGACTGCTCACCCCTCCGCTCACGCTTTCCACGGTGGGGCGGAGACTACGCTGCTCGTGGTCCAGGACACGTTATGCCGATTGTCGGGGCTGGCAACTGCGTCGGGGAGCCGAGGCCCGCACTCGACTGGTCTCGCAGTCGAAGTCCGTGCGTCGAAAGCTCGTTCGCCTCGCCGGCCGGCTGGTCGCAGGGTCTCGAGTGCGTCAGCCCTCTGGTGCCGCCGGGCGCCGGTGAAGCCGGGCTCACGGGCGGTCTCGACGATGTTCCGGCCGTCAAGTTTTTGTCGCAGGTACGTATAGTGTTGCGATGTTTGCCGATCCTGGCCCGCTTCGCATCGGCGAGTTCGCCCGCCGGGTCGGCGTCACCCCGGAGCTGCTTCGGGCTTGGGAGCGCCGCTACGGGCTGCTGAGGCCGATGCGCTCCACGGGCGGCTTCCGGCTCTACACGACGGAGGACGCCGAGCGGGTCGCGCGCATGCGGCGGGCGCTCGACGCCGGCCTCTCCGCTGCCGAGGGCGCACGCGTCGCGCTCGAGGACAGGCGCCCGTCCGAGAGCCCGCTCGAGGACGCCGCAGCCCGCCTGCTCGCCGCGACCCGCGACTACGACGAGGCCGGCCTGCAGGCCGTGCTCGACGAGAGCTTCGCCGCGTTCGGCGTCGAAGCCGTCCTGCGGGATGTGATCCTGCCGACGCTCACGCAGGTCGGCGACGACTGGGAGCGGGGCAAGCTCGAAATCAACCAGGAGCACTTCGCGAGCCACCTCATCCGCGGGCGACTGCTTGCGCTCGCACGGCTCTGGGGTCGGGGCGGCGGGCCGCTCGCCCTCCTCGCCTGCGCCCCCGGCGAGCGGCACGACATCAGCCTGCTCGCCTTCGGACTCGTCCTCCGCTCGCACGGTTGGCGCATTCTCTTCCTCGGCGCAGAAACGCCGATCCCGACACTGGCGAAGGCCGTGAAGACGACGGGGCCGACCCTCGCCGTCGTCACCAGCTTCGACCCGGCCCTCCTCGAGGCGGAGGCGGCCGCGCTTCGCCGGCTCGCGAAGACGGTCCCGCTCGTCCTGTCGGGGCCGGGCGCCTCGGACGCCCTCTGCGCACAGCTCGGCGTGCGGCGGGGCGACCGTGTG
>JBBDQR010000137.1:0-3595 GCA_040905885.1 Gaiellaceae bacterium | reverse complement strand
CCGGCCAGGCCGTGCACCCGCAGCGGCTCGCCGACGATGCGGCCGACGCTGTGGCGCGGGTTCAGCGACGCGAACGGGTCCTGGAAGACCATCTGCATCCGCCGCCGCAGCGGCCGCAGCTCGCGCTCCGAGAGGTGCGTCACGTCCCTGCCGTCGAAGAGGATCCGGCCGGCGGTCGGCTCGTACAGGCGCAGGATCGCCCGGCCGAGCGTCGACTTGCCGCAGCCCGACTCCCCGACGAGCCCGAACGTCTCCCCGTGCTCGATCGCCAGCGAGACGTCGTCGACCGCCTTGATGTCGCCGACGTGGCGGTCCAGCACGATGCCGCTCTTGATCGGGAACCAGACCCGCAGGTTCTCGACCTCTACGAGCGGGCCGCGACCGTTGCCTGCCATTCCTCCTCCGGGACGGGGTTGAAGCACGCCACGAAGCGGCCCGGCTCGAGCTCGCGGAGCGGCGGCACGTGCTCGCGGGACTCGGCCACCTCGAAGCGGCAGCGCGGCGCGAACGGGCACATCCGCAGCGGCCGCAGCATGTTCGGCGGCTGGCCCTCGATCGGGTGCAGCCGCGTCTTGCGCGCCGCGTCGAGCCGGGGGACGCTCTGGAGCAGCCCAAGTGTGTACGGGTGCCGGGGGCGCTCGAACAGCTGCTCGGCGCTGCCGGTCTCCATGAACATCCCCGCGTACATCACGTTCACGCGCTCGCACATGCCGGCGACAACGCCGAGGTCGTGCGTGATCAGCACCAGCGCCGTGTCCCGCTCGGCGACGAGCGTGCGCAGCAGGTCGAGGATCTGCGCCTGGATCGTCACGTCGAGCGCCGTAGTCGGCTCGTCGGCGATCAGCAGCTTCGGCTCGCACGCGAGCGCCATCGCGATCATCGCCCGCTGCCGCATCCCGCCGGAGAACTGGTGCGGGTAGTCCTTCAGCCGCGCGGCCGCGCTGGGGATGCCGACCTGGTCGAGCAGCTCGGCGGAGCGCCGGTCGGCGGCCCGCCGGTCGAGGTCGAAGTGCGTCTCCAGCGCCTCCCGGATCTGCCGTCCCACGGTCAGCACCGGGTTCAGGCTCGTCATCGGGTCCTGGAAGATCATCGCGATCTCCCGGCCGCGGATGCGGCGCAGCTCCTGCTGCGACATCTGCAGCAGGTCGCGGCCTTCGAACAGCGCCTCGCCCTGCGTCGCCCGGCCGGCGCGCGGGAGGATGCCGAGCAGCGCCAGCGACGTGACGCTCTTGCCGCAGCCCGACTCGCCGACGATCCCGAGCGTCTCGCCGGGCGCGATGTCGAACGAGACCCCGTTGACCGCGTGGACGGTGCCGCGGCCCGTCCAGAAGCGCACCTCGAGGTCGCGCACCGACAGCAGCGGCTCGGCCAACCTAGTGGTCTCCGGCGTGGATACGGTCGAGGCCGCCCGCGCGAAAAGCTAGCCGGGCTAGGACGCAGGGAGCGCCCGTAGCCTCTGCGCTACGGGTGCGACCGAGGACGACGCCCGGCGACGCTTTGCAGCCGGGCGGGCCGGGCGTATTCGCGGCGGCGACCACTTAAATCCGGCCCCGCAGCTTCGGGTCGAGCGCCTCGCGCAGGCCGTCCCCGATCAGGTTGAAGCCGAGCACCGAGAGGACGATCGCGCTGCCGGGGATGATGGCGAGGTAGGGCGCGGTCTGGAGGAACCGCGTCGTGTTCGTGAGCATCGTCCCCCACTCCGGCGTCGACGGGTCCTGCGGGCCGAGGCCGAGGAAGCCGAGGCCGGCGACGTCGATAATCGCGGTCGCCAGCGCCAGCGTCCCCTGGACGATCACCGGCGAGATCGCGTTCGGGAGGATGTGCGAGGCGAGGATCGTCCGGCGCGGCACCCCCACGGCGCGCGCGGCGAGCACGAAGTCGTTCTCCTTCTGGGCGAGGATCGAGCCCCGCAGGAGGCGCGCGAAGATCGGGATCTGGGTCACCCCGACCGCGATCATGATCTGCGTGATCCCCGGCCCCAGCGCGGCGACGATCCCGATCGCGAGCAGCAAGCCTGGAATCGACAGCGCGATGTCCATCAGCCGCATGATCAGGCTGTCGACGATGCCGCCGAGGTAGCCGGCGATCGCGCCGAAGAGGAGGCCGACCGAGAGGCCGACGGAGACCGAGACGACGCCGATCAGCAGCGAGTAGCGGGCGCCGTAGATCACGCGCGAGAGCTGGTCGCGCCCGAGCTGGTCGAGCCCGAAGAGGTGGTCGCCCGAGGGGGGCGCGGCGAGCAGGCGGCCCTCGAGGCCCTGCGCCCGCGGGCTGTACGGCGCGATCCAGGGCGCGAAGACCGCGACGACCACGAAGAACAGCACCAGCGCGAAGCCCATGATCGCGCCCGGGTTGCGGCGCAGGCGGCTCCAGGCCTCGCGCCAGAGGCCGCTGGGGGCCTCGAGCTGGATCTCCCGGGCTTCGAGCTCCGCGATGCTCATTCGCGCCCCTCGCCGGGGCCGGCTCCCGCCGGGCGAGGCCCGGCTCCGCCGGCCCCTGGCCCCGCTGTCGGCACGGTGCTCTTCGGGCCCGTGTTATCGACACTGTGCCCTCCGGCCCCGCACCGCCAGCGGGGCCCGAGGAACGCGACTGAGAGCCGCTTCGCGATGCTCACGAGACGCGAATCCTCGGGTTGATCAGCCCGTACGAGATGTCCACGAGCAGGTTCACGAGCACGAAGACGACGGCGACGAACAGGATCCCGCCCTGCAGCACGGGGTAGTCGCGGTTGTCGATCGCCCCCACGAGCCACGTCCCCATCCCCGGCCACGCGAACACCGTCTCGGTGAGCACCGCGCCGGAGAGCAGCAGGCCGGTCTGGAGGCCGATGATCGTCGAGATCGGCAGCAGCGCGTTCCGGAGCACGTGCCGGGTGTCGACCAGGAACGGCCCGACACCCTTGGCGCGGGCGGTGCGCACATAGTCCTCGTTCTGGACGTCGAGGACGGCGGCGCGGGTGATGCGCGCGATCACCGCGAGCGGGATCGAGCCGAGCGCGATTGCCGGCAGCACGAGGTGCTTCAGCGTGTCCACGAAGGCCCGCCAGTTGCCGGTCGCGATCGCGTCGAGGACGTAGAACTTCGTCGGATGGTCGGAGGAGATGAGCGCCGACTGCCGGCCCACGGTCGGCAGCCAGCCGAGCTTCACGGCGAAGATGTACTTGAGGATGATGGCGAGGAAGAAGACGGGGATCGAGATCCCCAGGAGCGAGGCGACCAGGCTGGCGTGGTCGACCACCCCCCCGTACCGCTTCGCCGCGATGAAGCCCAGTGGGACGCCGAACGCGATCGAGACGACCATCGCGGCGAGCGCGAGCTCGATCGTGGCCGGGAACTTCTCCCGCAGCTCCTCGAGCACGGGCCGCCGCGTGACGACGCTGTGGCCGAAGTCCGCGCGCGCGACGTTGTTGACGTAGCGCCAGTACTGGACGTGGAGGGGGCGGTCGAGGCCGTACTGGCGCTCGATCTGGGCGATCGTCTCGGGCGTCGCGCGCTCGCCGAGCAGGGCGATCGCCGGGCTGCCCGGCAGCGCCCGGATCCAGCCGAAGACGAGCAGCGAGAGCCCCAGCAGGATCGGGACGAGAAGCAAGAGCCGG
>JBBDQR010000136.1:13237-21649 GCA_040905885.1 Gaiellaceae bacterium | reverse complement strand
CCCCGCCCCCCTGCTCGCCACCGACGAGCCCGGCCCAGGCCTCCGCGGCCGCCTCGGACGCGGCCTGGGCGCCGACAAGCGCGCTGGTCAGGATCGTCAGGGCGGCAGCCGCCAGAGCGAGGAGGCCGAGCGTTGCGACCCTAGACGGCAGCTGAGGCATAGGCGTCGAGCGAAAGGTACTCGGGGTAGCGGAGGGCCTCGGAGTACCGCGCGGCCGAGGCGATCATTGCGGCGTTGTCGGTGCACAGCTCGAGCGGAGCCGCGGTCGCCTCGGGCAGCGAGGCCCGCAGCTCCGAGTTCGCGGCGACGCCGCCGACGACCGCGATCCGCTCGTGGCCCGTGCGCGCGGCCGCCTCCCGCGTCCGCTCGACCAGCGCCCGGATGATCGCCCGCTGGTACGAGGCGGCCAGGTCGGCCCGGCGGCGGGCCGTCTCCTCCTCGCCGAGCTCGCGCACGGCGTAGAGGAGGGCGGTCTTGAGCCCCGAGAAGGAGAAGTCGAGCCCGGGAACGCGCGCGACGGGGAAGGCGAACGCCCCGGGGTCGCCCTCCGCGGCGAGCCTGTCGATCGCCGCGCCGCCGGGGTAGCCGAGGCCGAGCAGGCGGGCGCCCTTGTCGAACGCCTCGCCCGCCGCGTCGTCAAGCGTACTCCCGAGCACGGCGAAGGAGCCGTGCTCGCGGACGTCGAGCAGCAGCGTGTGGCCGCCGCTCGCGAGCAGGCAGAGGAACGGGGGCTCGACGGGGTCCGGCTCGAGGAAGAGCGAGGCGACGTGGCCGTGCAGGTGGTCGACCGGGACGAGCGGCAGACGCCGCGCCCAGGCGAGCGCCTTCGCCGCCGAGATGCCGACGAGCAGGGCTCCGACGAGGCCGGGCCCGCGCGTCACGGCGATCCGCTCCACGCCGGCGAGCGTCGTGCCGGCGCGCTCCAGCGTCTCGCGGACCACGGGCACGACGAGCTCCAGGTGGCGGCGGGAGGCGACCTCGGGCACGACCCCGCCGTAGCGGGCGTGGAGCTCCGCCTGGGAGGCGACGACGCTGGCCAGGATGCGGCCCTCTGGCGTGATCGCCGCGGCGGCGGTCTCGTCGCAGGACGTCTCCAGCGCGAGGATCAAGCGGGCTCTTCGAGCCTGATCGGGTCCTTCCACATGATCAGCGCGTCCTCGCGGTTGTCGGTGTAGTAGCCGCGGCGGACGCCCTGGCCCTTGAACCCGAGCCGCTCGTAGAGGCGGATCGCGCCCTCGTTCGAGACGCGCACCTCGAGCGTGTAGCCGCGGCGCGCGTCCGAGGCGGTCGCCTCGAAGAGCCGCTCCAGGAGCGCGGTGCCGATCCCCCGACCTCGCTCGTCCAGGTGGACCGCGACGTTCATCACGTGCCAGGCGTCGACGTAGCGGGAGACGATCACGTAGCCGACGAGGGCTCCCTGCTCGAAGGCGCCCAGGCTGATCGATGCCGGCTTCGTCAGCTCCCCTGCGAACATCGACCGCGACCAGGGCGTCGGATAGGACGCACGCTCGATCTCCTCGACCGCGCCGAGGTCGCGCAGCGTCAGCCGGCGGATCTCGAGCCCCTCACCGCGCGTTCCCGGACGCTCGCGAGCCTCGACGCTCATTCCGGGGCCCCCGGAAAATGCGCAGCATTTTTCGGGGTGGTCATCGCCGGAGTGCCTTCTCGGCGTCGGGGACGCGCAGGTAGAGCGGCTCGACGAGCTCGGCGGGCCCGAACTCCGCGGCGAGCTCGGCGTGGAAGCGCGCGCGGGGCAGGTGCGCCTCGCTCTCGTCGGGCGGCACCTCGGCTCCGGCCGCCTCGAGCGCGTCCCGGTAGCGGACGGCGCCGTCGCCGACGCAGACGGTCCCGCGCTCGAGCGGCAGGTCGCCGGGCAGGAGCACGGCGGGCTCGCCGTCGACGAGCGTGAAGACCTCGCGCCGCTTCGCGTCGATCACGGGCAGCGCCCCCGGCGTGCCCGCGGCCAGCGCATCCAACGTCGAGACGCCGGCCACACCGACGTCGAGCGCGAACGCGAGCGCTCGGGCCGTAGCGAGGCCCATCCGCAGCCCGGTGAAGCTGCCGGGCCCGGTGCCGACGGCGATCCCGTCGAGCGCGCCCTCGCGAGCGCCGGCCCGGCGGAGCAGCGCGTCCACGTCCTCGAGCAGCGAGACCGGGCGCGAGGCGCGCTCGCCGACGAGCTCGCCGTCCCAGACGAGCGCGCAGGTGGCCACGTCGGTGGCCGTGTCAAAGCCGAGGATCAACATGCTCGAGCAGGCCCTTCTCCGCCTCCAGGGAGATCAATCTACGGTCACCGTCACGGTGCTGCAATCGCACCGACGCGCGCACGGGCGGCAGCTCGTCGCCCGCGGCCTCGGGCCACTCGAGGAAGATGACGGCATCCTCGAAGTAGGGCTCGAGGTCGCCCCATTCGGCACTCGAGACGTCGGCGAACCGGTACAGGTCGATGTGGGACACGTCCCCGGCCGCACCGCGGTAGCGATGGCCGACGGTGTACGTCGGGCTCGTCACCGCCTGCATGACCCCGAGCGCCCGGGCCGCGCCGCGGACGAAGGTCGTCTTCCCGGTGCCGAGCTCGCCGGAGACGGTGACGAGGTCGCCGGGCCGCAGCGCCCGGGCGAGCCGGGCGGCCACGGCCTCCGTCTCCTCGGGAGACGAGGTCTCGAGCTCCACGCCTTGAGGTTAGAACAGGCCGAGCTGGACAGCGTCGGGCTCGGCGGCGGGCCGCTCGCCGAAGGCGGGCAGGACGAGCGGCGGCACCTCCGGGATCTCCTCGGGCGCGGCGCGGCCGAGCAGCTCCGGGAGGCGCGCGAAGTCGGCCTCGAGCACCTTCAGCATCGCCGGCGTGTAGAGCGCCGCGGCCGGGTGGTAGAGCGGATAGAGCGCGACGCGGCGGCCGCCGAGGACGGCGTCCTGCTCCTGGCCGTGCACGCGGGTGATCCCGAGCGGCTTGCCGGAGAGCAGCTTGGTCGCGAAGTTCCCGAGCGTGGCGACGACCTTGGGCTCGATCAGCCCGATCTGCCGGAAGAGGTGGCCCTCGCAGGCCTGGATCTCGTCCGGCTGAGGGTCCCGGTTGCCCGGAGGGCGGCACTTGATCACGTTCGCTATGTAGACATCCTCGCGCCGGAGCCCGATGCCCGCGAGCAGCCGCTCGAGCAGCTTGCCGGCCTGACCGACGAACGGGACGCCCTGCTGGTCCTCGTGGAAGCCGGGCGCCTCGCCGACGAACAGCAGGTCCGCGTTCGGGTCGCCCGAGCCGAAGACCACCTGCGTCCGTCCCTCGGAGAGCCGGCACTTCGTGCAGCCGGCCACCTCGGACTGCAGGAGGGCGAGCGCGCTCATCGCCGCCCGAGTCTATTGAGGCTTTCGGACGGGCGGAATCGCAACGGCCTCGCCATGCAAGACCGCCGCCGCGACCGACATGGCGGGCGCGGCCCACGAACGCTCACCGACAGGAGGCGCCCTGCCGATCGAAGTCGTCATGGCTTCGGCGGAGCCGAAGCCGGACTTCGATCGGCGAAACCGCAGGTTCCGCCGCGACTTAGCAGCCGCAGGAGCCGCCGCAGCAGCCGCCCCCGCCGAAGCTCGGCCGCTCCGCCGGTCCGTGCGCCGCGAAGACCGAGAGCTGCTTGCGCACGTTCGCCGAGCCGCAGTCGGGGCAGTCCGCCAACTCGCCCATCCGGACGAGCTCCTCGAAGTGCGACTCGCACTGCATGCAGACGAACTCGTAGATCGGCATCGCCCGGAGTCTAACCGTCGCCCTCCTCGAGCAGGCCCAACCTGCGGGCCAGCCAGGGCTTGGTCGTCGACTGGATCAGGAGCGTCGCGACGACGGCGAGCGAGACGACGACCACGACCAGGTCGGCGTCGGGGACGCCCCTGGCCACGAGCAGGCCGGCGAGCGCTGCCGGCACGACCCCCGTCTCCCGCGTCCAGGCCAGGAAGATCAGCTCTTCGCGCGTCCAGCGGCCGCGGCGGTCGAGCAGCAGCGACCCCAGCACGACGAGCGGCCTGGCGACGAGGATGAGCGTCGCGATCACGGCGATCGCGGGCAGGGCCTCGCGCTGGATCTCGCCGAAGGGAAGGTTCGCCCCCAGCACGACGAAGACGAGGATCACGACGACGTCCGTCACCGAGCGGACGAGCATCCGGAGGTCCCGCTCGTGCGCGCGGTGCATGGTCAGGCGCAGCTCCTCCATGTTGCCGACGATCAGGCCGGCGACGAACGCGCCGAGGTAGCCGCTGCCGCCGGCGAAGTCGATCGAGACCCAGCTCGCTCCGAGCACGACGACGACGACCAGCGCGCTCGACTCGCGCCAGATGCCGGTACGGCCCGACGAGACGAGCAGCGCAAGCAGTAGCCCGAAGACGATCCCGAGGCCGGTCGAGCTGCCGAGGTCGACGACGAAGGCGAGCGCCGGGTCGCCGAGCGACGTCTCCGCCCCGGCGACGCCGGCCGCCAGCGCCAGCGTCAGCACGGCGCCGGTGGGATCGTTCAGCGCCGACTCGGCGACGATCGTCTGCGCCACCTTGGGCCGCAGCCGCAGCCGCTCGAAGAGGGGGATCAGGATCGCCGGATCGGTCGGGGCGAGAGCCGCGCCGATCATCAGGCCGGTGAGCAGCGGCACCGAGAAGGCCGCCCCGGCGACGGCGCCGACGATGAGCGCCGTGAGCACGACTCCGGGGACGACGAGCAGCAGCAGCGACACGACCGTCCGGCTGAGCACGCGCACGGAGAGGTTGAGCCCGCCGTAGAAGAGGATGAAGGCGATCCCGAGGGTGAGCAGGATCTGGACGCCGTCGGAGCGGAGCGGCACGTCGATGACGCCGGTCGCGTGCGGCCCCAGGATCGCGCCCGCCGCGATCAGGACGAGCATCGGCGGCAGGCGGAGGAGGTCGGCGAGCACGCGGGCCACCAGGCCCACGCCGACGACCAATGCGATCGTGCCGATGACCTCGTCGACGGACACCGCGTGCGATTCTGGCCCAGTTACACTGTCCCTGCCCGGTATCCACTCAGGAACTGGAGCTTCGAAACGTTCCAGACGGTTCAGGTCATCGGCGCGGGCCGCGTCGGCTCCGCGATCGCCGCCCGCCTCCGCGAGCGCGGCGTCGCCGTGCGCGAAGAGGGCGCGGAGCTCGTGTTGCTCTGCGTGCCCGACGCCGCGATCGCCGAGGTCGCGGGGACGATCGAGCCCGGCCCGTGGGTCGCCCACGTCAGCGGCGCGACGCCCCTGGCCGCACTCGACCCGCACGAGCGCCGGTTCGGGCTCCACCCGCTGCAGACCTTCACCCGCTCCCGGGGGCCCGAGCAGCTGGACGGCGCCTGGGCGGCGGTGACCGCGGAGACGCCCGAGGCGCTCGAGCGCGGCTCCGCGCTGGCGCGGACGCTCGGGCTCGAGCCGTTCGAGCTGGACGACGCCGCCCGCGTCCTCTACCACGCCGGCGCGGCGGTCGCCTCCAACTACCTCGTCACCATCCACCAGGCCGCGTCGGCCCTCCTCGAGGAGGCCGGCGCCCCGCCGGAGGCGCTCGTGCCCCTGATGCGGCGCACGATCGAGAACGGGTTCGAGCTGACCGGCCCGATCGCCCGCGGCGACTGGGAGACGGTCGAGCGGCACCGGCGGGCAATCAGGGAGGCGCGGCCGGAGTACGAGCGCCTCTACGACGTGCTCGCGGAGGCCACCCAAAGGGGCCCCCGGAGAGTGCAGAGCACTCTCCGGGGAAGGGCGGCCCGATGAAGATCGTCCGGACGATCGCCGAGCTCCACGCCGCGCGCCCGCCGGGAGAGATCGGGCTCGTGCCGACGATGGGCGCCTACCACGCCGGCCACCGCGCGCTCTTTCGTGCCGCGCGCTCCGAGAACGACGCCGTCGTCGCCAGCCTCTTCGTCAACCCGGCCCAGTTCGCCGCCGGCGAGGACTTCGCGCGCTACCCGCGCGACGAGGAGCGGGACGCGCAGGTCGCCGAGGACGCGGGCGTAGACCTGCTCTTCGCGCCGGCGCCCGAGGAGCTGTACCCGCCCGGCTACCAGACGTGGGTGGACGTCGAGGAGCTCTCGCGGCCGCTCGAGGGCGCCTTCCGGCCCGGCCACTTTCGCGGCGTCGCCACCGTCTGCCTCAAGCTCTTCAACCTCGTCCGGCCCGCGCGCGCCTACTTCGGGCAGAAAGACGCGCAGCAGGTCGCGGTCGTCCGCCGGCTGGTTCGCGACCTCGACCTGCCGCTGCAGATCCGCGTCGTCGCCACCGTCCGCGACGCCGACGGGCTGGCGCTCTCGTCCCGGAACGCCTACCTCTCCGCCGACGAGCGGGAGCAGGCGCTCGCCCTCCCCCGCGCCCTCGCGACGCGCGACGAGGCGGAGGCGCGCCGGCTGCTCGACGGCCTCGAGGTCGACTACGTCGAGGAGGCCGACCTCGACGGGATGCGCGTGCTTGCCGCCGCCGTGCGCATCGGCCCCACCCGCTTGATCGACAACGTCCTCCTGGAAGGAGACAGCAGATGACTCCCCGCTACGCCGCCCCGCGCCAGACGAAGCTGACGATCCCCGAGCTGGCCGAGCTGAAGCAAGGCGGCAGGAAGATCGTGATGGTCACCGCCTACGACGCGCCCGGCGGCCGGCTCGCCGACGCGGCCGGCGTCGACCTCGTCCTCGTCGGCGACTCGGCCGCGATGACCGTGCTCGGACACGACTCGACCGTCCCCGCGACGATGGACGAGCTGGTGGTGCTCACCCGGGCGGTCACGCGCGGGGCGACGCGGCCTCTCGTCGTCGCGGACATGCCGTTTGGCTCGTTCCAGGTCTCCGACGAGTCGGCGCTCGAGAACTCGATCCGCTTCGTCAAGGAGGCCCGAGCCGACGCGGTCAAGCTCGAGGGAGCCGGCCCGAGCCTCTCGCGCGCGGCCGCGATCGTCGGCGCGGGGATCCCGGTGATGGGGCACATCGGCCTCACGCCGCAGTCGGCCACGGCGCTCGGCGGCTTCAAGGCCCAAGGGCGGACGGCCGGGAAGGCACTCCAGCTGCTCGCCGACGCGCGGGCGCTCGAGGCGGCGGGCTGCTTCTCCCTCGTGCTCGAGGCGGTCCCGGCGCCGGTCGCGGCGCGGATCACAGGCGAGCTCTCGATCCCGACGATCGGGATCGGCGCGGGCCCGGACTGCGACGGCCAGGTGCTCGTCTGGCACGACCTGCTCGGGCTCTACGAGGGGCACTCGCCGCGGTTCGTGAAGCGCTACGCCGACCTCGCGGGCGAGATCCAGCGGGCGCTCGAGGCGTACGCGGACGAGGTTCGCTCGGGCTCGTTCCCCGACGAGCAGCACACGTACTCGATCCCGGAGGAGGAGCTGGCGCTGTTCGAAGAGGCGCTACAGGGCGCCGTACGCCCGCGCGAGGACTAGCGCCGGGACGAGCAGCGGCAGGATCGCCGCGGCGAGCGTCCGCGACCACGTCCACGCGTGGAGCGTCCGCATGCCCACCACGAGCAGCCCGGAGGCCCAGGCAATGACGAGCGTCCGCACGAGGTCGAAGCCGAGCCCGCCCTCGGTGCCGAGCTCGACCGCCCAGAGCGGCAGCGACACCGCCAGCGGCATCGCCGAGTAGGCGAGCACGTGCCGCGCGTGCCGGTAGCGCCACGTCGACCCGACCGCGAACCCGCCGGCGAAGACGAGCGCGCCGACGACGAAGTAGAGGGCGAAGCCCTCCAGCGCACCGCCGAAGAACGCCCAGAGCGCGACGTCGAGCGCGTCGAGGCCCTCGTCCTCGATCAGCGTGCCGGCGAAGCTCGTCGCGAGGACGCCCGCGATCCCCGCGACCACGACGATCGCCACGACCGGCTCCTGCCGCGCCTGCGACTCCTCGGGCGAGTCGTCGCGCAGCTCTTCGAAGACCGCGAGGGGCCGGACGAGGACGAGGCCGGCGCGCGACCACCAGAGCCGTTCGGACATGGGTCACTACCATAGGGCGCCGTGGACGAAGCCCTCACCGGGAGCGTCAACGAGACCGCCCCGTTCGGCGCGCTGCTGGGCATCGAGTGGCTCGCAGCCGGCCCTGACGAGGTCACCGCCCGGCTCGCCTGGGACGAGAGCCGGTGCACGGCCGGCGGGGTCCTCCACGGCGGCGCGCTGATGGGCCTCGCCGACTCGGCCGGCGGGCTGCTCGCCTTCCTCAACCTGCCGGAGGGGGCGACGGGCACGGCCACGATCGAGTCGAAGACGAACTTCTTCGCCGCCGTCCGCGGCGGCCACGTCCACGCGACCGCCCGCCCGCTGCACAAGGGCAGGCGCACGATCGTCGTCGACACCGACCTGCGCGACGACGACGGGCGGCTCGTGGCGCGTGTGACCCAGACCCAGGCGGTGCTCACGAGCCGTAGGCTCGACGGAGGCGAGCAAATAGCGGAGGGGGGGGGGGGGGGGGGG
>JBBDQR010000136.1:1933-13227 GCA_040905885.1 Gaiellaceae bacterium | reverse complement strand
TTCGCCGGCGCCGGAGCGGAAATGAGCCTCGAGCAGGAGCTGGTCGCGATCGAGGAGGGCTTCTGGACCAATTCCGACCGCGTCCACTACTTCGGCGAGCACATGGCCGGCGACGCGGTGATGATCTTCCCGGAGCCCACGGGGATCCTCGACGAGGCGGCGATCATCGAGACCCTCGAGGGCGGCTCCGCCTGGGCGGAGGTGCGGATCGAGGACGTGGACCTCGTCCACCTGCGCGAAACCGGCGCGATCCTCGCCTACAAGGCGCACGCCCGGAAGGACGGCGGGGAGTCCTACTCGGCCTACGCCGCGAGCGTGTACGTCCTGCAGGAGGACGGCGTCTGGCGGCTCGCGTTCCACCAGCAGACCCCATCGGCTGAACCCCGAGGTGCCGACCGAGCTCTGACGTCAACCGCCGGGCGGTGGGCCGACGAGCGAGTCCAGGATCGCGAGCGCATCTCTCCGCCTCGCGTCACCCGCGCGCGTCCCGAGCCCGACGTGCGCCTGGAGATCATGGTCCCGCGACGAAAAGCGGAACATCGTGCTCGCCCCGAAGCACTCGTACTCGGCGAACTGGCCGTCTGCGAGTCTGAACGGCCGCGGCGGCGGCGGAAACTCGTCGCTCCCGGCGTCGCCGTAGTCGATCAGGATCACGAAGGCTCCGTCGGCCGTGAGTCTCTGGACCGCTGCGAGACCCCCGCAGTCTCCCTCGACCGCGTCCTCGGGTACGACGTAGGACGTGACCGCCAGCCGTCGCGGCGAGTTCGTCGTGCTGAATCCGGTGACGTACCAGCCTGACGGATAGCGGAACGAGAGCGAGTCGTCCTGGAACGTGCCCGGGCCGCCGGAGCTGCACCCGACGACGCCGAGAAGGAGCGCGGTCACGAAGAGCCGCATGGTCAGCGCCGCTCGACGAGCAGGCTGCTGAGGGCGGTGAAGGCGTCGCGCTTCGCCTGAGCGGTCGTGGCGTAGACGTAGGCGTAGAAAGCGCGCCCGCTCTGACGGAAGGGAACGAGCCAGCCGGGACGACGCGCGGGCGCGCAGCAGGCGATGAGTTCCGGCCGTCCCTCCGGTGCGAACCGCACCATGAGTCGCCTTCCCCGCACGCCGCTTCGGCGTCCGTCGGCGAGGCGCTGTGACCGCCTGTACCCATCCGAGAGCGAATCGCGACGGCGGCTCCCCGGTCCCGCGAATCTGAGATATTCGCGGCCGGAGGGGCGACCCATCGCGCCTGGCCCTCGTCGCGTTGCCGGGTTGCTCTTCCTCCACCGGGCAACGACGACCAGGGAGACCGAGCTGACCGGCGAGTGGATCGAGATCATCGCCCAGTCGAGGGAGCAGGCGGAACGGCTGGCCGCAGTCGTGGGAGGCGACTTCACGGCGGACGTCTTCTCCGATGGGGAGCATCTCGTACGCGTGACCCCGGACTCGGAGTCGGCCGCCAGGCTCGTGAACCTCTTCAACGCGATCGGGACGTGGCTGACGGAGAGCGGGCTCAGGCCCGGAGCACGCGCCGCAAGATCCACGACGTGGCCGCCGACGTGGTCAGCGGCGAAGCACGGCTCTAAGCGGCGGCCGCCGCGCGCTCGCGCAGGACCCCGCGCAGGAACTGGCCCGTGAAGGACTCGTCGACGTCGGCGACCTGCTCGGGCGTGCCGGCGGCCACCAGCTCGCCCCCCGCCTCGCCGCCCTCGGGCCCGAGATCGACGATCCAGTCGGACTGCTTGATCACGTCGAGGTTGTGCTCGATCACGAGCACCGTGTTCCCCGAGTCGACGAGCCGCTGCAGCACCTCGAGCAGCTTCTCGATGTCCGCGAAGTGGAGGCCCGTGGTCGGCTCGTCGAGGATGTAGAGCGTCCGCCCCGTCGCCACCTTCGAGAGCTCGGCGGCCAGCTTCACCCGCTGCGCCTCGCCGCCCGAGAGCGTCGTCGCCGGCTGGCCGAGCTTGATGTAGTCGAGCCCGACGTCGTGGAGCGTCTGCAGCCGGCGGCGGATCTTCGGGATCTTGGCGAAGAAGCGGAGCGCCTCCTCGACCGACATCTCGAGCACGTCCGAGATCGACCTCCCCTTGAAGCGCACCTCGAGCGTCTCCCGGTTGTAGCGCTTGCCGCCGCACGTCTCGCAGGGGACGTAGACGTCCGGCAGGAAGTGCATCTCGATCTTGATCTGCCCGTCGCCCTTGCACGTCTCGCAGCGGCCCCCGCGGACGTTGAACGAGAAGCGACCGGGCTTGTAGCCGCGCACCTTCGCCTCGGGCGTGAGCGAGTACAGCTCGCGGATGTGCGTGAACAGGTCGGTGTACGTGGCGGGGTTCGAGCGCGGCGTGCGGCCGATCGGCTTCTGGTCGATCTCGATCACCTTGTCGAAGCACTCGATCCCCTCGACCGCGTCGTGCAGGCCCGGCTTCACCCTCGCGCGGTGGAGGCGGTTCGCGAGCGCCTTGTAGACGATCTCGTTCACGAGCGTCGACTTCCCGGACCCGGAGACTCCGGTGACGCAGACGAACTTCCCGAGCGGGAACTCGACGTCGATCCCCTTCAGGTTGTGCATCCGCGCGCCGCGGACGACGAACGCCCCGTTGTCGTTCGGCCGCCGCTCGGGCACCGCGATCGAGCGCTCGCCGGCGAGGAACTGGCCCGTCACCGAGTCCGGGTTCGCGGCCACCTCGTCGGCCGGCCCTTCTGCGACGACGTGGCCGCCGTGCTCGCCCGCCCCGGGGCCCATGTCGACGAGCCAGTCGGCCGAGCGCATCATCTGCTCGTCGTGCTCGACGACGAGCACGGTGTTGCCGAGGTCGCGCAGCCGCATGAGCGTCTCGATCAGCCTGCCGTTGTCCCGCTGGTGGAGCCCGATCGAGGGCTCGTCGAGGATGTAGAGGACGCCCACCAGCTGCGAGCCGATCTGGGTCGCCAGCCGCAGCCGCTGCGCCTCGCCGCCGGAGAGGGTCGCCGACGCCCGGTCGAGCGCGAGGTAGCCGACGCCGACGTTGTCCAGGAACGTCAGCCGCTCCCGGATCTCCTTGACGATCCGGTCGCCGATCAGGTGCTCCGTCGGGGTCAGGTCGAGCTCGTCCAGGAAGGCCAGCGCGCGCGTCACCGACAGCTGCGTGAACTCGTGGACGTTCTTCCCGCCGACCGTGACCGCGAGCACCTCGGGCTTGAGGCGCGCGCCCTCGCAGGCCGGACAGGGGCGGAAGCTCATGTACTCCTCGATCCGCTCCCGCATCGTGTCCGAGTCGGTCTCGCGGTAGCGGCGCTGGAGGCTGGTCACGATCCCCTCGAAGGCGAGCATGTACGAGCGGCGGCGGCCCATCGCGTTCCGGTACTGGACGTAGACCCGGTCGCCCTCCGTCCCGTAGAGGAAGAAGCTGCGCTCCTTCTCCGAGAGCTCCGACCACGGCTTCGAGGTGTCGATCTCGTAGCGGTCGGCGATCGCCTCGATCACCGACTCGTAGAAGCCCGAGCTGGAGCTGAGGCTCCAGGGGACGAGCGCGCCCTCCTCGATCGAGAGCGACGGGTCGGGGACGATCAGCTCCGGGTCGATCTCCTGCTGCGAGCCGAGGCCGGTGCAGCGCGGGCAGGCGCCGTGCGGCGAGTTGAAGGAGAAGATGCGCGGCTGGAGCTCCGGCAGCGAGACGCCGTGCTCCGGGCAGGCGAAGCGCTCGGAGAAGAGCAGCTCGCGCTCCTCGTCGACCAGGTCGATGCCGACGAGGCCCTCGGCCAGCTCGGCCGCCGTCTCGATCGACTGCGCCAGGCGCGTGCGCACGTCGGGCTTCATCACGAGACGGTCGACGACGACCTCGATCGTGTGCTTGAACTTCTTGTCGAGCGCGATCTCGTCCTCGAGCAGCCGCTGCTCGCCGTCGACCTTCACGCGCGTAAAGCCCTCGCGGCGCAACTCCTCGAGCACGTCCTTGTACTCGCCCTTGCGGTCGCGGACGACCGGCGCGTTGACGGTGAAGCGCGTGCCCTCGGGCAGCTGGAGCACCTGGTCGACGATCGCCTGGAGGCTCTGCCCCGAGATCGGCCGCCCGCAGACCGGGCAGTGAGGCCGGCCGACGCGTGCGTAGAGCAGGCGCAGGTAGTCGTAGATCTCGGTGACCGTCCCGACCGTCGAGCGCGGGTTGCGGGAGGTCGTCTTCTGGTCGATCGAGATCGCCGGGGAGAGCCCGTCGATGTGGTCGACGTCGGGCTTCTCCATCATCTGGAGGAACTGGCGGGCGTAGGCGGAGAGCGACTCGACGTAGCGCCGCTGGCCCTCCGCGTAGATCGTGTCGAAGGCCAGGCTCGACTTGCCGGAGCCCGACAGGCCGGTGATGCAGATCAGCTTGTGGCGCGGGAGCCGGACGGTGACGTCCTTGAGATTGTGCTCCCGTGCCCCGTGAACGACCAGTTCCTCAGCGGCCATAACCGGCCCAGTCTAGCCGGGCCATCGGATCGAACAAGTGTTCGGAAACGGGCGGCCGCTGCCCCGCACCTCGTCGTCGTCTCGCAGTGGCCGCCGAGCTTCATCGCGGGCACCCGCAGCGAGACAATGGAGGGCTGCGCCCTGGTCTTGAGGCGCTCCGCTCGTAGGTGGAGGGGGAGGCCGGCGATCCCCGCCTCCCCCTCCCGGTCACGCCTTGAACTGGCCGCCGCCCCGGCCGAACATGCAGACGTCCCGCTCGTTCGCGAAGTACGTGTTGCGGAACATGCGGACGCCGTCCGCCTCGAAGAGCAGCAGGCCGCAGGCCACGAAAGTCTCGGGCGTGTAGTCATTGCCGCTCACGACGTTGTCGTGGACGAGGGCGGTCGCGCCGAAGCCGACCTGGATGCCGTTCTGCGCGATGTAGTCCACCGGCCCGGCGCCCGTGACGACGTTGCCGACAATCGTCGCCGCGACGGAGCCGTTCGCCGTGATTCCGTTTTTCTGGTAGTTGGTGGCGGTATTGCCGGAGATCGTCACGGCGAGATCCGTGCCGGTCGTGTCGAACGGCGCGTTGCGAACCTCGATCGCGTTGCCCTCCTGACAGCCGCTCTGGCCTTGGTTCAGGTCGACGACGGTGGTGTTGGTGATCGACCCGGCCGCGCCGTCGAAGAGGATCCCGCGGAACCTTGCGTCGCCGGAGTCGCAGACATCCGCGAGCGAGGAAGCCGTGACGGTCACGTTCGTGACGTACGCCGTCGCTCCGCCGTTCTTGACGACGGCCCCGAGGAAGTGGCCGCCCTCCGGGTCGACGGCCGTGATCGTGTGGCCGGCGCCGTCGAGCGTGAAGCCGTCCGGGACGGAGATCGTCGCGTCCGTCTCGCAGTCTCCGTCGAGCGTCATCGTCGTGCCGGCGACGGTGAACGAGCAGTCGAAGGTGATCACGTCCCCGTTCACGTTGATGTTGTCCACCAGGACCGTCTGCTCGGAGTCTCCGCCGGTCGCCGCCGCGTTCCAGGAACCGTCGACGACGATGATCGCGGTGACGACCTGGCCGTTCTCCACGCTCGTGGGAGCGTTGCTGTACGTGGTGAAGGTCGACCCTCCGAACTGGGAGAAGTCGTACCGGCCGGCGTCCTCGTTTCCGATCAGGTTCCCGGTCGACTGCCACCCGCTCGCGCACCCGGTGAAGGACGGCGAGGGCCCGATCGCGATGTGGACGACGCCGTTCCGCACGCCGTCATTGTCGGTATCGACGCCGAGCGAGATCCGCGGCGAGCCGCCGCCGCAGCCGTCGTCGGTGACGTTGAAGTCCGCACTGAGCGTCGCAAGATCCGGCCAGGCGATGGGCGAAGTCGGAGGGAAGCTCACTCCCCCGAATCCCGGTGCGACCGAAGCGTCGGACCGAATCCGGGCGGCCTTTCCTGGGTTCCCTCCCGCGACGATCGCGGCGTCGCCGAAGAGCGCGTGCGGCGGAGCCGCGGCCATGCCTCCGCCCGCGAGCGTGAGCGCCGTCGCGAACGGAAGGCACATCAGAAGTCTCTTCATCTGAGTGTCCTCTCCCGTGTGGAAGCGACGATCGCCACCCCTCGCCGCAGATAGCAGCATCCTTGTACGTCGAGTCACAAATGTCAAGGATCGGCCGAGTAGCCGCAGCTAGGCAAGCAGGCGGACGAGGTCGCGGGGGACGAACGGCACCTCGGGCCAGCCGACGAACACGACCGGCGCCGTGCCGGCCGCCGCCAGCGCGACTGCCCGCGCGAGGGGGCCGGCAAGGATGATGCCGTGGGGCCTCAGGCCTTGCGCCAGCGGCCGAAGACGAGGCTGCCGGCGTGCGTAGGCTCGACGGAGCACGAAAGAGAGCGATGTGCCGGCTCTGCCGGCGCATCGCGGGCAGGGCAGCCCACTACGCTTTGCGCCACCTACCGAAGACGAGGCTGCCCAAAGTGAACCCGAGCCCGAAGGTCCCGACGCCGAAGGCGCCGATCGCGATCGCCTTCCGCCAGGGCGAGAGCCGCTGCCAGCGGCCGAGGGCCTCCAGCTCCTCGGTCGTCAGCGACTCGCCGCGGCGCTGCTTGCGGATGGCGCCGCCCGCGCGAAGACCCAGGTAGAGGTCGTCGAAGATCTCGGTGGATTCGTCGCCCATGGGCTTTCGTCCAACTGTATAGCCTCCTTCGGCTGTGGCTACACGAATCCTGCACGTGTCCGATCTCCACATCGGCACGCGCGAGGACGCCGCCGTCGCACGCGCGCTCTCGACGCTCGTCGAGCGGACGCGGCCGGAGCTGCTCGCCGTCACCGGCGACCTCACGCACCGCAACCGCCCCGCCCAGCACGAGGCGGCGGCCCGTTTCCTCCGTGCGCTCGGCGGCTCGCTGCTCGTCGTGCCCGGCAACCACGACATCCCTAGCTGGCCACCCGCGCGCTTCCTGCGCACGTTCGCCGAGTTCGAGCGGACCTGGGGCGACACGCAGCCCGTCTACGCGTCCGAGACGCTGCACCTCGTCGGCCTGAACTCGGTCCGCGCCTGGCGGCACCAGTCCGGAGGCCTGCGGCGGAGCCAGCTCGCCTGGGCCGCCGAGCGGCTCGGAGAGGCCGCGCCCGGCGCGCTCCGGGTCGTGGCCCTCCACCATCACATGATCGGCGCGCCCTGGCGCACGCGGAAGAAGCCCGTGGCCGAGCGCAACCGCGTGCTCGCTGCCCTCGTGGACTCGGGCGCGGAGCTGGTCCTCGCCGGCCACACGCACCAGGGGGCCGTCAGCGAGCGGCGCGAGTTCGAGGTCGTTCACGGGGACGCCGGGGCGGTCGTCGTCTCCGTCGCTCCCGGGCTCGGGCAGCCGCGCCCGCAGCGGCGGGGCGAGGCCCGCGGGCTCCACCTCTACGACGCGGACGACGACACCATCGCCGTCTCCACCTACATCTGGCGCGACGACGACTGGGCGCTGACCGCAAGGCGGCTCTTCCCCCGCGGGATGCGACCGCTCAGCGCAACCGGCGGGCCTCCGGGCCCGTGAGCGGGCGCTTCTGGACGAGCTTGCGATAGGCGATCAGGAGCAGGGCGGCGGAGATCACCGCGAGGAGCAGGCTGTAGCCCGCGTGGAGAAAGGTCACCGACGCGAGGCCGCCGAGGAACATCCCGGCGATGCCGAGCAGGATCGTCGCCCACCACGGCATCGGGTCCGGCCCCGGCACGGCCAGACGGCCCAGCGCGCCGACGACCAGGCCGCCGAGCGCGAGCGAGAGCAGGAACCACAGCTCCACGCGCGCGGTTCTACCAGACGGGCCACTTTCGGGGGATTGCGCGCCGCCGGCCCGCGCCTAAGCTGAGACAGCGCCCTGCGGCGCTCTGCGGCACATGAGCCTCGATCCACTCACCCATACGGTGGTCGTCTCGGCGGCCTTCGCCACCTCGGTGGCCGCCGCGCTCTTCGGGGCGCAGGCGATGCTGCAGCTCTGGCTCTGGCTCGGCTAGCCGCCGCACGCGGCCTATGCTGCGCGCCGTGACGGCGACCGAGCGCTTCGACGACCTCTACGCCAGGCGCCGCGGGGCGTACGCGAAGGATCCGTCGGGCGAGCGCTTCCTCGAGGAGCTGAACGAGTACCTCGCGCCGCGCGAGCTCGACCTCTACGAGGACTACGGGATCGAGCACTCGTTCGTCTTCGTGCTCGGGCTGCCGCGCTCGGGGACGACGCTCCTGAGCCAGCTGCTCGCCTACTGCCTCGACGCCGGCTACGTGAACAACTTCGCGGCCCGCTTCTGGCGCGCGCCCGTGCACGGCATCCGCCTGGCGCGGCTGATCGCCGGCGAGGCCGAGGAGCCCTCGTTCGAGTCGGACTACGCGCGCACGAGGAGCCTGCTCGACATCCACGAGTGGGGCTACTTCTGGCGCTTCTGGCTCCGCAAGCACTCCTTCGACGACGTCGTCCACGCCCGCGAGCGCGAGGACGAGATCGACTGGGCGGGGCTGAGGCTCACGCTCGCCAACGTCCAGCACGAGCTCGGCAAGCCCTTCGTCGCCAAGAACATGCTCGGCGCCTACCACCTGCCGAGGTTGCGCCGCGAGCTCGGGCCGGTCGTCTACGTGCTGATCGAGCGGGACCCGCTGGACGCCGCGGTCTCGATCCTCGACGCCCGGCACAAGTACTACGACGACCCGCAGGCGTGGTGGAGCTACATCCCGCCCGAGTATCCGCTGCTGAAGGACCGCGACCACCGGGAGCAGATCGCAGGGCAGGTCCACTATCTCGCCCGCTTCTACAACCGCGCGCTGGCCGAGGTCGGCGAGGACGCCGTCGTGCGCGTCACCTACGAGCAGCTGGCGCGCGACCCGAGCTCCGTGCTCGCGGCCGTGGCCGAGCGGGCCGGAGCCGGGATCCGGCAGCGGCCGCCCGGCGAGTTCCCGTTCCGGGTGCACGCCGACCGGACGGAGGACAGGCAACGCTTCGCCGCCCTGCTCGAGCGCCTGCGCGCCGAGGACCCGTGACGATCGCGGCGATCCACCAGCCGAACTACATCCCGTGGCCGGGCTACTTCCGCAAGGTCGCGGCCTGCGACGTCTTCGTCTACCTCGACGCGGTGCAGTACCCGCGCGGCCAGAGCTTCGCGGCGCGGAACAGGATCAAGACGCCGAACGGCGTCGTCTTCCTGACCATCCCGGTCTCCGTCCCCAAGGGACACGAGGGGAAGGCGTCCTACCTCGAGGTGGACTTCGCTGACGAGCGCTGGCGGGAGAAGCATCTGAAGACGGTTGAGCAGAGCTACAAGCGCGCCCCCCACTTCGACGAGGTCTTCGAGCTCTACCGCGACGGGCTCGAGCGGGGGCGGACGCTCGTCGACCTGAACGTCGGGCTGATCGAGGCGATCGCCGGCTACCTCGGGATCGAGACCCGCCGCGTGCGCCTCTCGGAGACGCTCGAGTCGTTCGGCGAGAAGTCCGACCTGATCGTCGACGTTTGCAAGGCGGTGGGCGCGGACGTCTACCTCTCCGGCGCCGGCGGCGGGCGCGAGTACAACGACGAGCGGCTGCTGAACGAGCACGGGATCGAGCTGCGCTACGACGAGTACGCGTACCCCGAGCACCCGCAGCTCTGGGACGGCTTCGAGCCGAACCTCTCCGTCCTCGACCTGCTCTTCAACTGCGGCCGCGAGGGCCGCGAGCTGGTGACGGCGCCGTGCTGACGACGCCCTTCTGCCGCGAGCTCGGGATCGAGCATCCGATCTTCAGCGTCGGCTTCGCCCGCGGCGCGCGGCCGGAGCTCGCCGCGGCGGTCTCGAACGCGGGCGGCTGCGGCGTCCTCGGCAGCGGCCCGATCGGCGGCGACTACCTCCGCGAGGAGATCGCCAGGGTGCGGCAGCTGACGAGCCGCCCGTTCGGCGTCAACGTGATCATCGCCGGGCTCGCCGTTCCCGCGACCGCGCCGATCGTCGAGGAGCGGATCCGCGTCTGCCTCGAGGAGCGCGTCCCAGCGCTCGTCCTCTTCTGGGGCGACCCCGCGCCGTTCGTCGAGGACGCGCGCCGGGCGGGGACGAGGCTCCTCGTCCAGGTCGGCGCGGTCGACGAGGCCCGCGCGGCGGCCGCCGCGGGCGTCGACGCGGTCATCGCCCAGGGGAGCGAGGCCGGCGGGCACGTCAAGAGCCGCACGCCGATCTGGGAGATGCTCCCCGCCTGCGTCGCCGCGGTCGATCTCATACCGGTGCTCGCCTCGGGCGGGATCCGCGACGGCGCCGACATCGCGCGGGCGCTCACACTCGGCGCGCAGGGCGTCTCGCTCGGCACGCGCTTCGTCGCCAGCACCGAGGCGTACATCCACGAGGAGTACAAGCGGCGGGTGGTCGCGAGCACTGCCGAGGACACCGTCTACACCGAGGACCTGTTCGACGTCGGCTGGCCGGATGCGCCGCACCGCGCGCTCCGCGGGAAGACGTACGAGGAGTGGGAGGCCGCCGGCCGGCCGCCGAGCGGCGAGCGGCCCGGCGAGGGCACGACCGTCGGCACGCTCGCGGAGCCGTGGGGGACGGCGGAGATCCCGCGCTACGGCGTCTTCATGACGACACCCGGGTTCGACGGCGACCTCGACTACGCGCCGCTGTGGGCGGGCGAGTCGGTGAGCGCCGTCCGCGAGATCAAGCCCGCGGGCGAGATCGTCCGCGAGCTGGTCGCCGAGACCGAGGCCGCGCTCAGACCGTGACGCGCCGGTCGCGGTCGGGCCACATCCGGCCGACGATCGCGACGAGCACCGCTGCCACGACCACGGCGAGCACGTAGTGCCAGAAGTCGAGGTCGTCGTATCCGAAGAGAAGGCCGACGACCAGGACCGAGACGATGCCCACGGCGATTGTCGCGAGCCAGCCCATCGGGTCGCGGCCTGGCTTGACGAGGCGTCCGAGCGCGCCGACGACGAGGCCGGCGATGATGAGCCAGAGGATTCCCATTGGCGCCTTCTGCCCATCTCGCGGGAGGCGTGAAACGTCCGAAAGAGGCAATTGCGCGGCGGGGCTCCTGAGGCCACGATCTCCGCGTGGAGCCGCCGATCTCGCACGGAGACGTCACGACTATCATGGGCATGCTCGGCGACATCAGACGCGACGTCCAGAGAATCCGCGTACTGCTCGAGGAGGACGATGGCGAAGAAGAGGAAGAGAGCGGGCAACCTGACGCCTGAGGAGCTCGCGCGCCGCGAGGAGACGACGCGCATGCTCGAGGAGCGGATCGCCTACCACAAGGCGATGGCCGAGCAGGAAGAGCAGCGCCGCGCGCGGAAGTCGCTAGGCCGGCGCCTGCTCGAACGCCTCAAGCTCGCGGCGTAGCGCTTTGATCTCGTCCCTCGCGCCCCTGATCGCCGTGGCTCCCGGCCGGCGAGCTCCCGCTTCGGCGCCGGCAGAGCCGGC
>JBBDQR010000136.1:0-1923 GCA_040905885.1 Gaiellaceae bacterium | reverse complement strand
CCTCCGCTATTGGCCCGGCTCCGGCGAGCCTACGCCGGGTGCCGGCCTCCGCCACGGCTCGCCCCGCTGGCGGCGCTCTGTCGGACGCCCCGTGCTACCTGCACTGTCGCGCCCTCCGACGCTTGCCAGCGGGGCGTCAGGAACGCGAGGCGGCTGGACTCTCGCTCACGGCCTCCAGATCGCGCCGCAGGGCCTTGATCTCGTCGCGGAGCTTCGCCGCGTACTCGAAGCGCAGCTCCTCGGCGGCGGCGAACATCTCCTCCTCGAGGGTGACGACGAGCTTCTCCAGCTCGTCGCGCGACATCCCCTCCACCTTCGCCGCGCCTCGCCGGCGCTTCGTCGAGGGCACGTGCGGCGTCTCGAGCGTGAGGAACTCGGCGATGTCCGAGACGCCCTTGCGGATCGTCTCCGGCGTGATCCCGTGCTCCTCGTTGTAGGCGAGCTGCACCGCCCGCCGCCGGTTCGTCTCGTCGAGCGCCTCATTGATCGCCTCGGTCATCTTGTCGGCGTAGAGCACGACCCTGCCGTTCACGTTCCGCGCCGCGCGCCCGATCGTCTGGATCAGCGAGGTGCGGCCGCGGAGGAAGCCCTCCTTGTCGGCGTCGAGGATCGCCACCAGCGAGACCTCGGGCATGTCGAGCCCCTCCCGCAGCAGGTTGACCCCGACGAGCACGTCGTGCTCGCCGAGCCGCAGCTCGCGGATGATCCGGATCCGCTCGAGCGTGTCGATCTCGGAGTGGAGGTAGCGCGCCTTGACGCCCGACTCGAGCAGGTAGTCGGTCAGGTCCTCGGCCATCTTCTTCGTCAGCGTCGTGACGAGCACGCGCTCGCCCATCTCCTCGCGGCGCCGGATCTCTGCCAGCAGGTCGTCGATCTGGTTCCTGGTCGGCCGCACCTCGACCTCGGGGTCGACGATCCCGGTCGGCCGGACGAGCTGCTCCGCGATCCGCGTCGAGTGGCGCAGCTCGTACGGGCCCGGCGTCGCGGAGACGAACACGAGCTGGGGCACCTTCTCGAGGAACTCGTCGAAGCGGAGCGGCCGGTTGTCCAGCGCCGACGGCAGCCGGAACCCGAAGTCGACGAGCGTCTCCTTACGCGACCGGTCGCCCTCCGACATGCCGCCGATCTGGGGGACGGTCTGGTGGGACTCGTCGACGAAGACGAGGAAGTCGTCCGGGAAGTAGTCGAGCAGCGTGAACGGGTGCGAGCCCGGCGGGCGGCCCTCGAGGATCCGCGAGTAGTTCTCGATCCCGGAGCAGAAGCCGAGCTCCTTCATCATCTCGAGGTCGTACTCGGTGCGCTGCCGCAGCCGGTGCGCCTCGAGCATCTTCCCCTCCCGCTCGAGCTTCGCCAGCTGCGCCTCGAGCTCGGTGCGGATCTCGTCGACGGCGCGCTCGATCGTCGGCCGCGAGGTGACGTACTCCGTCGCCGGCCAGATCGTCAGGTTGTCGAGCTTCGCGTACACCTCGCCCGTCAGCGGGTCGAAGTGGGTGATCTGCTCCACCTCGTCGCCGAAGAACGAGATCCGGTACGCGGTCTCGGCGTTCGCCGGCTGCACCTCGACGACGTCTCCCTTGACGCGGAATCGGCCGCGGCCGAGCACGGTGTCGTTGCGCACGTACTGCGACTCGACGAGCTTGCGCAGGGCCGCGTCGCGGTCGTGCTCCTCCCCCACCTCGAGGATCAGCACGCGCTCGCGCCACTCCTCCGGCGAGCCCAGCCCGTAGATGCAGGAGACGGAGGCGACGACGAGCACGTCCCGGCGCGTGAACAGCGCCGAGGTGGCGGCGAGGCGCAGCCGGGCGATGTCGTCGTTCTGGGTCGACTCCTTCTCGATGTAGAGGTCGGCCTGGGGGACGTACGCCTCTGGCTGGTAGTAGTCGTAGTAGGAGACGAAGTACTCGACCGCGTTGTCCGGGAAGA
>JBBDQR010000135.1:0-3639 GCA_040905885.1 Gaiellaceae bacterium | reverse complement strand
GGGGGGGGGGGGCGCCCGGTACGGCGCGCGCTCGGCGGAAGCCTTCGGGCTTCCGCCTCGCAATCGCGCTGGCCCGAGGCCAGTTCAGGATGGGTCGCCGATTGCTGCGGCGGCCGCCTCGCCGACGAGGACTTCCCCGGGCGCGGCGGCGCCGGCGAGCTTCGCGGCGACTGCAACCGGCGTGCCCGTGATACCCCCAGGCCCGGCGAGCACCTCGCCGGCCTCGATTCCGATCCGGGCGCGGACAGAGCCGGCGAAGGTCGAGTCGAGCCTTCGCTGGACGGCGGTCGCGGCGCTCAGCGCGTCACCCGCGTCGCCGCCGAAGCGCGCCAGGAGCGCTCCGGCGAGCCCGCGCTCGACGGCCGCCCCGGCCTCCCGGAGCTCGGAGGAGGCGGTCTCGACCGCCTGCTCGAGCAGCTCCCGCACGGCCGCCGGTTCGCCCTCGTCCCCAGGCGTGAGGATCGCGAAGAGCACGGCCGCCCGCACCCGCTCGGTGGCCGCGGCCTGGAGCTCGAGCCCCGGCTCCTGCCGCAGGATCGCGCCGTGCAGCCGCCGCAGCGCCGCGTCCGGCTCCAGCCCCAACTCGTCCAGGAGCACGGAGCGCGCCACGCGGTACTGCTCGAGCGCCTCCGCCTGCCGGCCGGCCCGGTAGAGCGCGAGCATCAGCTGCCCGCGGAGGCGCTCGCGGAGGGGATGACGGGCGACCAGGCCCTCGAGCTCGCCGATCAGCTCGGCGTCCCGGCCGAGCGCGAGATCGGCCTCGATCCTGTCCTCGAGCACCGCGGCGTGGAGCTCCGCCAGCCGGTGCACCTCCGCCCGGGCCCAGACACCCAGCTCGATTCCCTCGACGGGCGAACCACGCCAGAGGGCGAGCGCCTCGCGTAGCCTCGCCTCGTTCGCGAGCCGCTCGAAGCGCTCCAAGTCGAGCTGGCCGGGGTCGACGTGCAGGATGTAGCCCGCCGGCCGGGTCTCGAGCACGCCCTCGGGGAGCGTCTTGCGGAGCCGCGACACGTACACCTGGACCGCCGTCGCCGCCGTCGGAGGCGGCCCTTCCGGCCATACGGCTTCGACGAGCTCACCGCGCGGCACGACCCGGTTCGCCCCGAGGAGGAGGACGGCCAGCAGAGCCCGCTGCTTCGGTCCCCCGAGCGGGAGGCGGCGCTCGCCGTCGAGCACCTCGATCGGGCCGAGCAGTCGGTACTCCATTTAGCGCTCGTTTAGCGCGATCGCGTCTTCCGGTCAAATGACTTCCCCCAGGAGGACACGATGAAGCGCATCTTTCTGATTCGGCGGCGGCGGTATCTCGCCCGGGCCATCTCGCTCGGTTTCGCGGTGGCCGTGCTGCTCCCGACGGCCGCTCTGGCCCGCTACGACGAGCGGGGCACCGGGGCAGTCGTGGACATCTACGCGACGAGCGGCCTCACCGCCGAGGACGTCCACGGCCTCTCGGCCGGGAGCGGCTACGTGCTTCCGGCGGCCGATCGCAAGGCGGTCGAGCAGGCCGCCCGCGGCGGGACCGTCGGCCCCGACCGCTACGTCCCGCAGAACGTGACGACCCCCAGCGTCGCGCCCGCCTCGACGATCGAGTGGGGCCGGATCGCCCTGTTCTCCTCGCTCGGTCTCTTCGGCATCGTCGGACTCCTGATGCTCGCGGCGCTCGCCAGCCGCCGCGGCGTCCGCGTCGCCCACTCCTAAGCGGTCTCCCACCCACCCGAACGGCCCGCCGAGTGCGGGCCGTTTCGGGTGGAGCTAGGCTCAGCTCGATGGCCCGGCCGCCGTTCGAGCAGCGGTTCCCACGTCCGTCGGTGATGGGGATCGTCAACGTCACGCCGGACTCGTTCTTCGACGGCGGGGTGCACCTGCGGCCGGAGCCGGCGGTGTCGGCCGGCTGGTGCATGCTGGACGAGGGCGCCGCGATCGTGGACGTCGGCGGCGAGTCGACCCGCCCCGGTGCCGAGCCGGTGGACGCCGACGAGGAGCTGCGGCGCATCGTCCCGGTCCTCCAGGGGCTCGCAGGGGCGCCGCTCTCGGTCGACACCTCCAAGGCGGAGGTCGCGCGGCGCGCGCTCGAGCTCGGCGCGGAGCTGGTCAACGACGTCACGGCGCTCCGCGGCGATCCCGCGCTGGTCGGAGTCGTGGCCGAGGCCGGCTGCTACCTCTGCCTGATGCACATGCTCGGCGAGCCCCGGACGATGCAGCGGAACCCGGTCTACGAGGACGTCGCCTCGCAGGTGGCCGCGTTCCTCGAGGAGCGCCTGGCGTTCGCGGTCGCGCAGGGCGTCCGCGAGGAGCTCGTCTGCCTCGATCCCGGTATCGGCTTCGGCAAGACGCCGGAGCACAACTTCGAGCTGATCCGGCGCCTCGACGTCCTCACGGCGCTCGGCCGGCCGATCCTCGTCGGCTTCTCCCGCAAGAGCTCGCTGGGGAAGGCTCTGGGGGATCCGGAGGCGCGCACCGGGCCGCTCTCCGCGAGCCTGGCGGTCGCCGTGGCCGCCTACGAGCGCGGCGCCTCGATGCTCCGCGTCCACGACGTGCAGGAAACGGTCGAGGCGCTCACGGTGGCGCAGGCGGTCGCGGGATGACCGTCGTCGAGATCCAGGGCCTGGAGCTCCACGGTCGCCATGGGGCGCTCGAGCAGGAGCAGGAGGCCGGCCAGCGCTTCCTCTTCGACGTCCGGCTGGACGTGGGGGAGGCGGGACGCTCGGACCGGCTCGAGGACGCCGTCGACTACCGAGCCGTCGTCGCGGCCGTGCGCGAGGTCTCGGACGGCCGCCGCTTCACGCTGCTCGAGGCGCTCGCGCGGGCCGTCGCGGAGGAGCTGATGAGCCGCTTCCCGCTGCAGGCCGTCTCCGTCCGCGTCCGCAAGCCCGACGTGCGCCTCGAGGCGCCGGTGGAGTGGACCGCGGCGACCGTCGAGCTCCCATGACCGCCCCACGGAATGCTGCGCATTCCGCGGGGGCCCCGGAGTGAGGGCCTACATCGGCGTCGGCGCCAACCTCGGCGACCGGCGGGGCACGATCGAGCGGGCGGTCGACCTCCTGCGCGGCGCTCCCGGCGTCGAGGTGCTGGCCGTGTCCACGCTCCGCGAGACCGACCCGGTCGGCTTCGAGGAGCAGCCGCGCTTCCTCAACGGGGCCGTCGAGCTCGAGACGGCGCTCGGGCCCCGGGAGCTGCTCGACCTGCTGCTCGGCGTCGAGCGGGCGCTCGGCCGCACCCGCGAGGGGCCGCGCTTCGGGCCGCGGACAATCGACCTCGACCTTCTTGTCTACGGCGACGAGCGCGTGGACGAGCCGGGGCTCACCGTGCCGCATCCGCGCCTGCACGAGCGGCGGTTCGCGCTCGAGCCGCTCGCCGAGCTGGCGCCGGAGCTCGAGCTTCCCGGGCGCGGGCCTGTGGGGCGGCTCCTCGCAGGGCTACACTAGGCCGCATGTCGCACCTCGACGAGCTCGACGAGTACGAGGCGGAGCTCGAGCTCCGGCTGAAGCGCGAGTACAACGACGTCTTCGGCCTCTTCCGCTACTGCGTCCTCACCCAGGACGCGACCTACCTCTGCAACAAGCTCGAGCTGACGTCGACTCCCGGCACGAGCTACCCGTTCTTCCACGTCCGGATGGAGGACGTCTGGGTGTGGGACAAGAA
>JBBDQR010000134.1:0-22086 GCA_040905885.1 Gaiellaceae bacterium | reverse complement strand
CGCGACGCCGAACATCATCGGCGAGATCAAGCGCCACTTCCGCGACAAGGGCTGGTCGGTGCGCGTGCCGCGCGGCTTGCAGGAGCTGAACGTCCGGCTCTCCCGCCTGATTGAGCGCCTGACGGTCGAGCTTGGCCGCTCGCCGAAGATCGGCGAGCTCGCGGAGGCCGCCGGGGTGACCGAGGAGGAAGTGCTGGAGGCGCTCGAGTCGAGTCGCGCGTACAGCACGCTGTCGCTCTCCGGCGGCGGGGGCGACGACGACGACCTCGACCCGCTCGAGTCGATCGGGACCGAGGAGCACATGTACGAGGTCTCGGAGGACCGGGCCGTGCTCGAGCCCGGGTGGCGCGTGCTCGACGAGCGCGAGCGCCGCATCCTCCACCTGCGCTTCTTCGAGGGCCTGACCCAGTCCCAGATCGCGCAGCAGGTCGGGATCTCGCAGATGCACGTCTCGCGCCTGATCCGCCGCTCGCTGGAGAAGATCCGCGAGGAGATCGACGCGGGCGAGCCCGCCGAGCCGCCCCGCCGCA
Organism: Gaiellaceae bacterium; assembly: GCA_040905885.1. Taxonomy (GTDB): domain Bacteria; phylum Actinomycetota; class Thermoleophilia; order Gaiellales; family Gaiellaceae; genus JACVRU01. Next base: position 21,556 of record JBBDQR010000134.1, on the reverse strand, counting down.
AGGCGGCTGGATAGATATCCGCAGAAAGTGCTTCGCACTTCCTGGGGGCCCCTAGAAAGCGCGCCGTACAATCGGGGCGATGCGGACCTCTGCGGAGCTCCGGGAGGGCTTCCTCTCCTTCTTCGAGGCCAGGGGCCACAAGCGGCTGCCCTCGTGGCCGCTGATCCCGCGCCCGGAGGACCACTCGACGCTGCTGACCACTGCCGGCATGCAGCCGCAGATGCCTTACTTCCTCGGGCGCGAGCCTCCGCCGGCGCCGCTGACGACGACGGCACAGAAGAGCTTCCGGACGCAGGACATCGACGAGGTCGGGCTCGACGGCCACCACCTGACCTTCTTCGAGATGCTCGGCAACTTCTCGTTCGGGCAGTACTTCAAGGAGGGCGCGATCGACTTCGCGACCGAATTCGTCCAGAACCACCTCGGCTTCGAGTGGGATCGCATCTGGGTGACCGTGCACGCGGGCGACCCGGAGCTCGGGCTGGGGGAGGACGAGACGGCGATCGAGCTCTGGGAGCGGGTCGGCATGCCGCGCGAGCGCATCGTCGGCCTGCCGAGCTCGGAGAACTTCTGGTCGGTCGGCGGCCCCGGCCCGTGCGGGCCCGACTCCGAGATCTACTGGGACTACGGCGAGGAGTTCGGCTGCGGCGAGCCCGACTGCGCCCCCGCGTGCCCCCGGTGCGACCGCTTCCTCGAGTTCTGGAACCTCGTCTTCATGGAGTACGAGCTGCACGAGGACGGGACGCTGACGCCGCTTCCGAAGCAGAACGTCGACACGGGCCTGGGTCTCGAGCGCACCTCCGCCGTGCTCCAGGGCGTGCGCAGCGTCTACGAGACCGACGCGTACCAGACGATCATGGACTGGATCGCCGGCGAGACGGGCACGCGCTTCGGCGAGAACGAGCAGGCGACCAAGGCGCACCGGATCCTCGCCGACCACGGCCGCGGCATGACCTTCCTCGTCGGCGACGGCGTCGTCCCCTCGAACGAGGGCCGCGGCTACGTGCTGCGGCGGATCATCCGCCGCGCCGTCCAGCAGGCGCGCACGATCGGGCTGGACGACCTCTGGCGGCTGACCGACGTCGTCGTCGAGCAGATGGGCCCGGCGTATCCGGAGCTGCCCGAGCACCGCGCGCGCATCCAGGACGTGATCCGCGCCGAGGAGGAGCGGTTCTCGGAGACGCTGGCGCGGGGGCTGAAGCTGTTCGAGGAGCAGGCCGCGCGCGGGCATGTCGACCCGTTCGAGCTGGCGGCGACGTACGGCTTCCCGTACGAGCTGACCAAGGAGCTCGCACGCGAGCGTGGGCTCGAGCTCAACGAGGAGGAGTTCTCGCGCCGGATGGCGGAGCACCGCGAGATCTCGCGCGCGACCGACGTGCGCACGGCCGGCGACATCGGCGGGCCGCCGACCGAGTTCGTCGGCTACGAGCGGCTCGACGTCCTGACGGCGATCTCGGCCTACCGGGACGGTGGCGACGGCACCTTCCAGGCCAAGCTCTTCGAGTCTCCGTTCTACCCCGAGGGCGGCGGCCAGGTGACCGACCACGGGTACATCGAGCACGAGGAGACCGGCGCGCGGGCAGTGCTGCGCCAGGCCGACCGGGTCGGGGACGACCAGGTGCTGACCTTCGAGGGCACGGGGTTCGAGGGCACGGCCTTCGCCGAGGGCGACCGCGTGCGGGCGGTCGTCGACTGGCACGCGCGGTTCCCGACGATGGCCAACCACACCGCCACGCACCTCCTCCATTGGGCGCTGCGCGAGGTGCTGGGCGACCACGTCGTCCAGGCGGGCTCGGCCGTCCGGCCGGACAAGCTCCGCTTCGACTTCGCGCACACGCAGGCGCTCGCGGTGGAGGAGCGCGACCGCGTCGAGCAGCTCGTCAACGAGCGGATCTTCGAGAACCGGCCCGTGCGGGCATTCGTGACGCCGATCGAGGAGGCGCGGCAGCTCGGCGCGATGATGCTCTTCGGCGAGAAGTACGGGGACGAGGTTCGCGTGGTCGAGATCGACGGCGTCTCGCGCGAGCTCTGCGGTGGCACCCACGTCAGCCGGACCGCGGAGATCGGCCCGTTCGTGATCGCCTCCGAGGGCTCGGTGGGCGCCGGCGCTCGCCGGATCGAGGCGCTGACCGCCGGCGAGGCCTACTCGTTCCTCCGGGAGAAGGCGCGCGAGGCGGGCGAGCTGCGCGCCGAGCTGGCCAAGGCCCGCAAGCAGCCGCGCGTGGCCGAGGCGGCCGAGGCGGACTTCGAGATCACGCGCCAGACGCAGGCCGGCGACGTCCAGGTGCTCGTGGTCGAGGTGCGCAGCGGCAACCCGCTCGACATCTCCGACCGGCTCAAGCAGCAGCACGCGCCGGCGGCGGTAATCGTCGGCGCGCTCGAGGACGGCACGGCCCAGCTCGTGATCAACGTGGACGAGTCCCTGGAGGCTCGTGGCGTGCACGCCGGCAACGTGATCCGCGAGGCGGCCGCCCTCGTCGGCGGCAGGGGCGGCGGCCGGCCGACGATGGCGCGCGCCGGCGGGAAGGACGCCGAGCGCCTGGGCGACGCCCTCGCCGAGGCCGAGCGCCTGATCGTCGCCGCCTTGACGTGAAGGTGCTCGCACTGGACTACGGCGCCGCTCGCACCGGCGTCGCCGTCTCCGACGCGACCGGCACGCTCGCCCGTCCGCTGACCGTCGTGTCCGGGGACGTGGTCGAGCGAGTGGCGGAGCTCGTCAGGGAGGAGAGCGTCGACCTCGTGGTGGTGGGCCTGCCCCTGACGCTGCGCGGCGAGAAGGGCGCGCAGGCGCGCTCCACCGAGGGCTTCGTCGGGCGGCTGCGCGCCGTGCTCGACGTCCCCGTCGAGACGTACGACGAGCGCTTCACGACGGCGCTCGCGGGGCGGGGAGGAGGGCGCGCCCCCGAGGACGCGCGCGCGGCCGCGCATCTGCTCGAGTCCTACCTCGCACGGCTGGAGGGCCCGTGAAGATCCGGCTCGTCGCGGCGCTGGTCGCCGCGGCGGCGCTGACCGCGTGCAGCGGTGATCCGGGTGCCGCGCCGCCGACGACCGAGACGGTCCCGCCGCCGGAGCCGCTCCGGATCGTCTTCCCGGAAGGCTTCACGCGCGAGCAGATGGCCGCCCGGATCACGGCCGTGAACAAGATCGCCGAGGAGCGGCGCGGCGTCACGCCCAGGCTGGAGGCCAAGCGCTACCTGGCGCTCACGCGGCGCCACGCGCTGCCGGGCGAGTTCGCGGAGGACGGCCGGCCGCGCCAGCTCGAGGGGTTCCTGTTCCCCGCGCTCTACGAGTTCCTGCCGAAGACGACCACGAAGCAGCTCGTCGAGAAGCAGCTCGCGGCGTTCGAGCACGCATGGTCGCAGGTCGGCCTCGCCTACGCGAAGTCGAAGAAGCTGACGCCGTACGACGTGCTGATCATCGCCTCGATGGTCGAGAAGGAGGCCGCCGTCGCCTCGGAGCGCCGGCTGATCGCGGCCGTGATCTACAACCGGCTGAAGGTGGGGATGCCGCTCGGGATCGACGCGACGATCCGCTACGGGCTCAAGGTGCCGGGGACGGAGTCGCTGCGGCAATCCCATCTCGACAGCGACAACCCGTACAACACGCGCAAGCGGGCCGGACTGCCGCCCACGCCGATCGCGAACCCGGGGCTCGCGTCGATCAAAGCGGCCGCGAACCCGGCGCGGAAGGACTACCTCTACTTCCTCCGCAGGCCGAACAGCCGGCGGCACTTCTTCACCGCGAGCGAGGCGGAGTTCTTCCGCAAGCGCTGCGAGTACGGCTACCTCTGCGGCTGAGCTCGGTGCTGTAGTACATTTTGTGGTACGATCTCCGTGTGCCCCGTACCGTGCAGGCTCGACTCGACAGCCCCGCCGAGCAGGATCTCGCCGTCCTTCGCGACGAGGGGCATAGCGACTCCGAGGCGATTCGTCTCGCGCTGAGCGAAGCGGCCGAGCGGCGTCGGCGGAAGAGCGCGTTGCGGCTGGAGGCGGAGGCCGCGGCTGCCGACCCCGAGGATCTCGCCGAGGCCCTTCGCGTGCGCCGAGAGATGGACGCGCTGGCGGCGCCCTGGCCCGAGGCCTAGCGGCTCATGGTCCGCGGGGAGGTCTTTCGTCTACGCGTACCGCGAGGCGCTCGGCGGCCGGAGCAGGGCGGCGCGCGGTGCGCCGTCGTCGTTCAGGCCGATGAGCTCCTGGCCCTCTCCACGGTGCTCGTCTCACCTACGTCGACGTCGGCGCCTCCGCGGTCGTTCCGCCCGACGATCGACCTCGCCGGGACGCAGACGCGGGTCCTCGTCGAACAGACGACGGCGGTCAGCCCGGACAGGCTGGGCGAATCCGCGGGACGCCTGAGCGCCAGCGAGCTACGCAACCTCGACGAGGCTTTGGCGCTGGTGTTCGGTCTCTGAGTGTGGGCGCTTGATTACTGCCACGACGCGGCTTGTCGGCCTTATCGGCCACCCCGTCACCCACTCGCTCTCCCCGCGGATGCAGAACGCCGCCTTCGCCGCGCGCGGGCTCGACTGGGCGTACGTGGCCCTCGACGTCCCCTCCGACCGGCTCGAGGAGGCCCTCCGCGGGCTCGTGGCGCTCGGCTTCGCGGGCGCGAACGTGACCACCCCGCACAAGCTCGCCGCCGCCGCGCTCGTCGAGTCCGACGCCCCCTCGGTCAACACGCTCCTCGTGCACGGCGACCGGATCGAGGGCCGCACGACCGATCCCGCGATCCTCGACGGCCTGCGGGCGGAGCGGCCCGTGATCCTCGGCGACGGAGGCTCGGCCCGTGCGTTCCTGCACGCCCTTCCGCACGCCCGTGTCTTCTCGCGCCGTGGCGAGTGGCCTCCCGACCTGGCGGATGCCGACCTCGTGGTGAACGCGACGTCGGAGCGGGAAGAGGTCCTCGCGGTGCTGACGCCCGGCCAGACGCTCGTCGACCTCCCCTATCCCGAGACCGCCACCGCGGTGGCGGCGCGGGAGGCGGGCGCGACCGTCGTCGGCGGCCTGGAGGTGCTGGTCGCGCAGGGCGCAGTGTCGTTCGAGCTCTGGACCGGCGTCGCCGCGCCGCGCGAGGTCATGCGGGCCGCGCTCGGCGGCGGCTAGAAAGCCGAAGGGCCCGCTCCGCCGGGCCCTTCGGAGGTTGTGAGGCGGCGACGGTCTTAGCCGTCGTGCGCCTGGTGATTGCCGTTGTTGAGCGTGCCGCTGACGGTGAGGACGACGACGTTCGCGGCGTCCCTGATCGTCAGCGTCATCGTGTCGCTGGTGCCGGGCTCGCCGGCGTCGGTGATCGTCCACTCGGCGGTTGCGCCGGGCACGCCGTTGTACTTGCCCGTGCCCGAGCCGCGGTGCGTGTCGAAGCTCGCGGCGGGCGGCTCCGGCGAGATCGCCGGGTCGTCCGAGCACGAGGCCGACGTGAGGCCCGTGAGGTGGAACTTGTTCCCCTTGCCCCAGTTGACCTGGAGGCTATTCGGCTCGTCGGTGGCGGTGCAATGCAGCTCGAACCCGTGCGTGACGCGCACGCCCGAGCTCGTGAAGACGCTGCCGCCGCCGGTCACGAAGCCGGGGTTGGGCTCCTCGCCGCCGCCGCCGAAGATGCACGACTCGGCCGGGATCTCCCAGGCGTTGAGGATGTTGTCGTAGGCGTCGATCGACCAGATCGCGTCCTTGCCGATGGAGGCGAAGGTGAGGTTGTCGCACTCCAGGTCCTCGAGCCGCGCCGGGAAGGTCGCGAACAGGCTCTCGGAGCTGAAGTCCTTTGGCGCCCGGTAGATCTGCGCGCAGCCGTTGTTGGCCAGGTAGAGCAGCGGCCCGCCGACGGCGATGCCCGAGGAGGCGTAGCCGCCGTTGCAGTCGCCGAGCCCGATGTCGTTGCTGCTCAGCTCCGTCCCCGTGATCGAGAAGTGCTCGACCGTCCGTGAGACGTCGCCGCTGGCCCAGAGCGTGTCGTCCGCGCCGTCGTATGCGAGCCCGTCGAAGCACCCCTTGTCGAGGACGCCCGAGCCCGCGATCGTGAACGCGTACGTGAAGGCGTTCGTGGCGAGGTCGATCGTCCCGACCTGGTTGAAGGCGCTGCACGCCCAGAGGAGCCCGCGCCCGTTGTCCCAGGCGAGGGCGCCGAGCGAGCTCGCGCCCGTGATGCTGTGGATGCCGACCTGGCTCCCGTCCGCCGGGTCGACGGCGGTGACGGTGTTGTCGCTGTAGCACGAGATCAGCAGGTTCGTGCCGTCGAAGGCGATCCCCACGCCGACGCTGAAGTGGTCGCCCGCGTCGTTGTACGACGCGCACGCCGTGCCCGTGCGGTCGGCGATGATCGTCCTCAGGTTGTCGCCGTCCGCTGCCCCGGCTGTGCCCGGCAAGCCGACGAGTACTGCCGCGAAAGCGAGCAGCAAGATGAGCCGCTTCATGTGCCCTCCCTAGGGGTTTGTGACCCGACAGACGTTCGCGCGGGAGGGAGCCGGGTGGAAGACGGCCGTCACCCGAACTTCAGTCCGGTCGTCGCCCTAGGGTTGAACCCGGAAGAAACCTGACGCACAATGCGTCTTGGGATCGAGTGAGGAGAGCGATGGCTGGGAGGGCACCGAACGGCGGGGCCGTGATCCTCGTCGTCGACGACGACGACCGCTGCCGCGCAGCCGTGGGCGCCGCGTTGCACGAGGCCGGGTTCGCCACGGTCGAGGCCGGCTCCGCGGAGGAGGCTCTCGACGTCGCCGCCGGCCGCCCGCTCTCGCTGGCGGTCCTCGACGTCCACCTGCCGGTCAGCTCGGGCTACGAGCTCTGCCGGCGGCTGCTCGAGCTCCAGCCGCGCGTTCCCGTGATCTTCCTCTCGGGCGAGCGGACGGAGTCGTTCGACCGCGTCGCCGGGCTGCTCGTCGGGGCCGACGACTACCTCGTGAAGCCGTTCGACCCGGACGAGCTCGCCGCCCGCGTCCGCGCCGTCCTCCGCCGCGCGCAGCCCTCGGTCCCGGCGCCCCTCCAGAGCTTGACCCGCCGGGAGCTCGAGGTGCTCCGACTGCTCGCCGACGGGCTGGACCAGCGGCAGATCGCCGCGGAGCTCGTGATCAGCGCGAAGACCGTCGGCACGCACATCGAGCGCATCCTCGGAAAGCTCGGCGTGCACAGCCGGGCCCAGGCGGTCGCGCTCGCATACCGCGACGAGCTGCTTAGCCCCGTGGCCTGATCTAGGCTCCGGCCGTGAGCCTGACGCTCGTGATCGCGGGCGAGTCGCACGGCCCGGCGCTGGTCGCTGTCGTCACCGGGCTGCCGGCCGGGCTGACGCTCGACAGGGGCGCGATCGACGCGGACCTCAAACGCCGGCAGCAGGGCTACGGGCGCAGCCCGCGCCAGCAGATCGAGACGGACGAGGTGGAGGTGCTCGCCGGGCTCCGCCACGGCCGCACGCTCGGGACGCCGCTCGCGCTCGTCGTTCGCAACCGCGACCACGAGAACTGGGCCTGGAGCATGAGCCCCTGGCCTCCCGAGGGCGAGCCGTCGGGCAAGGGTACGAAGCCGGTGACGCTGCCTCGCCCCGGCCACGCCGACCTCGCCGGGGCCCTCAAGTTCGGCCTCGCGGACGTCCGCGACGCGCTCGAGCACGCCAGCGCCCGCCACACCGCGGCCGCGGTGGCAGCCGGCTCGATCGCGAAGGCGCTCCTCGCGACGATCGGGATCTCGGTCGAGGGTCGCGTCGCGACCGATGACCTGGAGCGGCGTATCGACGAGGCCCGGGCGGAGCGCGACACGGTCGGCGGGATCGTCGAGGTGCGGGCGCGGGGCGTCCCGCCCGGGCTGGGCTCCTACGGGACAAAGGAGGAGCGGCTCGACGCCAGGCTCGCCGCCGCCGTGATGGGCATCCAGGCCGTCAAGGGGGTCGAGATCGGCGACGGCTTCGCGCTGGCCGAGCTTCGGGGCTCCGAGGCCCACGACGAGATCCTGCGCGACGAGCGCGGCCTCTACCGCGAGACGAACCGCGCCGGCGGGATCGAGGCCGGCGTCTCCAACGGCGAGGAGGTCGTCGTGCGCGCTGCAATGAAGCCTCTGCCGACGCTGATGCGCCCGCTCCGCTCGGTCGACCTCGAGACCGGCGAGCCGGCCGAGGCGCTCGTGGAGCGCAGCGACGTCGCCGCGGTCGAGGCGCTTGCGGTCGTCGCCGAGGCGGCCGTCGCCTTCGAGCTCGCCCGGGCCGCCCGCGAGAAGTTCGGCGGCGACGCGCTCGCCGACTTCGTGACGGCGCACCACGCGTACCTGGAGCGGATCGACTGGTCACCCCGGTAGACGGCAGGCACGTCGCGCTCGTCGGCTTCATGGGCGCGGGCAAGTCCACGGTGGGGGCGGAGGCCGCCCGCCTGCTCGGCCGGCCGTTCGTCGACCTCGACCGTGAGCTCGAGCGCGAGACGGGCTCCCGCGTCCACCAGCTGTTCGCCGAGCGCGGCGAGGCGGAGTTCCGGGAGCTCGAGGAGGAAGTCGCGGTCGAGGCGCTTGCCGATCGGTCGCCGGCGGTGGTCGCGCTCGGCGGCGGAGCGGTCACGTCCGAGCGGATCCGGGAGTCGCTCGCGGAGGCCGCGCTCACGGTCTGGCTGCGCGTGGACGTCGACGAGGCGTGGCGCCGCGCCGCCGGCCCGGAGCGGCCGCTGGCGCGGGACGAGGGGGCGTTCCGCGCGCTCTACGCGGAGCGGGCGCCGCTCTACGAGCAGGCCGCCGACGCGGAGGCGGAGGACATCGACGACGTCCTCCTCGCCGCCGCGGGCGTGCACGTGGAGAGCGGCGCGCTCGCGCGGCTCGGCGAGCTGGTGCCGGGCGAAGGCCCGGTGGCGCTCGTCACCGATCCGCGCGTGGCCGGGATCTACGGAGCCGACGCGCAGGTCGCCCTCCGCGACCGGCTGGCCTCGGTCCACGAGCTGCCGCACGGCGAGGCTGCGAAGACGGTCGCCGCCTGCGAGGCGCTCTGGCAACAGCTCGCCCTCGACCGGACGGGGACGATCGTGGCGCTCGGCGGCGGCTGCACGACCGACGCGGCCGGCTTCGCGGCGGCCGGCTACCTGCGGGGCATTCCCTGGGTGCCGGTGCCGACGACGCTCGTCGGCCAGGTGGACGCCGCGATCGGCGGCAAGACCGCCCTCAACCTGCTCGGGGGCAAGAACCTCGTCGGGTCCTTCCACTGGCCCGTGCGGACGGTGATCGATCCCGGCCTGCTCCAGACGCTGCCGGCGGACGAGCGGCGTGCGGGACTGGCCGAGGTCGTGAAGACCGGCCTGCTCGCGGGCGAGGAGCTCTGGGAGCTCCCGGAGCCCGAGCAGGTGCGCCGCTGCGCCGCCTTCAAGGCCGCCGTCTGCCTGCGCGACCCGCTCGATCGCGGCGAGCGGGCGATCCTGAACCTCGGCCATACCTTCGCCCACGCCCTCGAGGCGGCCGCCGGCTACGAGGCGTTGAGCCACGGGCACGCGGTCGCGCTCGGCCTCCTCGCGGCGCTCCGCCTCTCGGGGCTGGACACGGGCGCCGTCGAGGAGACGCTCGCGCCGAAGCCCGCGCGCGTGGATCCCGAGCGGGCCTGGGAGGCGCTGCGGCGCGACAAGAAGGCCGCGGGCGGCCGCATCCGGCTCGTCCTCCTCGAGGGGCCCGGCGAGCCGCGCTGGCCGGCGGAGCTGCCGGAGGCGGAGGTCCGCCGGGCGCTGGACGGGATAATCGCCAACTAGTGAGGATCGACGTGCTGAACGGCGTAAACCTGGACGTGCTCGGGAAGCGAGACCCGGAGCTCTACGGCGGGCTGTCCCTCGACGAGCTCGAGACGCGCATCTACCGCTGGGGCTCCGAGCTCGGCTGCACCGTCCGTTGCCGGCACACGAATCACGAGGGGGAGTTCGTCGACTGGTGCCACGACGCGTTCGAAGTGGATGGGGTAATCGTCAACCCGGGCGCATGGACGCACTACAGCTGGGCGATTCACGATGCGCTCGAGCCCGTGCAGGGTCCCATCGTCGAGGTCCACCTCTCGAACGTCGACGAGCGCGAGGAGTGGCGCCGCTTCTCGGTGCTCGAGGGGATCGTCGCCCACCGCGTCGTCGGCAAGGGGCCCGAGGGCTACCGGGAGGCGCTCGAGTACCTCTCCGGGGGCGGCGCGTGAGCCGGCTCGAGCGGCTCCAGGCGGGACTCGAAGAGCCGCTGCTCGTCACGAGCCTCGTCAACGTCCGCTACCTGACCGGCTTCGAGAGCTCGAACGCGGCCCTCCTCGTGGCCCCCGAGAGGGTGCGGCTCTTCACCGACTTCCGCTACGCGAGCGCGGCCAGGAGTGTCGAGGGCGTCGAGCCGGTGGAGATCCAGCGCAACCTGCTCGCGGGGCTGGCCCGCGAGCTCGAGGGGCGCATCGCCTTCGAGGCTCAGCACGTGACCTACGCGGGGTACGAGACGCTGCGGGAGGCCGGGCTCGAGCTCGTGCCGCGCCGCGGAGTCGTCGAGGCGCTGCGCGCGGTGAAGGACGAGGGCGAGCTCGCCCGGATCCGCCGGGCGGCGGCGATCTCGGACCGCGTCTACGAGCGCCTGGTAGAGGAGCGCTTCTCCGGGCGCGCCGAGCGCGAGCTGGTCTGGCGCGTGCAGGAGCTCCTGCACGAGGAGGGAGCCGACGCGCCCGGCTTCGACGCGATCGTCGCCGCCGGCCCGACCGGGTCGGTGCCGCACGCGCATCCCGGCGACCGCGCGATCGGCCCAGGCGAGACCGTCGTCATCGACCTCGGCGCCCGGCTTGAGGGCTATACGTCCGACTGCACCCGCACGTTCGCCGTCGGCGGCCTCGAGGGCCCGCTGGCGGAGGCGTACCTCGTCTGCCTCGAGGCGCAGCAGGCGGCCGTGGACGCCGTGCGCCCGGGCGTGGCGGGCCGCGATGCGGACGCCGTCGCGCGGCGGATCATCGACGGCACCCAGTTCGAGGGGCGGTTCGGCCACGGCCTCGGCCACGGGGTGGGGCTAGAGGTGCACGAGGCGCCGGCGCTGCGGCCGGAGTCCGAGGACGTGCTCGAGCCGGGGAACGTCGTCACCGTCGAGCCGGGGATCTATCTCGAGGGCGAGGGCGGCATCCGGATCGAAGACCTCGTCGTCGTCACCGAGGGCGGCGTGGAGGTCCTGACCTCGTTCCCGAAGGAGCTGACCCCCGTCCGCTAGCCTGCCCGCGTGGCCGAGACCGTCAGCACCAACCAGTTCAAGAACGGGATGCACGTCGAGATCGACGGCGAGGTCTGGCGGATCGTCGAGTTCCAGCACGTCAAGCCCGGGAAGGGCGGCGCGTTCGTCCGGACGAAGCTGAAGAACCTCGAGAGCGGCGCCGTCGTCGACAAGACCTTCCGCGCCGGGGAGAAGTTCCCGCGCGTGCACACCGAGGTCAAGAACGTCCAGTACCTCTACGACGCCGGCGACGACGTCGTCTTCATGGACGAGGAGACCTTCGAGCAGTTCCACCTCCCGCGGGCCTCGGTCGCCGATGCGCTCGACTTCCTTCAGCCGTCGAGCTCGGTGCAGATGCTCACGGTCGACGGCCGCCCCGGCGGCGTCCAGCTCCCGGCCGCGGTCGAGCTCACCGTCGTCGAGACGGAGCCCGGCGTCCGCGGCGACACCGTCTCGAACGTGACGAAGCCGGCGACGCTGGAGACGGGCGCGGTCGTCCAGGTGCCGCTGTTCGTGAACGTCGGCGAGCGGATCCGCGTGGACACGCGCGAGCGCCGCTACATAGCGCGCGCCTAAGCGCGCGCTATGGGGCGGGCGCACGTTGTCGTCACCGCCGGTTGCTTGCGGGAGAGCGCGGTCTCCCGCAAGCACGGTGCGCCGGCTCGCACCGGGCCTGTGCCCTCCGCGCGCGGGCCTTCGGCCCGGGCGCTCCGGGCAGTTGCTCTCCCGCAGGGCAGCAACGCCTCGTGACGGCCGAGATGCGCAGCTTCGCCGCTGCGATCTCGGCCGTCCGAGTGGGTCCGGGCCGTGGGACTTTGGGCGTTAGGCTCTAGCCCGTGCCCAAGCTCGTCGACACGACGATCCGGCTGCTCGGTCAGGAGCCGCTCGCCGGGCGGATGCCGACCGCGCGGCTGCTCGACCTCGCCGAGCTGCTCGACACCGCCGGCTACGCGTACCTCGAGGTCTCCGGCGGCGGGGTCTTCGACACGGCCGTCCGCCGGGGCGTCGAGAGCCCGTGGGAGCGGATCCGCGCGCTGAAGGGCCGCACCTCGACGCCGCTGGCGATGGCGCTGCGGGGCCGCTTCCTCGTCGGCTCGCGCCCCGTGGACGCGGATGTCGTGCGGCGCTTCGTGGCCTCGGCCGCCGAGAACGGGATCGAGGTCTTCCGCCTGCACGACCCGCTGAACGACGTCGAGAACCTGCGCGAGGCGGCCGAGGCGATCGCCGCCGCGGGTTGCGAGCTCGACGCCGGGCTCGTCTACAGCTCGGGACGCACCGGCGAGACCGAGGCGCTCGTCGAGCAGGCGCGGAAGCTGCCCCAGCTCGGCGCGGCCCGGCTGCTGCTCCACGATCCGACCGGCTCGCTGCAGCCCGCCCGCACGAGCGAGCTCGTCCGCGAGCTGGGGGAGGCGAGCGGCCTGCCGATCGGCGTCTACCTCCAGGGAGCCGGCGGAAGCGCGCTCGCCGCGGCGCTCGAGGCGGCGCGGGCCGGCGCGGACCTGATCGCGTGCGCCCTCTACCCCGTCGCCCTGGCGCTGCACCGGGTCTCCGGCGAGTCGCTGGCCCAGGCCCTGCCGGCCCCCGACCGCGAGAGCGGCGTGGACGTGCGCGTGCTCTGGCGCTGCTGCGACATCGTCGACGAGCACATCGGGGACGAGCCGGTCACGCCGCTCGCGCCCCGCATCGCCGTCCGGGCCGCCGAGTACGCCTTCCCGGCCGGGCTGGTCGCCGCGCTCGACGCGCATCTTCGCGCCCACGCCGCCGGCGACCGCATCGACGAGGTGCTCGACGAGCTCGCGCGCATCCGCCTCGAGACCGGCTCGGCGCCGCTCGCCTCCCCGATCGGGCAGGTGCTCGCCTCGCAGGCGCTCCTGCACGTCCTGTCCGCGAGCCGCTGGACGGGGATCGTGGACGAGCTGCGTGACCTGCTCGAGGGCCGTTACGGCAAGCCGCCCGGCCCGATCGACCCGGCCGTCGAGCGCGCGGCACGGCTCCTGGCCGACGACACCGGCCGGCCGGCGCCGGTCGAGCTGGAGGCGCTGCGCGAGACCGCAGCCGGCCTGGCCGCGAGCGAGGAGGAGCTCTTGCTGCTCGCCCTCTTCGGCAGCGACGCCGAGCCGCTGCTGGAGACGATCCGCACGCGGGCGCGCCGCGAGGAGGGGCGGGAGCTCGCGACGGTGGAGCAGAGCCGGGCCGAGCGGATCCGGGAGATCGTGCGGATCGTGCAGGAGTCCGGCGTGGGCGAGGTGACGATCGAGGACGACGACTTCCGCGTCACCGTCCGGCGCACCGAGGAGGGCAACCCCGCGGCGGCCACCGCGCCCGGCGGGACGGAGACGGCTCCGGCCGGGCCCTCGGACGGGCTCGTCCGGGTCGAGTCGCCGATGGTCGGCACGTTCTACCGCTCGCCGCAACCGGGGGCGCTGCCGTTCGTGGAGGTCGGGGACGTGGTCGCGCCCGGCCAGACGATCTGCCTGATCGAGGCGATGAAGCTCTTCAACGAGCTGAAGGCGGAGGTCGAGGGCGTCGTCCGCGACGTCCTCGTCGAGAGCGGCCAGCCGGTCGAGTTCGGCCAGGCGCTGTTCGAGCTGGAGCCGCTCGCGGCCCCGCCCGCGATCTGATGTTCGAGCGCGTGCTGGTCGCGAACCGCGGCGAGATCGCGGTCCGCGTGATCCGGTCGCTGCACGAGCTCGGGGTGGAGGCGGTGGCCGTCCACTCCACCGCGGACGACGACGCCCTCCACGTCCGGCTCGCCGACCGGGCCGTCCGGATCGGGCCGCCGGCGGCGGCCCAGAGCTACCTCAACGTCCGCGCGCTGATCGCGGCCGCGGAGACGACGGGGTGCGAGGCCGTCCACCCGGGCTACGGCTTCCTCGCCGAGAACCCGGCCTTCGTCCACGCGTGCGCCGAGAACGACCTCGTCTTCATCGGCCCGAGCGCGGAGGTGATGGCGCGAATGGGCGACAAGGCGCAGGCGAAGCTCGAGATGAAGGCGGCGGGGGTCCCGCTCGTCCCAGGCACCGACGGGTCGGCCTCGCTCGCCGAGGCCCGCGCGGCCGCCGCCGACCTCGGCTATCCGATCCTGCTCAAGGCGGTCGCCGGCGGCGGGGGGAAGGGAATGCGCCTCGTCGAGGAGGAGGAGCAGCTCGACCGGGCCTACTCGACGGCCTCGGCCGAGGCGGAGGCAGCCTTCGGCGACGGCTCGCTCTACGTCGAGAAGGTGATCGTTCCCGCCCGTCACGTCGAGGTCCAGGTGCTCTGCGACGCGGAGGGCGGCGTGCTCACGCTCGGGGAGCGCGAGTGCTCGATCCAGCGGCGCCACCAGAAGCTGATCGAGGAGTCGCCCTCGCCCGCCCTGACGCCCGCGCTGCGGGAGGAGATGGAGGCGGCGGCCGAGCGCGCCTGCCGGCACCTCGGCTACCGCAACGCCGGGACGTTCGAGTTCCTCGTCGGGCCGGACGGCTCGTTCGCGTTCATCGAGCTGAACGCGCGGCTCCAGGTCGAGCACCCCGTCACCGAGCTCGTCACGGGGATGGACATCGTCCGCGAGCAGGTGCGGATCGCCGCCGGTGAGCCGCTGCCGGTGACCGGCCGCGCACCGCGCCGGGGCCACGCGATCGAGGTGCGGATCAACGCGGAGGACCCCGAGCACGCCTTCGCTCCCTCTCCGGGGACGATCACGCGCTTCAGGCCGCCGCAGGGTCCCTTCGTCCGCTTCGACACCTTCGTCGAGGACGGCGCCGTGATCTCCCCGTACTACGACTCGCTCGTCGGCAAGCTGATCGTCTGGGACGTCGACCGCGCCGGGGCGATCGCCCGCGCGCTCCGCGCCCTGGACGAGCTCGAGCTCGAGGGCGTGGCGACGACGAGCGAGTTCGCGGCCGGTGTGCTGGCGAGCCGGCCGTTCGCGACCGGCGAGTACTCCACGTCCTTCCTCGAGGAGCAGGTGCCCAGGAGCCGTAGGCTCGACGGAGGCGACCAAAGAGCGGAGGTGGCGGCTTTGCCGGCGCCGGAGCGGGAAACGTGAGCGACGAGCTCGTGCTCGAGGGGAGCGGCGGCACGATCACCGTCTCGGGCGCCGCGCTCGACCGGCTCGTCCGCCGTGCCGCCGAGGAGGTGGACGGCGTCACCGTCCGCAAGCGCGGAACGTCCGTCACGCCCGAGCGCGTGACGGTCGGCCTCACCGTGCGTTACGGCGTAGTGCTGCCCGTCGTCGCCCGGGCCGTGCAGGAGCGCGTGGCCGAGACGCTCCGCACGGCCTGCGAGCTCCGGCCGGCCGTCGACGTCTCCGTCGAGGAGCTGGATGCGCCGTAGGCTCGACGGAGGCGCTCAAAGAGCGGAGGTGCCGGCTTTGCCGGCGCCGGAGCGGGCATGACCGGCGGTCGCCGCGCCGCGCGCCGGACGGCGTTCTTCCTCCTCTACCAGTGGGACCTCACCGGCCGGCCGCTGGGCTCGCTCTACGAGGGCGACGTCGACCCCTACGCGCGGGAGCTCGCCGAGGGGGTCGCGGCGCGGGCGGAGGAGCTCGACGCGATGATCTCGGCGGCCGCCGAGGACTGGCCCGCCGACCGCCTCGGTACCGTCGAGCGCAGCGTGCTTAGGATCGCGGTGCACGAGCTGGACGCGGAGCTCGTCCCCGCTGAGGTGGCGATCGACGAGGCCGTCCGGCTGGCGAAGCGGTACGCGACGGAGGAGGCGGCGAAGCTGGTGAACGGGATTCTCGGACGGATCGCACGGGAGCGCGCAGTGTGAGCGTCGACGAGCATCTGAAGCGCGCCGAGGAGCTGTTGGCCAAGCTCGAGGCGACGCGGGACGAGCTCGAGCGGCTGGCGGGGGACGAGCCCGACGCCGAGCGCGCCGTCGAGGTGCTCCAGGAGCTCGCGGAGCTGGCGAAGCAGGTCGAGCAGGAGCTCGCGCGGGCGCGACGGGAGGCGGAGGCGTGATCACCCCA
This sequence comes from Gaiellaceae bacterium, assembly GCA_040905885.1. Classification (GTDB taxonomy): domain Bacteria; phylum Actinomycetota; class Thermoleophilia; order Gaiellales; family Gaiellaceae; genus JACVRU01. The sequence continues at coordinate 5,461 of JBBDQR010000134.1, read as the reverse complement.
CGCAATGCTGCGCATTCCTTGGGGGCCCCAAAGTGAGCCGGCCCGAGGAGCTGAAGGGGATCGTCGAGGACTACCTCGAGCAACTCCCGTTCTGGCCCGAGCTCGACGGGCAGGCGGACTCGATGCGCTACGCGCTCGTGGAGATGGGCGGCAAGCGCGTCCGGCCGGTGATCTCGCTCGCCGTCGGAGAGGCGCTGGGCGCGCCGCCGGACCTGATCCTGCCGGCAGGGGCGGCGGTCGAGCTGGTGCACAACTTCTCGCTCGTCCACGACGACCTGCCGGCACTCGACGACGACCGCGAGCGGCGGGGCAAGCCGAGCGTCTGGGCCGCCTACGGCGAGGGCAGTGCGGTGCTCGCCGGCGACGCGCTCCTCGTCGAGGCGTTCCGGCTCGCCTGCTCGTACCCGACGCCGCACGTGGCGCGCGAGCTCGCCGAGGCGACACTGGGGATGATCGGCGGCCAGTACCTCGACACGATGGTCGCCGACGCGGATCTCGCGACGGTGCACCGGCTGAAGACCGGCTGTCTCTTCTACGCCGCGGTGACGGTCGCTCTCTGGGCCGCGGAGGTTCCCCCGGAGGAGCAGGAGCAGTGGCGGGCGTTCGCCTCCGAGCTGGGGCTGCTCTTCCAGGCGGTGGACGACATCCTCGACGCGGACGGCTACGTCCTGACGCAGGGGGCCGACGGCGCCCGGCGGATCGCGGACGAGGCCGCGGCCCGGGCGCGCGAGCGACTGGAGGCGGTCCAGGCGGACACGTCTGTGCTGGCCGAGATCGTCGACGGGCTCGCCGCCCGCACGTCATGACCGTACGCGTGCTCCTCGGTGCCGTGCTCGTCGCCGCCGCGGCCTGCGGTTCAGCCAACGGGACGAGCGCTCAGGGCGGCCTCTACGGGAAGGTGACGAAGGGGCCGATCATGCCGGTCTGCCGCGAGGGCGTCCCCTGCGACGGTCCCGCGGCCGGTCTGACGTTCGTCTTCTCGCGCAACGGTACGGCCGTCGCCCAGACGACGACGCGGCAAGACGGCTCCTACCGGATCGCGCTGCGGCCCGGGCGCTACACGGTCCGGGCGGCGCCGCGCGGGCTCGTGCCGCCCGAGCCCGGTGTCGTCACCGTCGCGGCCGACCGCTTCCGTCGCATCGACTTCTTCGTCGACACCGGCATCCGCTAGAGACGCCCCGGCGCTGGCTAGAGTCTCAGTCCGGGAAGCAGTCCCGCCGAGCCGTGAATACGCGCGCGCGACCGGTTTCGGATACCACGGTGGCGAACGCAAGCGGCTTACCGGCCTGAGTACGGACAACCAGCACAGCTTCCTGCACCTTGCCCCGCGCGAATAGCTCCCGGAACCCGTACGGGCTCCCGAGCCGGAGCGTCACGGGCGACTGGAAGACCGCACGCACGCGCACCAGCACCCGGCGAGGCGTCCAGCAGTCCAACTCGTCGCCAAAGCGGTCGGCGACTCCTCCGGAGAGCCCTCGCGATGTCAGCGCCACACGGGCCGTCGAGCGGCTGCAAGCCGGGCTCAGCAGAACCTCTGTTGCGCCGATGTACGCCAGCCGCCAATTCGGCACAAGGTTGGTCGTCAGGGCGACGTTTGCGACCTTTCCAGTCGCACGGATCGCCGAGGCCGCCAGAAGGGTGGCCACATAGACGCCGCCCTGTGACCCGACCTCACAGAGGACAGTCCGGTCGACGATCCGTGAGGCGGCGGTGACGCTCGGAGTATGTTCGCCCTCTCGAATGATCCGCTCGGCGGCGACCGCGACCGATGCTGCAAGGAGGACCACGATCGCGGCAGAGAAGAGGCCAACGCGGCGACGGCGGCGGCCGGGGTCGATCCGTGCGAGCAGGAGTCCGATCCCGCGCCGCGTGGCGGCTGGATCGGGATCGGGAAGAGCGGAGCGCGACTCGCGCAGGAGCCGCTCGAGATCAGGCTGCATTTTCGTCCTCCTTCATCGAGTCTCGAAGCTCAGTGCGGGCGCGGCTGATTCGCGACATGACCGTTCCGATCGGCAGGCCGAGCACGTCCGCGATCTCCTGCAGGCTGTAGTCGAGCCAGTAGTGGAGTACGGTGACGACGCGCTTCTCCTGCACGAGCGCTGCCACGGCTTCGGCGATTCCGATGTGCAGCTCGCTCGCGTCGTCGCTCCACGCGTGCCTTATCGGGTCCTCGGGCGGCTCTGGAACCGGCACGAGCCTGCGGTCGCGACGGAGCTGGTCGAGGGCCTGGTTGAGGGCAATCCGTCTGATCCAGGGGGCGAGGGGTCGCGTCTCGTCGAAGGTGTCCAGCGCCCGTAGGACCCGGAGCATCGCCTCCTGCGTGGCGTCGTCGCTGAGTGTCCGGTCGAATAGAACGGCGTATGCGGACTTCCAGGCGACCGGCCAATAGGTCTCGCACAGCCGCGCCATCGCCTCACGGTCGCCGCGCCGGATCAGTCGGATCAGCGTCGTATCGTCGCTCCGGCGGCCCATGTACTCGGTGTACGCGCGCACGGCATAGCAATCATCCCCGCGGCGCCTCTGAGTTGGCCCGTCGGCTACCTGCGTGCGGGCATCCGCTAGTCGAGCTCGCGGGCCAGCAGGTCCATCAGCAGGCCGTCGTGCCGGACGCCGTCCGGGTCGGTCCAGTACTCGCGCATGACGCCGACCGGCCGGAAGCCGGCCTTCTCGTAGGCGCGGACGGCGGCCGCGTTCTCGACCGCAGGGTCGATCGTCAGCCGGTGGTGGCCCCGCTCGTCGACGAGCCAGCGCGCGAGCATGCGCACCGCGTCCGTGCCGATCCCCCGCCCGTGCACGGCCTCCGAGAGGAAGATGTCGATCCCCGCGCTCCTGTACTCCGGATCGTCCTCTTCGTAGTACTGGATCATCCCGGCCACCTCGCCGTCGACGAGGACGGCGAGCGCCGTCACCTCGTCGCGCCCCTCGGCCTTCGCCGTCAGCTTCTCCTCGGTGACGCTCGTCCACCAGCGCGCGACGGCGGGCTGTCGCCCGATCTCGACGAGCCGCGGGACGTCGCCGAGCTGAAGCGGTCGCAGGACGACCGACTCTCCACGCAGTTCCACCACGCTCTTGTAACACCCGGCGGGACTACCCTTGGCGCGTGAAGAAGCGGGCCGACCTCCTGCTCGTCGAGCGCGGGCTCGCCGACAGTCGCGCGCAGGCGCAGGCGCTGATCATGGCCGGCCGCGTCCGCGGCGTCGACAAGCCGGGGCGCGAGCTGGACGAGGCCGCGCCGCTCGAGGTCGAGAGCCCGCCGCGGTTCGTCTCGCGGGGCGGCGAGAAGCTCGCAAATGGTCTGGACGCCTTCGGCGTCGATCCCCGGGGGAGGGACTGCCTCGACGTCGGCGCCTCCACGGGCGGCTTCACGGACGTGCTGCTCCAGCGGGGCGCGGCCCGCGTGATCGCGCTCGACGTCGGCCACGACCAGCTTCACGAGCGGCTGCGGGCCGATCCGAGGGTGACGGTGCTCGAGCGGACGAACGTCCGCGAGCTCCGCGAGCTGCCGTTCGCGCCGGACCTCGTCACCTGCGACGTGTCGTTCATCTCCGTCCGCACGGCGCTCCCGCCCGCCTTGCGGCTCGCGAAGCCCGGCTGGGAGGCCGTCGTCCTCGTCAAGCCGCAGTTCGAGGCGGGCCGGAAGGACGTGGGGCGGGGCGGCGTCGTGCGCGAGCCGGACGTGCACCGCCGCGTCCTCCGGGAGGTTGCGGAGGCGGCGCTCGCGTGGGGTGGCGAGCCCGCGGGCGTCGTAGACTCGGGGCTCAAGGGCCCGAAGGGCAACCGCGAGTTCTTCCTTCATCTCCGCCACCGCGAGCAGCCGCAGCTTCCAGATGACATCGACGCCTGGATCGACCGTGCCCTCGGTTAGCCGGGTGGCCGTGATGACCCATGGCCGGCCGGAGCGGATCGGCCCGGCGCTCGAGCGGCTGGAGGCGCTCGCCGCCCGGCTCGGCGTCGAGCTCGTGCTCGCCCCCGAGGAGCTCGACAAGCACGGGCGCTTCGACGGGGGCGGGGCGCTGGAGGACGCCGACCTCGCCGTCGTGCTCGGCGGCGACGGGACGATGCTGCGCGCGCTCAACCGCTTCCTCGGCACGGAGGTGGCGGTGATCGGCGTCAACTTCGGCCGTGTCGGCTTCCTCTCGGCGATGGAGGACGACGAGCTGGAGAGCGGGCTCGAGCGGGCGTTCGCGGGCGATTACGCCGTGATCGAGCTCGCCACGCTGGCCTGCGAGATCGGGGGCGTGCAGCGCTCGGCGGTCAACGACGTGGTCGCGCACAGCGCCACCGTGGGCCGGATGGTCGAGATCTCGTGGGCCGTCGCGGGCGAGGAGCTCGGTCAGCTCGTCTGCGACGGCGTCGTCTGCTGCTCGCCGGCCGGCTCGACCGCGTACAACCTCTCGGCGGGCGGGCCAGTGCTCGTTTGGGGGCTCGAGGCGCTCGCGGTCACCTTCGTTGCGCCGCATTCGCTCCAGGCGCGGCCGCTGGTCGTCCCGCGCGGCCAGGAAGTAACGGTGCGGAACCTCACTCCCGACGTCCCGCTCGCGGTCACGCTCGACGGGCGGATCTTCGAGGAGCTCGGGGCGGGAGACGAGGTGCGGCTGCGGCTGGACGAGCGCCGCGCCCGGCTGGCGACCCTCCCGGAGCGCACGTTCTTCCGACGGTTCAGGGACACCTTTGCTTCGTAGGCTGCGCATCGAGAACCTCGTCCTGATCGAGGAGGCGGAGCTCGAGCTCGCTCCGGGGCTGAACGCGATCACCGGCGAGACGGGCGCGGGGAAGACGATCCTCGCCCAGGCGGTCGGCCTGCTCCTGGGCGCGAAGGGCGAGGCAACGTACGTGGGCGCGGGCGGGGAGGAAGCCTACGTCGAGGCCGAGCTCGACCTGCCCGAGGGCGTCCTCGACGAGGAGGGGCTCGAGGCGCTCGCGGAGCTCAGGCCCGAGGGCGAGGAGGGGCTCGTGCTAGCGCGGCGGGTCTTCGGGGACGGCCGGACGCGCGCCTACGCGTGGGGCCGCGCGGCGGCGCGGGAGGACATCGCGGCGCTCGGAGAGCGGCTGATCGCCATGTCGGGGCAGTTCGAGCAGCGCCGGCTGGCGCGCCCCGCCTACCAGCTCGACGTCCTCGACGCGTACGTCGGGGACGAGCAGCTGCGCCGCCGGGCGGAGCTGCGGCGCGCCTGGGGAGACTTGAAGGCTGCGCGGCGGCGCCTCGAGGGCGCGGCGGACGCGGCCGAGCGGCTCGAGGAGCTGCGCCGGCTCCTCGACGACGTCGAGGGGCTGGAGGCGGGCGCCGAGGAGGAGCTGTTCGCCGAGCGCGAGCGGCTACGGCACGTCGTGGAGATCGCCGAGGGCGCAGGTGCCGCCGCGGAGGCCCTCCAGCCCGACGAGGGCGAGGGGGCGGCCGGGCTCGCCGCGCTGGCGGCCCGTGCCGTCGCGCCCGAGGAGGCTCTCGCCCCCCACCTCGCGC
>JBBDQR010000133.1:0-3687 GCA_040905885.1 Gaiellaceae bacterium | reverse complement strand
ACTGCTGCCTCCCGTAGGAGTCTGGGCCGTGTCTCAGTCCCAGTGTGGCTGGTCATGCTCTCACACCAGCTACCGATCGTTGCCTTGGTGGGCCGTTACCCCGCCAACAAGCTAATCGGCCGCGGGCTCCTCCTCGGTCAGAGGCCGAAGCTACCTTTTCCCACCGCCCCAAGGGGCTGAGGGGCCATCCGGCATTAATCCGGGTTTCCCCGGGCTATTCCGGTACCGAGGGCAGATTACCCACGTGTTACTCACCCGTTCGCCGCTGTCCCCAGGGCCGAAGCCCTGGTTCTCGCTCGACTTGCATGTGTTAGGCGCGCCGCCAGCGTTCGTCCTGAGCCAGGATCAAACTCTCCGTGAAGAACTGGCTGCCGGCTCGGCCACGCCGCACATGTCGGCGCGGCCTGTGTTGTTTGGTGGGCATCGCAAGCGATGCCCACTGGCCGGCAAGCTTTCACTTCGAGCCTGAGCTCAAAGGTCACGTCCCGAAGGACGCGACGGGTTCATATCGATGCCCTCACGACGAGCCGAAGCTCGTCGATCGGGTCTCGACGTAAACGCACGCTGTTGAGTTTTCAAAGACCGCGCCACCCGCTCGGCGGCGTGAAAAAAGCCTCCACTCGCGCAGAGGCCCCAGGATGCTAGCGGATCTTCGGTCGTATCCGTTGGCGTCCTCTGGGGGCGCTCCAGTCGTCGAGTTACGGGACTCTTCACACCGCCTCGTCGAGACGGCCCGTGAATGATAGCAAGGGTTCGGCTGCTGTCGAGCGCAGTTACGTCGCCCGGCGAAGCCGCAGGAAACGGCGCTTTCCGGCCTGGAGCACGGCGCCGTCGAGCTCCGCGGCCGGCAGATCGTAGCCGTCGACCCGCCGGCCGTCCGCGCTGACGCCCCCCTGGTCGATCACGCGCCGCCAGTGGCTCGTCGTCTGGCCGAACGCCCCGGCGAGGAGCTGCGGCAGGTGCACGGTCTCCTCCTCGAGCACCACCTCGGGCATCTCCTCGGGGGCCTCGCCCTGCCGAACGACCCGGGTGAAGTGCTCCTCGGCCGCGCGCGCGGCCTCCTCGCCGTGCGCCCTCGCCACGATGAAGCGGGCCAGCTCGAGCTTCGCGTCCATCGGCTCGCCGGCGGGCTCGGGTCGCTCCATCACCAGCCGGTACCACTGCGGCAGCAGGTCGTCCGGGATTCGCATCGCCTTGCCGAACTGCTCGTTGGGGTCCTCCATCAGCGCGATGTAGTTCCCCCGCGACGCGCTCATCAGCGACCCGTCCCAGCTGAGCAGCAGCTCGACCGTGAGCGCGACCTGCGGCTCGAGCCCGTAGGCCTGCATCACGTCCCGGCCCATCAGCAGGTTGTAGAGCTGGTCGGTCCCGCCGAGCTCCACGTCCGCCGCGACCGCGACGGAGTCGTAGGCCTGCATCAGCGGGTAGAGCAGCTCGGAGACCGAGATCGGCGTCTGATCGGCGAAGCGCTTCGCGAAGTCGTCCCGCTCGAGCAGGCGGGCGACGGTCGTCGTCCGCGTCAGGCGCAGGATCTCGGCGAAGTCGAGCTTGCCGAGCCACTCGCTGTTGAACCGGAGCTCCGTCTGGTCGGGGTCGATGATCGTCGAGGCGTGCTCGAAGTAACGCCGGGCGTTCCGGTCGATCTCCTCCGGGTCGAGCATGGGCCGCGTCGCCGAGCGCCCGGAGGGATCGCCGATGCGAGTCGTGTAGTCGCCGACGATCAGGACGCCGACGTGGCCCTCGTCCTGGAAGGTGCGCATGCGCTGGAGAGGGATGCCGTTCCCGAGCGTTACGTGCGGTGCCGTGACGTCGATGCCGAGCTTGACGCGCAGCGGGCGGCCCAGCTTCAGCTTCTCCTCGAGCGCGCCCTCGGGCTGCACGTGCGCGGCGTTGCGGGTGAGCTCGGCGATTCCCATCGAGGGGCGAGTCTAGGGGCTACGATCGACCGTCGTGCGGTTCCGGAGACGCGCAAACGGGGAGCGGAAGCGGCGCCGCATCCGCAAGCTGCGGCTGCTCACGCTCGTGTTCGTCCTCTGGCTGCTCGCCCTGTCGGCGTTCACGTTCGGGCTGCTCCAGGCGGTCGCGAGCGAGATCCCGGCGCTCGACCCCGCGCGCCAGCCGGCCGTCGAGCGCAACGGCTACGTCTACGCCGGCGACGGCAAGACGGTGCTGGCGGTCCTGCGCGGCGACGAGAGCCGCGTCCTCGTCGGCTACGACGAGATCAGCCCGTGGATGAAGCACGCGATCGTCGCGATCGAGGACCGCCGCTTCTGGGACCACAACGGGATCGACCTGCGAGGCATCGCCCGCGCCGCGCTCGCCGACGTGCAGCAGAAGCAGGTCGTCCAGGGCGGGTCGACGATCGTCCAGCAGTTCGTCAAGAACGCGTACCTGAAGGACGAGCGGTCGTTCGCGCGGAAGGTCCGCGAGGCGGCGCTCGCATGGCAGCTGAGCCAGCACTGGTCGAAGCCGAGGATCCTGACCGCCTACCTGAACACCATCTACTTCGGGAACGGCGCCTACGGCGTGCAGCAGGCCGCAAAGGTGTACTTCGGCAAGGACGCGGCCGGCCTGACCCTCCCCGAGGCGGCGCTCCTCGCCGGCATCCCGGCCGACCCCTCGAGCTACGACCCCGTCGCGCGCCCGGAGGCGGCCCGCGCCCGGCGGACGGTCGTCCTCCAGGCGATGCTCGAGCAGGGCGCGATCACGCCGAGCGAGCTCCGGGCCGCCGACCGCGCCCCGCTCCCCGATGCGGACGAGGTCCGCCTGCCGGGGACGCAGGGGCCGGCTCCGTACTTCACGAGCTACGTCAAGCAGCAGCTGATCGACTCGAACTCGAAGGACTTCGGGCCGCGGAAGGTCTTCGGCGGGGGCCTCCGCATCCGCACGACGATCGATCTCGGCCTCCAGGACGTCGCCCGCAAGTCGGTGTGGAGCATCCTCCCCGACCCGGAAGGGCCCTCGGCGGCGCTCGTCGCCCTCGATCCCGCCACCGGCAACGTGCTCGCGATGGTCGGCGGCCGCAACTTCTCCCAGAGCCAGTTCAACCTCGCGGCGCAGAGCCGCCGCCAGCCGGGCTCGGCCTTCAAGCCGTTCGTGCTCGCGGCGGCGCTCGAGGAGGGGATCTCCCCCGCCACGCGCTTCGTCTCGAAGCGCGTCACGATCCAGCTCGGCGACCGGGTCTGGATGCCGAGCAACTACGACCACACCTACCTCGGCGACATCAGTCTCGTCGACGCGACCGTCCACTCCGACAACACCGTCTACGCCCAGCTCACGCAGCTCGTCGGCCCCCAGGCGGTCGCGCGCACGGCGCGCCGGCTGGGGGTCACGAGCCGCCTGAACGCGTACTTCGCGATCGGGCTCGGCGCCCAGGCGGTCAACCCGCTCGAGCTCGCGCGGGCGTACTCGGCCTTCGCGAACGGCGGCTACCGGATCGACACGACGACGTTCGGCAGCCGGCCGCGCGTGATCGACGAGGTGCAAAGGCCGTCGGGCGAGTTCGTCTTGCGCAACGACCAGGTCTCGCGGCAGGTGCTCGAGCCCCGGAGCGCGGCGTGGGTCAACGCGCTCCTCCAGGAGGTGCTGCGGAGCGGAACGGGCACGCGGGCCGCGCTGAGCGGCTGGCCGGCCGCCGGCAAGACCGGCACCACCGAGAACTACGGCGACGCCTGGTTCGTCGGCTAC
>JBBDQR010000132.1:0-3726 GCA_040905885.1 Gaiellaceae bacterium | reverse complement strand
CCAAGATGGAACCCAGATGAGCCGCACCCGTCGGCACATCTCGGAGGCTGTCCACGCTAGAGCTCCTTCCCGACTCCCTGCTCGCGCGCGCGCTCGAGCGCGGCGGCCCCGATCGCCACGTCCCAGGCGGCGATCCCGTTCGACTTGAAGACGACGATGTCGTCGTCGGCCTGGCGGCCCGGCAGCTCGCCCGCGACGACCTCCTGGAGCTCGTGCACCTCGAGCCAGTCGAGCACGCCCTGCGCGACCGGGTCGATCAGGTCCCCGGACTCGAGCATCGACTGCTCGCGCGAGTCGCAGCAGACGAAGGCCGCCCGCTCGAGCACGAGGTTGTCCAGCTCGCGCGCGCCCGGGTCGTTGGCGCCGATCGCGCAGACGAGCGCGCCGGGGACGAGCCAGTCGCCGCGCAGGACCGGATCCTTGGACGTGGTCGCCGTGACGACGATCTCCTGGGCGCCGGCCTCGTGGTGCGCCTCGGCGGGCTCCGCGCCGACGCGCTCGCAGAAGCTCTCGAGCCGCTCGGGCGTGCGGCAGAAGGCGAGCACGCGCTCCACGGAAGGCACCGTGGCCCGGATCGCCGCCACCTGCGTCTCCGCCTGGAAGCCGCAGCCGATCACGCCGAGCGTCGTTGCGTCCGGCCGCGCGAGGTAGCGGGCGGCGACCCCGCTCGCGGCACCGGTGCGCAGCTGCCCGAGCCGATTCGCCTCGATCACGCCGGCGAGCTCGGCCCGGTCGCACTCGAAGACGAGGACGACGAAGCGCACGTCGTCGTAGCCGAAGGCGGTGTAGGTCTTCAGGCCCGCCTTGCCGAGCTCGCGGTCGACGGCCGCCATCACGGCCATCACGCCGCCCTCGAGCCCCATCCGGTAGCGCGGCCGGTTCTCGACGCCCCCGGCGGCGAGCCTGCGGAACGAGGCCTCGACCGCCTCGACGGCGTCCTCGATCGTGAGCAGGGCGTCGACGTCCGATTCGGTGAGGTACAGCGCCAAGGGCGAGAAGCTATACCGTGGCGTCGGTGCGCACGCGACTCCTGCTCATCGGCGTGCCGCTGCTCCTCGCGGCGGCCGCGGCCGCCTTGGTCCTCCGCTTCGCGGGCGGCTCGGACGGGCCCGGCGACCCGGCCCGGTTCATGACCGGGCTGATCCAGGAGATCGCCGCCAACGACTACGCGGGCGCCTGGGCGACGCTGCATCCCGCCCATCAGCGCGTGGCGACGCAGGAGGCGTACGTCGCCTGCGAGGCGCAGACCCCGATCCCGGGGACGCTCTCGTCCGTGAGCGTGATCGACGTCTCCGACAAGCAGGTGGAGGTGGCCGGCGAGGCCGGGACGGTCGACGGGAAGGCCGTGCGGCTCGAGCTCTCGATCGCCGGCGCCGGCCCCGACCCGATCGTCGTCACGCACACGAGCCACGCGGTCGCCGTCGCCGGCCACTGGACCTGGATCCTCCCGCCGGAGCGCTTCGCGAAGTACCGCGCCGGCCGCTGCCCGAGCTGATGGCCCGCAGAGCGCTCGTCGTCGGCCTCGACTGCGCCGCGCCGCAGCTCGTCTTCGACCGCTGGCTCGACGATCTGCCGAACCTGCGGGCGCTCACCGAGCGCGCGTCGTGGGGCGTGCTGCGGAGCTGCGACCCGCCGATCACCGTGCCCGCGTGGTCGGTGATGACCTCGTCGCGGAGCCCCGGCGCGCTCGGCTTCTACGGCTTCCGGAACCGGAAGGACCACAGCTACGACGCGATGGCGTTCGCGGACTCGCGGGCGGTGCGGGTGCCGCGCGTCTGGGACCTCCTGACGGCGAAGGGGCGGCCCTCGATCGTGCTCGGGGTGCCGCAGACCTACCCGGTCTCCCAGGTGAACGGCGTCATGGTCTCGTGCTTCCTCACGCCGGACACGAACCGCCAGTACACGTACCCGGCCTCCGTCAAGCAGGAGATCGAGGCGCTCGTCGGCGAGTACCTGGTCGACGTGCCGAACTTCCGGACGGAGGACAAGGCGCGCGTGCTGCGCGACATCGAGACGATGACGGAGCGCCGCTTCCGCGTCGCCGAGCACCTCGCCGAGACGCGCCCCTGGGATCTCTTCTTCATGGTCGAGATGGGGACCGACCGCGTCCACCACGCCTTCTGGCGCTACGCCGACCCCGAGCACCGGCTGTACGAGCCCGGCAACGAGTTCGAGACGGCGATGGTCGACTACTACCGCGGCGTGGACGAGAAGCTCGGCCGGCTGCTGCGCTTCGCGGACGAGGAGACGGCCGTGCTCGTCGTCTCCGACCACGGCGCGAAGCGGATCGACGGGGGCATCTGCGTCAACGAGTGGCTGCGGCAGGAGGGCTACCTGACGCTGAAGGAGGAGCCGGTCGAGCCGACACGGCTGACGCCGGAGATGATCGACTGGGAGCGGACAGTCGCGTGGGGCGAGGGGGGCTACTACTGCCGGCTGTTCCTGAACGTCGCCGGCCGAGAGCCTGCGGGGACGGTGGCTGCGGAGGACTACGAGCGCGTGCGCGGCGAGCTGAAGGAGAAACTGGAGGCGCTCGGCGACGAGCAGGGTCGTCCGATCGGGACGATCGCGCACCGGCCGGAGGAGCTGTACGCCGAGCGCAACGGGATCGTCCCCGACCTGATGGTCTACTTCGGCGACCTCTACTGGCGGAGCGTCGGCCAGGTCGGCACCGGGACCGTCCACGTCTTCGAGAACGACACCGGGCCTGACGACGCGAACCACGCCCACGAGGGGCTCTACGTGCTCGCGGCGGCGGGCGTGGAGGCGGGCCGCAGCGGGGAGCGGAGCATCCTCGACGTGGCGCCGACGCTGCTGACCTGGCTCGGCGAGCCCGTGCCGCCCGAGATGGAAGGCGAGAGTTGGCTCTGAAGCCGCGCTTTCCGGGCACGAGGCCGACGCGCTTCGGGCACCCGAACGAGGCGACTCACAACCGGATCAACTACCGGATCATGGAGCAGGCGCTCGCCTACGCGGCCGAGCGCTACGCGCGCGGGCGGCTGGTGGACGTCGGCTGCGGCTCGAAGCCGTGGCGGGCGGCGTTCGCGCCCCACGTCTCCGAGCACGTCGGCGTCGACCACGTCGACAGCAAGCGCGCGCCCGGATCGGTGGACGTGATCGCAGGCGCCTACGAGATCCCGCTCGAGGACGGCCACGCCGAGACGATCCTGATGTCGGCCGTGCTCGAGCACCTCGAGCAGCCGGCGCGGGCGCTGGCCGAGGCGCACCGGCTGCTGGCGCCCGGCGGGCATCTGATCCTGAGCGCGCCGCTCTTCTGGCCCCTGCACGAGCAGCCGCGCGACTTCTTCCGCTACACGCCGCACGGGTTGCGGTTTCTCCTGGAGGAGGCGGGCTTCGAGGTCGTGGAGATCGTCCCGCTCTCGGGCGTGTGGGTCACCGTCTCGCTGCAGGTGTCGTACGCGCTGCGCCGCTACCGGAAGGGGCCGGTCACGCCCGTCGTCGACGCGCTGGCGGTGGCGCTGCAGTGGCTGGCGGCGCGCTGGGACCAGGTCGACTTCCAGCCGAAGTTCAGCTGGAGCCACCTCGTCGTAGCATTGCGCCCGTGAACGTCTGGACGGACGACTGGGATCCCGGCGACGACTGGTCGGGTGGCGGCGGGAAGTCCAAGCGCCTGCCGCGCGGTCCCGGCCTCGGCGCGAGCGTCTACGAGCTCGGGCCGGGGAACTTCGTCGTCTACCACTTCCACCACGGGATGGAGGAGCTGCT
>JBBDQR010000131.1:1564-3731 GCA_040905885.1 Gaiellaceae bacterium | reverse complement strand
CTCTGAAGGCTGAGCCAACGGGTTTACAGCCCGTCCCCTTTGGCCACTCGGGAACACCCCCAGGGGACGGGCATTGTAGCCCCGCTCAGGCCGCCGCCGCGAGCGGCGCCAGGACGGCGTCGAGCGCCCCTGCGACCGGCGCGAAGTCGTCGCGAGCCCACTGCCGGCCCGCTCCGCCGGCCCGCCGCTCGATCTTCCGCAGCGCGTCCCGCTCCCCCGCGCGCTCGGCCACCCACTGCGCGAACGCGCGCGAAGGACTCACGGCGGGTCGGCCAGTAGGCGAGCTCCTCGCCCGCGCACGCGCGGCGGAGCGACCGGAACGCCCGCGTCCGCGTCACGGCCAGCCACCACGCATCCAGAGCTGGCCGCTCGGAGCCCCAGCCGAGCAGCTGGTGGTCGACCGCGTGGCCGAGCTCGTGCAGGAGCGCCAGGCCGGCATGCTCGCTCTGCGGGGAAATCGCGATCCAGAGGCCACGTCCGCCCTCCCAGCGGTAGCCCGCCTCGTCGGCGACGACGACGGGCAGCGGCGCCAGGCCGGCTCCTGGCAGGACGGCGTCGGCGGCGGCTAGGGCGGGTCGAAGTGCAGGCCCCTCGAGGGGGAGGATGACGCTGTCGAGCAGGCCCACCGCCGCATCTTCGGCGGCGGTCCGGACGGCACCCGCCCCGTCAGGCCTCTACGCGGCTAGACGCCGCTGCTCTCGCCCTCGCGCTCCTGGCCGCCCTGCCGGCCGCCCTCGCGGCCGGGCTCGCCGGAACGCTCGCGCTCGAGACCGCCCTGCTGACCCTGCTCGCCCTCCTGGCCCTCGCGGCCAGGCTCCGCGTCCTGTCCTTCCCTCTGCTGCTCCGACAGACCTTTACCTCCTGGTCGGATGTGCCGTCAGCACTTCCGGGCCGAAAGCCGTAAAACGCGCGCAGCTAAAGGCGCGGAGCGCGCCTGCCGATCAAGCGGTCGGGCCCATGGACCTCAACCGACTGCTGGAACAGGCCGTTCAGGCCGGCGCGAGCGACATCCACCTGAAGGCAGGCCGGCCGCCGCTCGCCCGCAGGGACGGCGCGGTCGAGCCGCTCGACGGCTGGGAGCCGCTGACCGACCAGAACCTGCTGGTCGCGCTCGAGCGCGTCTGCACCGACTCGCCGTCGAAGCTCCAGTCGTTCCACGACTCCGGCGACCTCGACCTCGCCTACGCCGCCGAAGGCCTGCCGCGCTTCCGCGTCAACGCCTTCCGGCAGCGCGGCGCGATCTCCTTCGCCTTCCGCGTCATCCCGGCCAAGGTGCCCGACTTCGAGGAGCTCGGCCTGCCCCCCGGCGTCCGCCGGCTGGCCGAGGAGCACCGCGGCCTCGTCCTCGTGACCGGCGCCACGGGCTCGGGGAAGACGACCACGCTCGCAGCGATCGTCAACCACATCAACCACACGCGCCGCCAGCACATCGTCACGATCGAGGACCCGATCGAGGTCCTCCACGACGACGCCGGCTGCATCGTCAACCAGCGCGAGGTCGGGCTCGACACGGCCGACTTCGCGCAGGCGCTCCGCCGCGCGCTCCGCCAGGACCCGGACGTGATCCTGATCGGCGAGCTGCGTGACTCCGAGACGGCCCAGACCGCGCTTCAGGCGGCGGAGTCGGGCCACCTCGTCCTCTCGACGATGCACACCGTCGACGCGGCCGAGACCGTCGGCCGCCTGATCGAGTTCTTCCCGCCCCTCAAGCAGCAGCAGATCCGCTCGATCACCGCCGGAGTGCTCCGCGGCGTCGTCAGCCAGCGGCTGCTCCCTGCGACGGAAGGGGTGCGCGTCGTCGCCGCCGAGGTGATGGTCAACAACGCCCGCATCGCCGAGCTGATCCGCGAGGACCGGGCGGACGAGATCCTCGACGCGATCGCCGAGGGCGAGTTCTTCGACATGCAGTCCTACACGCGGGCGCTGCTCGACCACGTGATCGCCGGGCGGGTCGACCGGGATGTCGCCGCCGACGCGGCCACCAACCGCCACGACTTCCTCGTCGAGCTCGACCACGAGCTGCGCGCGGCCGGGCTGCCGACGAAGAGGCCGGCCGAGCCCGCCGCGGACGGGGAGGAGCCGGCGCCCGAGGCGGACGACAGCCCGGCGCTCGGCGGCCTCCGGATCGCAGGCTCATGACCCGGCTGGCACTCGCCCTTCCCCGGAG
>JBBDQR010000131.1:0-1554 GCA_040905885.1 Gaiellaceae bacterium | reverse complement strand
AGTGCTTCGCACTCCCCGGGGGCCCCTTATGGTTGCGGCCGTCCTGGTCGCGGCCGTCGCCGCCGCGGGCGCGCGCGCGGACGTGTTCGCGGTCGTGCCCGCCGTGGCCGTCCCCAGCGCCGAGATCCCCAACCTGCCGGGCTCGCTGCTGCTCCCGGTCGACTGGACGCAGCGGGCCTCTCAACCCCGCGCCCTCGCCGGGCCCGAGCTGCAGGCGCTCTGGGAGCGCGCCGGCGCCGCCTACGGCATCCCCTGGTACGTGCTCGGCGCGATCAACAAGATCGAGACGAACTTCGGCCGGAACATGGGGCCGAGCTCGGCCGGAGCGGTCGGCTGGATGCAGTTCATGCCAGACACCTGGCTGCGCTGGGGGATGGACGCGACCGGCGACGGCGTCGCCGATCCCTGGGACCCGGAGGACGCGGTCTACGCCGCGGCCCGCTATCTCGCCGCCGCCGGCGGCCGTACCGACCTCTCGCGGGCCGTGTTCGCCTACAACCACGCGGACTGGTATGTGCGGGACGTGCTCGAGCTCGCCCAGGTGCTCTCCGGGGCGGGCCCGGGCCTCCTCTTCGACCTCGACGGGATGGGCCAGCAGCTCGAGGCGGCCGGACAGGCCGTCGCCGCGGCGAGCGAGGAGCTCATCGCCGCCGTCGAGCTCGAGAAGAGGCTCGCCCGGCGGGAGAACCGGCTGCTGGCGCGGGCGGACGCGGCCAAGCTGCTGACGCGAGCGCTCGAGCTGCGCAAGCAGGCCGTGCTCGTCGGCGTCCGCCGCGCGGCCGCGGCTGAGCGCGTCGCGGAGCTCCGCGACCGGCTCGCCCAGGCCGAGCAGGCGCTCGCCTCGGCGCGGGACGCCTCGCGCGCCGCGTCCTTCTCGCCGGTGACCTCCGGCCTCCTCGGCGCGCCGGCGTACTCCGGCGACTACGTCTTCCCGGTCGGCGGCGGGCCGTCCGTCGTCTCCGTCTCCCATTACCACCACGACTACCCGGCCGCGGACATCGCGGCGCCGCAGGGCGCGCCCGTCTACGCGCTCGCCGACCTCGTCGTCGAGAAGGCCTGGGCCGAGCCAACTGGCAAGTGCGGCATCGGCGCCACCTTCCGCGCCGCCGACGGCCGCGGCTGGTCGTACTGCCATCTCTCGTACCTCGACCCGAGCGTGGCTCCCGGCGCCGTCCTGGCCGCGGGAGCGCCGGTCGGCCTGGTCGGCTCCACCGGGCACTCGACGGGCCCGCACCTGCACCTGCAGATCGTCGGGACGCCGTCCTACCCGCAGGAGGAGGCGTGGTTCCGCTCGTTCGCGGGCTCGGCCTTCCGCTGGCAGGACGAAGGCGTTGCGCCTACCCCGCGGACGACGTCCGTGTTCGCCGTCCTTCCCCACGAAGTGCTCCGCACTTCGCGGGGGCCCCTGGTCGTGCCGGATGACACGACCGTGTACTTCACTTTCGGCGGCTAAGCGGCCCCTGAGCCGATAGTCAGTGCGCCTCTGGCGGCTGCAAAGCGGCGCCATGCGGCGTCCGTCGGCCCTTCCCCACGAAGTGCTGCGCACTTCGCGGG
>JBBDQR010000130.1:0-22349 GCA_040905885.1 Gaiellaceae bacterium | reverse complement strand
GCTCCCTGCGTCCTTGAGCTGCTCGATTTTCGCTCGGCCGATCATGACCGTACCCACGGCGGCGACCACTGTGGGCAGAATCCTCGCATGACTCGGGGGGACCTCGAACGGGTCGCCGCGGAGCTCGGGCTCGACGTCGTCGGCGCCGCGCCGGCCGCGCCGTACGAGGGTACCGAGCGGCACATCCGCGAGCGGCACGGGCGCGGCCTGTTCGCGGACATGCGCTTCACGATGGCGCAGCCGGAGGTGTCCTGCCATCCGGAGCGCCTCTTCCCGGGCGCGCGCACGGTCGTCTCGGCGGCGCTCTGCTACTACGCGCCGGGCGGCGAGGCCGCGCCGGGACGGGGACGGCTCGCCCGCTACACGTGGGACGACCGCTACGCCGAGCTGCGGGAGAAGCTCGACGCCCTCGGCCGGCGGCTCGGCGGCGAGTACCGCGTCCTGGTGGACGCGAACCAGCACGTCGACCGCGAGGGCGCCGCGCGCGCCGGGGTCGGCTTCTACGGCAAGAACACGCTGCTGATCACGCGCACGCACGGCTCGTGGGTCGTGCTCGGCACGCTCGTCACCGAGGCTGAGGTGGAGGCCACGCCGCCGCTGGAGCTGGATTGCGGCAGCTGCCGGCTCTGCATCGACGCCTGCCCCACCGGCGCGCTGGACGAGCCGGGGACGCTCGACTCGACCAAGTGCCTGTCGTACTGGACGCAGGCGCCGGGCTCGATCCCGGAGGAGTACCGCGTCGAGCTGGGCGCCCAGGTCTACGGCTGCGACATCTGCCAGGACGTCTGCCCGTGGAACCGAGGCGTCGAGAAGCGGCGCACGGACGCGAGCCCGCCCGCCGGCGCCGAGCCGACCGTCGACCTCGTCGAGTGGCTCGCCGCCGACGGGGAGGAGCTCGTCCGCCGCTACGACCGGCTCTTCGTCCCGAAGAACGACTCCCGCTACCTGCGCAGGAACGCGCTCGTCGCCCTCGGCAACACGGGCGGCCCCGAGCAGCGCGACGCCGTCGCCGCCTACGCCGACGACCCGGACCCGATGCTCCGCGAGCAGGCCGCCTGGGCTTTGGCGCAGATCGACGAGCGCGCCCGGTGAAGCTCCGCGGCGTCCACGGGCGGGACATCGAGCGCTGGATCGCCTGGATCCGCGTCGGCGCGGTGCCCTTCGCCGTGCTCCAGGTCTCGATCAGCCCGGACTACCCGGCCGGCTACCAGACGTACGCGTGGACGGTCACCGCGGTGCTCGCGGCCGGCGCCGCCGTCATCTTCTGGCTCGCGCGGCGCGACCTCGGCCCGCGCGCGGGCAGCCTGCTCGGCGCCGCGGCGCTCGCCTTCGACACGATCGTCGTGTCCTCGTACGTGCTCGTCTTCTACTTCCAGGCGGGCTCGCCGATCCGGCAGCTGCTGCTGCTCGTCGTCGTCGAGGCGGCCGTCCGCTACGGGATGCCGGGCGGCGTCGCGCTGGCGCTCGCTACCGCGCCCGCGGCCGGCGTGTTCGAGTGGCTCACCAGCGACCGCGTCTACGACCGCGAGGCTGACTTCTCCAACCTGAGCTTCCACATCGGCGTCGGGATCCTGATGGGCCTGATCGTCGGCTGGCTCGTCCAGCGGCTCGGTGCGCAGACCGAGATCGCCGGCGCCCGTGCCTCCGAGGCCGAGCGCCTGCGCGACGAGCTCGGCCGCCGCGTCGACCTGCTGGAGGCCGCGAACCGCTGCGCCCGCGCGCTGGGTTCCTCGCTCGACCTCGACCAGGCCTTCGGCGCCTTCATCCGCGAGCTGCGCGGGCTCGTGCCGTTCGAGCGGACGGCGATCGTGCTGGCGGAGGACGGTGCCGCCCAGGTGATGGCGGCAGCCGGCGCGGGTGCCGAGAGCACGTTCCCGCCGGGCTCGGCGCGTCCGGTCGAGGGCTCGATCCTCGAGCAGGTGCTCCAGGGCCACGTCGTCTACCGGGAGGACATGGCGGACCGGCTCTACGCGGAGGAGGACGACCTACTCGACCTCGGTCTGCGCTGCCGGCTCGCCGCGCCGCTGCTGCTCGGCCCGCGGGCGATCGGCATGCTCTCCGTCGTCCGCCGCGAGCCGGCGTCGTTCTCGGCGGAGGAGATCGAGCTCGTCAACCTGCTCGGCCGGCTCGTGGCGACGGCCGTCCAGAACATCCGCGCCTACGACGCCGAGCGGCGGACGGTGGAGGAGCTGCGCCGGCTGTCGGCGCTGCGGGCCGACTTCGTCTCGCTCGTCTCGCACGAGCTCCGCAGCCCGATGGCCGCCGTGATCGGCTCGGCCACCACGCTCCAGCAGCGCTGGCGGGAGCTGCGGCCGGAGCAGCGCGACTCCTTCCTCGAGCTGATCGCGAGCGAGACGACGCGGCTCGCGCAGCTCGTCGGCGACGTGCTCGACACCTCGCGCATCGAGGCTGGGACGTTCAGCTACGCCTTCGCGGACGTGGACGTGGGCCGGCTCGTCCAGGACGCGGTCGCGGCCGCCGAGCTCGGCCAGGACGAGGTGAAGGTCGTCGCCGCGGTGCGCGGGTCGCTGCCGTCGGTGCGCGGGGACGGCGAGCGCCTGAGGCAGGTGATCGGCAACCTCGTCGACAACGCGGTCAAGTACTCGCCGTCAGGCTCGGAGGTTCGCGTCGCCGGCTACTCCCACGGCGACCGCGTCTTCGTCGACGTGAGCGACCGGGGCCCCGGCATCGCGCCCGAGCACCAGGGGCTGATCTTCGAGAAGTTCGGCCGCGCCTCCACCGACGGCGCGGGCAAGCCGGGCACGGGGCTCGGGCTCTTCATCGCCCGCTCGATCGCGGAGGCGCACGGCGGCACGCTCGACGTCCAGTCGGCTCTCGACCGGGGCGCGACCTTTACGCTCGCGCTGCCGGCGAAGCGGTAGCCGCCGCCTCGCGGAGCTCCCGCAGGAGCTCGGCCGCCCGCTGGGAGACGCGCCGTCTCAGGTCGGCGGGCTCGAGCACGACCGCCTCGCCGCGGTGGGAGAAGATCTCGCCGACGAGCCACTCGTCGCTGCCCACGCGCGTCTCGGCGAGCGCGGCGCCGTCCGCGAGCAGGCGCGCGCCGCCGCGCTCGAGCCGCCACCGCGCCACCGCGGGGGAGAACCAGATCGCCGCCGTGCGGGCGTCGCGCAGTCCCCGCGGCTCGAAGCCGGGGCGGGGCTCGAAGCGCTCGCGCTGGATCTTGGCGCTCTGCATCCGGTCGAGGCGGAAGCTGCGCTCGTCGTCGCGCGTGCGGTCCCAGGTGTGGACGTACCACCACGGGAGCTTGCGCTCGAGCGAGTACGGCTCGATCAGGTGCGTCGTCGGCTCCGCGTCCTCCTCCTTGAGGTAGACGATCTCGACGAGCCGGCGCAGGCGGCTCGCGCGGGCGAGCACCCCGACGAGGTCCTCCTCCTCGGGCTCGACGTGCGGAGAAGGCGTCTGCCCGAGCTCGAACTGGCCGAAGGTCTCCTCGAGCTTCTTGCGCACCCGGTCGAGCGGAGAGTGCGCGTCGGCTGCGATCATCGGGCCGACGAACTCGAGCGCCAGGCGGATCGCCCGGGCCTCGAGCGGGGTCAGCCGCGGCGCCGAGCGGAACGTGTCCCCGTAGAGCTCCTTGTCGACGTGCACCTCGTCGCCCGCCAGTTCGGCGTAGACCGTGTAGCAACCGCCGCCGAAGTTGACGAGGTTGAGCAGCGAGAGGTGCTCCTCGAGCTGGTCGGGCGGGATGCCGAAGCGCTCGCTCAGCTCGGCGGCGGGGATGACGGCCTCGCGGTCGTCGCCGCAGGCCGCGAGCAGGTGCGCGAGCAAGGCCTGGAGGACGGCGAAGCGCTCGGGAGCGACAGGCCCGGCCGGGCGCTCGCCCGCTTCGTCCGGCGACTTCGCGGCGGTCTCCCGCGCGGGGTCGGCCGGCGCTCCCTTGTGCAGGTCGCGGATCGCCCGGAGCGCCGAGGCGACCTCGCGGCGCAGCGCCGGCGGCTCGAGCGGGACCGCCCGGCCGTCCTGGCGGAGGATCCACGAGGCCAGCATCGGCAGCGACGCGTACTCGGTCGCGAACACGTCGCCCTCGAGCCGGCCGCGGTCGCCGTAGAGGCGCTCCACCCACCAGCCGGTGTTCGGCGCGACGCGGATGCGCGCCTCGCCGGCGAGCTCCCCGACCTGCCACGGCGGCCGTCCGCGGTACTCGTCGACGTCGAAGTCGGGCGGGGTGCGGAAGTCGCGCTCGCGCCTGGTCGCGAAGCGGATCTCGCCGCGCACGCGCGAGACGCGGAACATCTTGCGCCGGTCGTCGTCGAGGTCGTGGCCGACGAAGTACCACGCGCCGTTGTCGAAGAAGAGGCCGTACGGGTTGACCGTCCGCTCGCGCTCCTCGTCGCGCGCGGGCGACCAGTAGGGGAACTTGATCGTCCGCTGCTTCGTGATCGCGTTCTCGAGCTTCGCCAGGCGCCCCGGCATCTCGGGGGAGTAGTCCGGGTCGGAGACCTCGACGCGGCGGGCCGTGTCGCTCGGCGGCTCGAACGCGGGCCTGCCGAGCGTGAGGTTCTGGAGCGCCAGCCGCAGCGGCTCCGCGTAGGCGAAGCGGCCCTCGAGCAGGTAGAGGCAGGTCTGCAGCGCCGCCAGCTCGTCGTCGGTCAGCTCGAGCGGGGGGAGGAAGTACTGCTCGGAGCGGAGCGTGTACAGCTCCTCGCCCGTGAACTCGTCCCGCTGCGACTGGAGCGGGACTCCGAGCGCGATCAGCTCCTGGCGGTCGGCGTAGAAGCGGCGCGCGAAGGCCTCGTCGGACATCTCCGAGTAGCCCTCGACGTTCTGCTTGACGTCCCGGGCGGTGAGGGGGCGCCGCTCGGCCATCAAGAAGGCCACGAGCGACAGCTGTCTGATCAGCTTGTCGGTGTCGTGTGACAAGGAGACTCCGAGCCTATCGCGCGGAGAGCGGCTCGGGGAGTGTCGTTTTCGGCCGAAGGCAGTGCGCCGCTACGATGGGGCGACCGGTGGACGAACCCTCGAGTACCGGCCTTCCGGCCCGGGGAACGTGACCCTCGGCCTAGGGATCCTCGGCGCGCTGCTCCTCGTCGCCGCGAACGGCTTCTTCGTCGCGACCGAGTTCGCGATCACGAGGATTCGAGCGACGCAGATCGCCGAGCTCGAAGCCGCGGGCAGACCCGGAGCGCGCTCGCTTCGGCACGCAGTCGAGCATCTCGACACCTATCTCGCCGCCTGCCAGCTCGGGATCACGATCGCGAGCATCGGCCTCGGGGTCGTCGGCAAGCCGGCGTTCGAGCAGCTGCTCGAGCCGGTCACCGGGCCGCTCGGCGACTGGAGCTACGTCGTGTCGTTCGCGGCCGCCTTCGGCATCGTCACCCTGCTCCACGTCGTCCTCGGCGAGCTCTCGCCGAAGAGCCTCGCGATCGCCCGCAACACGGGCACGGCGCTCGCCGTCGCTCCTGGGATGCGGCTCTTCTATCTGGCCGCCAAGCCGCTCGTCGACTTCTTCAACTGGCTCGGAAACCTGATTCTGAAGCCCTTCGGAGTGCCGCCTGCGCGTGAGGTCGGGCATGCTCCGCACAGCGAGAGGGAGCTACGCGAGCTCCTGCGGCAGAGCCTGGCCGAGGGCCTACTCGAGCAGACGGACGTGGAGTTCACGGAGGGCGTCTTCGCCTTCGGCGATCGCGAGGTCCAGGAGATCATGGTCCCACGCCCCGACATCCTGGCGATCCCCGCGTCGCTCAGCGGCGAAGAGAGCCTCGAGGCGGCTCTGCGATCGCCCCACACCCGCCTGCCGGTGTACGGCGACTCGCTCGACGAGATCGTGGGCGTCCTCCACGTCCGCGACTTCTTCGCCGCGTTCCACGAACACGGCGTGGAGGGGCTTCGTCTCGCCGAGCTCGTGCGTCCCGCCCACGTGATCCCGGAGACGAAGGAGCTCGCGTCGCTGCTCGCCGAGTTCCGGCGGGCGAAGCAGCACATGGCGATCGTGGTCGACGAATACGGGAGCGTGAAGGGCCTCGTCACGCTCGAGGACCTGCTCGAGGAGATCGTCGGCGAGATCGAGGACGAGTACGACGTGCCGCATGAGGAGATCGAGCAGATCGACGCGACGCACGCATTCGTCGACGGCACACTCCCGCTTCAGCAGTTCAACGAGCGCTTCGGCCAGTCCCTCCCCTCCGAGGACTTCCACACCGTCGGCGGCCTGGTCTTCGGCGCACTCGACAGGCAACCGGAGCCCGGCGACCAGGTGAAGTGGGATGGGGTCGCCTTCGAGGTAGTCGAAGTGGACGGCGCCCGGATCGAGCGGCTCCTCGCCACCCTTCCGCCCCGGCGCTAATCCGCCGGACGGGATGAGGCTCCGTCTTAGGCCGCGACCTTCGGGCGCTCGGAGCGCTCGAGGTGCTGGTGCGACGGGCAGTAGTCGCGGTCGGGGAGCGGCGTGCGCTGGCACGGCTTGCCCTTCCGGGTCGTGGCCCGGCAGCGCGCCACGCCGCCGTCCAGGGCGCCCGCCTCGATCTGCTCCTGGATGAAGGCGGCCGCCGCCGAGACGCCCTCGCGGACGGCCCAGGCGACCTCCGCCTGCGCGGTGATCGGGAAGTAGCGGCGGATGTCCTCGAAGAGCGCCCGGTCGGGCTTCGCGAAGTAGAGCGGATCGGTGGCGAGCCGCTCCATCGTCTGCTCGCAGGCGGCGAGCACGGCACGGCGGGACGCGAGCTGCGTTTCCTGGTCGGAATAGGGGTCGACCAGGTTCTTAACTGAGCGGTAGATGGCTCGGGAGTATTGATACATGCAACTCTGCAGCAGCTGAGTTCGCTCTTCCAGCTCGAGTTTGCCTGTTTCCACGTTCATGGCCCGAAAAGCTTTGTTAATCCCGAGTTAGCACGGTCGGTCGGTCAGCCTCCGTTGCCACCCTACCATCCACCGGTCCTGTTACAAAGTCCGGGTTCCTGTTGCCTTGGCTGCGAACGACATGTCATCGCGGGAGAGCCTCCGCAGATGCCCGCTTCCGGCCCTGCTGCGAGGAGCAGCTCGAGACCTTCCGGCGGCGGGCTGTCCCGCAGCCGGGCGGCGTCCTGCGGACGCGCCGGTGCTGACCAACGATGCGCGCCTCGACGTGCCGTCCATCGTCCTCTGCACCGGGTTCCCCTCGGAGCAGATCAAGGCTGCCGTCGAGGAAGGCTATGCGTGGCTCGGGGGCCTGGCCGAGCTGCGCGATGTCACCTACGTCGACCTGCCGACGAGCCACTGGCCGATGTGGTCGCGCCCTCGGGAGCTCGCCGGGATGATCGGCGACGTCGCCGAGGCTCACGCCCCCGGCTAGGGCGTGATCTGCCGCGTGTAGGCGGAGCGGTAGCCGGCGACGCGGGCACGGGAGAGGGCCTGCTCGGCGGCGCTGCGGTTGCTGTAGACGCCTGAGAAGACGACGAGGTAGCCGGGGTGCAGGCTCGAGTAGCGGGACGACACGAGCACGCCGACCTGGCGGAGGCCGCGGTCGAGGGCCTGGCGCGCCTGCCGCGTCGCCACGGCGCGACTCCCCGCGCCCTCGGGGATCGACGCGAGCACGAGCGTCCAGCCGTCGGTTCCCGCCGGCCACTCGATCACCCGGTCGGCGCGCGGGGGCGGTTGGGTCGGCGGCGGGGTCGTCGGCTGCGGCGCGGTCGTCGGCACGGATACGGTCGGCTCCGGCGTCTCGGTCGTAGGGATGATCGTCGGCTGGGGGGAGGTGGCGACGAGGATGCCGCGCTGCTCGTCGGTGGTCAGCTGCACCGCGGCCACGACGGCCGCCGCCAGGAGCGCGATCACCCCGGTCACGAGCAGCGTCCAGGCCGGCCCTCCCGAGGCGAGCGCCCGTCGCGGGACGCCCGCTGCGACCGGGTCCGGCGGGAGGCGGTGGCCGCAGTGGAGGCAGTACTCCTGGGAGGCCTCGGCCGGGCTCCCGCACTCGGGGCACTCGCGCTCGACGGTCGGCGTCGTCGCCATCAGCCGCCCCTCGGCGCGGAGGCGCCGCAGGCCGGGCAGAAGGCGGCGGCTGCCGGGAGCGCGCGCCCGCTGGTCGTGCAGGCGGTGAGCGCCTCGCCGACCGGGCGGCCGCAGTTGGCGCAGAAGTGGGAGCCCCAGAAGATCGGCGCGCCGCAGTCGCAGCGGGCGGCCGGGGGACGACGGGCGTCGAGCAGCAGCTCGATCTCGAGCAGGCGCTCCTCGATCTGGGCCACCTCGGCGCAGCGCTCGAAGAGGAGGTGCTCGCGGAAGCTGTCCTGCCGGTACATCTCCATCACGAGCCCGCCGAGGTCGCGGAGCCGGCTCTCGCGCTCGCGGAGCAGCACCTTCCGCTCCCGGCGGAGGTCGCCGACCGGCGGCGCAACTCGGCGACGCCCCCTGGGCGGGCGAGTGGCCGCTTCGTCCGCAGGCCCGGAACGCCGGAAGAGGCCCATTCCGGCCGAGCGTAACAGGTGCTCCGGAGCGCTTTAACTACGGCAGCTGGAGTACGACGAGCCGCTCCTCCGTCATCTCCCGGACGGCGTATGCCGGGCCCTCGCGCGTGTTCCCGGAGTCCTTCGTGCCGCCGTAGGGCATCTGGTCGGCCCGGAAGGTGGGCGCCTCGTTGACGGTGACGCCGCCGAAGTCGAGCTCCTGGGCAGCCCGGAGCGCGTTCGGCAGGCTCTGCGTGAAGATCCCCGCCTGGAGCCCGAAGCGCGTGCCGTTGGCGAGCGCGATCGCCTCGTCGAGCGTTTCGAACCGGTTGACGACGACGACGGGGCCGAAGACCTCCTCGCGGCAGACCTTCGCTTCCTCGGGCGCCTCCGCCAGGACCGTCGGCCGGATCAGCCCCTCGTCCAGCTCGCCGCCGGCGAGCACGTCCGCGCCGGACTCCTCGACCCAGGACAGGATCCGGTCGCGCGCGTCCTCGTCGATCACCGGGCCGACGTCGGTCTCCTCGTCGGCCGGGTCCCCGAGCCTGAGGGCCTCGACGCGCGGAAGGTAGGCGGCCAGGAAGGCGTCCCGGACGTCGCGCTGGACGTAGATGCGCTGGACGGAGATACAGCTCTGGCCGGCGAACGAGAACGCATTCGCGGCGAGCTTGGCGGCCGCGTCCTCGACGGCGGCGGTCTCGTCGACGATCACGGGCGTCGAGTTCCCGAGCTCCAGCGTCACGCGCTTGCGCGCCGCGCGCTCCGCGAGCTTCCAGCCGACCTCCGCCGAGCCGGTGAAGGAGATCAGCTTGACGCGCTCGTCAGCGACGAGCACGTCGCCGATCTCGGACGCCGAGCCGGCGACGACATTGAGCCAGCCCGCCGGCAGGCCGGCCTCCTCCTCCAGCTCGGCGAGCAGGAGCGCGGAGAGCGGGGTCTGCGACGCGGGCTTGAGGACGACGGGGCAGCCGGCGGCGAGCGCGGGCGCGATCTTGTGAGCGACGAGGTTGAGCGGGAAGTTGAAGGGCGAGATGGCGCCGACGATCCCGATCGGCCGGCGCAGCGTGAAGGCGAGCTTCCCCTCGCCGGCCTGGGCGGCCTCCATCGGCACGACGTCCCCGGCGAGCTTGCGCGCCTCGACGGCCGCGAAGGTGAAGGTCGACATCGCGCGCCGCGCCTCGACGCGGGCCGCCTTCATCGGCTTGCCGGCCTCGTCGGAGATCAGGCGCGCGACCTCGTCGTGTCGCCGGCCGAGGGCGAGGGCGACCTTGACGAGGATCTCGGCACGCTTGTGCGCCGGCAGCGGCTCCTCGAGCGCGCGCGCCGCGGCGTCCACGGCCCGCCGCGCCTCGGTGGCGCCTCCCCTCGCCACTCGCCCGACCACCTCGCCCGAGTAGGGAGAGCGGACGTCGAGCCAGTCGCCGGTCTCGACCCACTCTCCGGCGACGAAGAGGCCCCGCTCCGCGGCGATGGCAGCCATCCCTCAAAGCGTACAATCGGTCGCAGTGACCGACGCGCTCATCGTCGACGCCGTCCGCAGCCCGATCGGGCGCCGGAACGGCACGCTCGCCTCGATTCGCGGCGACCAGCTCTCCGCGCAGGTGCTGAACGCGCTCGTCGAGCGGAACGACCTCGATCCCGCGGAGGTGGAGGACCTCCAGTGGGGCTGCGTGACCCAGATCGACGAGCAGGCCTGGAACATCGGCCGGAACGCCGCGCTCACGGCCGGCTGGCCGGTCAGCGTCTGCGGGACGACGGTCGACCGCCAGTGCGGCTCGTCGATGCAGACGAACTTCAACGCGGCCGCCGCCGTCTGGTCGGGCCAGCTCGACGTCGTGATCTCGGGCGGCGTGGAGATGATGTCGCGCGTCCCGATGGGCTCGAACAACGGCTCGATGGCGCCCGAGGTGCTGGAGCGCTTCGAGATCGTCCCGCAGGGGATCTCCGCCGAGTACATCGCCGAGCGCTGGAACCTCTCCCGCGAGGAGCTCGACGCCTACTCCTACGAGTCCCACATGCGCGCGGCGCGGGCGATCGACGAGGGCCGCTTCGAGCGCGAGATCGTGCCGATCGACCTCACGAACCCGCACGTCGGCGTCGTCTTCGACACCGACGAGGGGGTGCGGCGCGACACGACCCCGGAGAAGATGGCCGCGCTCCAGCCGGCCTTCGTCGAGGGCGGCAAGGTGACGGCCGGCAACTCGAGCCAGATCGTCGACGGGTCGGCGGCCGTGCTGATCGCTTCCGAGGACGCGGTCTCGCGGCTCGGCCTGACGCCGCGCGGGCGCTTCCTCGCCTTCGGGCTCGCGGGGGTCGACCCGACGCTGATGCTGCACGGCAACCCGGACGCCTGTGCCAAGGCGCTCGCGAAGGCCGGCCTGACCTGGGACGACATCGCGGTCGTCGAGGTGAACGAGGCGTTCGCCTCGGTCGTGCTCCAGTTCCTCGCCGACACCGGCCTGCACGAGCGGTGGGAGGCCGGGGACGTCAACCCGAACGGCGGCGGCATCTCGCTCGGCCACCCGCTCGGCGCGACCGGCGCGCGGATGACCGCGACGCTGCTCTCGGAGCTGGAGCGCCGCGACGCGCGCTACGGCGTCGCCTGCATGTGCATCGGCTTCGGCCAGGCGATCGCCGGCGTCGTCGAGCGCCTCTAGGTTTTCCTTCCGGCCGGAGCGGGCAGCCGCCCAGCAGGGCGCATGCGCACTACGGTCGACGTCCGCTTCGAGAAGGGCGATCCCGTTCGCGAGTACTGGCTCGCCCACGGCGTTGGCTTCGCGGTCGAGAACCGGCGCGGACGCGTGGTCGGCCAGGTCGTCGACGTCGTCGTCGACCCCGACCGGCAGCGCGTGATGAGCCTCGTCGTCCAGAAGTCGCGCGGGATGGAGGAGCTTCCGGCGGAGCAGATCCAGGCGGTCGTCCCCGCCCGCGACACGTTCGTCCTCGACGGCGCACAGCGCCCGGCCCGTGAGGAGAAGCGCTCGCGCCCGCCGAAGCTCCGGCGGGCTCGCGCCGTCGTCCGTGCCTCGGGAGCCGCGGTCCTCGCCTGGGTCGTGGCCGTCGCCCGGCTTCTCGGCCGCGAGCTCCAGCGCCGGCCCCAGTAGCTTTAGGATCGCTCTCCATGGCACATGAGATCCGGAAGGTCGGAGTGGTCGGGCTCGGCACGATGGGTGCCGGCATCGCGCAGGTCAGCGTCGAGGCCGGCTTCGACACCGTCGGGCGCGAGGTCGAGGCCGGGCTCGGCGAGAAGGCGCGCGGGCGGATCGAGCACTTCCTCGGCCGCAAGGTCGAGAAAGGGCAGCTCGAGGCCCAGGCCAGGGACGGCGCCCTCGCCCGCCTCTCTGTGACGACCGACCTCGCCGACCTCGCGGGCTGCGATCTCGTGATCGAGGCCGCCTTCGAGGAGCTCGGCGTGAAGCACGACGTCTTCCGGGAGCTCGAGCGAGCGGTCGCGGACGACGCGATCCTCGCGTCGAACACGTCGGCGCTGTCGGTGACGGAGATCGCCTCGGTGCTCGAGCGTCCCGAGCGCGTCGTGGGCATGCACTTCTTCAACCCGGCGCCGCTGATGAGGCTCGTCGAGATCGTCCGCGCCGAGCGGACGGCCGAGGACGTGTTCGAGGCGGCGTACGACTTCGCCGGCCGGCTCGGCAAGGAGCCGATCCGCTGCAACGACACGCCGGGCTTCGTCGTCAACCGGATCCTCATCCCGCTGCTCAACGACTGCGTGCGCGTGCTCGACGAGGCCGGCGTGTCCGTCGATGACCTCGACAAGGCGCTGCGGTACGGCGCCGGCTGGCCGATGGGACCGGCGACCCTCGTCGATCTCGTCGGCATCGACATCCACGTCCACGCCTCCGAGGCGCTGTACGAGAAGCTGCGCGAGCCGCCGATGGCGCCGCCGCCGCGGCTGGTGCGCATGGCCCAGGCGGGCAAGCTCGGCCAGAAGAGCGGCGAGGGGTTCTACACCTACAACCGCGACTAGAGGCTTGATGTGATTTAGCGGCCGTCGTAGGCGGCGAGGGCGCGTGCGGGGCGGCCGGCGAGGGTGTTGAGCAGGATCCCGAGGGTGAGCGCGAGCAGGCGCTGTGCGATCCGGAGCGCGAGTCCGGCGGGTGTCTTGGCGAGGTGTTGTTCGAGCCGCATCTGGCCTTTGAGGTTGGCGAAGACGCTCTCGATCGCGAGTCGTGTGGCGGCCAGGCGACGCTCGCCGGCCTCGTTTGCCGCTGTCCGCTGTTTCGCGGGGGTGAGCAGCGCGACGTTGTCGGCGGCCAGCCGTGTCCGGTAGCCGCGGCCCCAGAAGCCTTTGTCGGCGAGGACGAGCTCGCTCGGCGTGCCGGTGAGCAGGTCGGCGAGCGGCTCGTACTCCTTCTCGTTCGCCGGTACGAGCGTGTAGCCGAGCGGCAGCCCGCGGGCGTCGGTGAGCAAGACGAGCCTGACGCCCCAGACGAAGCGGTGCTGCGACTTCGCGTAGCCGTAGCGGGCGAAGCCGACGAACTCGCTCCGCGCGGCACAGCCGGGGTAGTTGGCGACGCCGATCAGGGTGCCGTCGCTGAGCCTGACACCGCCGGCGTCCAGCCAGCGCGCGAGCCGCTGCTGCACCTGCGCGATCAGCTCGACCAGCGCCCGCAGCCTGCGGTTGTACTGCGACTGGTCGGGCAGGTGCGGGAACCAGCCCGGCAGCCGGTAGCCGACCAAGCCGAGGAACTGCCGGTCGGAGCTGATCCCCATCGCCGCCTGGCAGACGGCGAGCGCGACCAGCTCCGCGTCCGACACCAACGCCGGCCGGCCGGGCCGCAAAGGGACCGAGAACTCGTCGGCGAAGACGTACGCTGCAACCACAAGGGCTTCCAGATCCGTCATCTCGAGCTCCCATCTCGAGGGGACACTGTCTGGAAGCCCTTCGTCCTAGCCAGGCGGGTCCCTGCGAACCCGCCCGACTTTCACATCAAGCCTCTAGTGGCCGTCCATATCCGCCTGCTCGGCCCCGGGGACGAGGCCGTCCTGGCCCTGCTCGCCGCCGAGGACCCGGACTTCGACGTGCCCGGAGGAAGCGTGCCGCGCGAGCCGACCCCCGAGCCAGCCGCCTACCTGGCCGACCCGGGCGTCCTGCACTGGGTCGCCGAGGAGGACGGCCGCGTGGTCGGCTTCCTGCTCGCGTACGTCCAGCGGCGGCGCGCCGGCGACGCGACGCAGCTGATGCTCTACGAGATCGGCGTGCGCGAGGCCTTCCGCCGGCGGGGAGTCGGCCGGCTGCTCGTCGGCGCGATGCGCGAGTGGATGGAGGCGCACGGCGTCCGCACGGCCTGGGTGCTGGCGACGCCGGAGGCCGAGGCCTTCTACGTGGCCTGCGGCTTCACGCCGGACGTCGTCCCCGTGCAGATGACGCTCAGCTTGAGCTGAGCTCCCGCCACGCGTTGTCGACGAGGCGCTCGACGCGCGGGTCCGTCATCGACGCGACAAAGTTGATCGCGCCCGCAGCGAGCACGCGGGCGCCCGCGGGGGTCTCGTAGTACGTCATCTCCGCCGAGCGTCCGGGCCCCATCAGGTCCGGGATCCGCGCCAGCACACGCGTGCCCGCGGGGGACGAGGGGGCTCGAGCGTCGATCTCGATCCCGTAGCGGCCGAAGGTCGAGCCCTCGGCGAGCCCGGTGCCGGCGAACAGCCACGGCGGCGCCTCGGTGACGACGTAGGCGCCCTGCCGCTGCCCCTGGTCGGAGCCGATGTACTGGGCGCCCACGAGCTCCGCCTCCGGGCGCCCGACCTCCCGCCAGAGCCGCTCCTTCACCAGCCGCGGCCCGTCGCGGCGGACGCGCCAGAAGAAGTTGTTCGCGGCGAGGAACATCAGGTTGCCGCCGAGGTCGCGGTAGCGGCGGACGACGTCGTAGGTCCGTGCCGTCACGTACTCCTCGTGCCCCGGGAAGACGACGAGGTCGTACGCGCGCCTCAGCGCGTCGCCCGTGCCAGCCGCCTCGAGGTCGTCGTCCGAGAGGAAGTCCGCCGTCTTGCCGGTCCGGTTGAGCCACGCGACGAACGCGAGATCCCAGTCCTTGAACCGGAACGGCACGCCGAAGTCAAGGTAGGGCCGCCGCAGGTCGATGCTGCGGCTCGCCTCGCTGACATACCAGCTGTCACCCCAGCCGTCGCCGTCCGCGTCGTGGAAGTTGTAGGCCTGCCAGGTGTTGGTCGAGAGCACGACGGCGACGCGGCTCGTGCCCAGCCGTGACGGGCGGAGGATGAAGGGCGCGTAGCCGACGCGGCCGTCGCCCGTGGCGATGCGGACGAAGTAGAGGCCGCTCGCCCAGGCGCCCGCCCGGAAGAGGCGAAGGCGCCCCGGCCCGCCGGCCCGGCGCCAGTCCACCGCGACGGCCGGCGTCACGGGCATGCCGTTCGTGGCCAGGTCGGGCTCGACCGGGCCGGCCGTCCCGCCGTAGTGGAAGACCTGGACGCGGAGCCTGCGCGCGTCACAGGCGATCAGGAGGTCGGCGGGCTCGCCCGGTGCGTAGCTCGGCTTCGTCAGCGCCACGCCGACTCCCTGGACGCGGACGACCGGTCCGGTGACTCGCCCGCGCGGCCCGTGGTTGCCGTAGACCCGCCGCCGGCCCGTGCGGCGGTCGGTGACCGTCAGGTGCAAGACGTACGTGCGCGGCTGGACGTCCCCGACCGGCTTCCACGCGAGCTCGTGCCGGCCGGCCGGGAGGATCCGCTCGGTCCGCCAGAGCACCGAGCCGCGGGGCCGGCCGGCGCGGATCGTGTCGGTGCGCACAGCCTCCATGGCCACGGCTGCGGCCCGGTCGAGGCGGAAGCCGACGAGTGCGCGCCCGCCGCGCCTGGGCGTGACGGTCGCCAGCAGCCGCCGGTCGCCCGCGTACGGAGCGGCGCCGTTCGACACGCGCAGGTCGTGGAGGACGGGCGTGGGCGCAGGCGCGGCCCGCGCGGCGGCGGCCGCGGGAGCGAAGAGCGCCGTGAGCGCGGCGCGCAGGAAGTCGCGCCGGCCCATGTGGTCGCGGCCGCGAGTACGGTTGTCGTCCTGGCCGGCTGCGGAGCGGCGCATGCCGGCGTCCTCAGTCGGCCGCGTACGTCTCGTACGCGGCCTCCCTGCGTCCTTGGCCTGCTTGCTCCCTCGCCCCTTCCCCAGAAAGTGCTTCGCACTTTCCGGGGGCCCCGGAAAGCGGCCAGAACGGAACGAACTCACGGCCGCGACCACACCCCATGCGCCGATTCTGACGGCCCGACCGGCGTGCCGGAAGAATTGAGTCCGTGCAGCACGTCGTCCGCGCAGCCGAGACGCTCTTCGACCACCTCGCCGCGATCCACTGGCGGTTCGTGGCACTGGCCGTCCTGGCCCACCTCCTGAAGATGGCCGTCCGCACGCGCGCCTGGCGGAACATCCTCGCTGCGGCCCATCCCGAGGCAAACGTCCGCTGGCGGACCGTGCTCGGGGCCTACGTTGCGGGCGTCGGTGTGAACGCGATCCTCCCGGCTCGCGGGGGCGACCTGCTCAAGCTCTACCTGGTCAAGCGGGGGATCCCGGGCTCCGCGTACCCGACGCTGGCGGCGACGCTCGCCGTCGAGACGATGTTCGACCTCGTCGTCGCGTCGGCCCTGCTCGCCTGGGCGCTGTCCCTCGGCGTGCTGCCCGGGCTGAACGTGATTCCCTTCCTGCCGCAGGTGGACTGGCTCTGGCTCTTCCAGTACCCGCGCGCGGCGCTAGGGGTCGCCGCCGTGGCGCTCGTCGCGGGCTTCGCCGCCGGGGTCTGGGCCTCGACGCACATCAGGGCCTTCCGCGGCCGGGTCGCGAGCGGGTTCGCCATCGTCCGGGAGCCGAGGCGCTACCTGCGGCAGGTCGTGCCGTGGCAGGCGCTCGACTGGGGCCTGCGGCTGGCGACGATCTACGCGCTCCTGATCGCGTTCGGCGTGCCGGCCTCGCTCCACAACGCGCTGCTCGTCCAGGTGACGCAGAGCCTGTCGACGGTGCTGCCGTTGACCCCGGCCGGGATCGGCACGGAGCAGGCGCTGCTCGCCTACGTGTTCGCGGGGATCGCGCCGGCCGTCGACGTGCTCAGCTTCAGCGTCGGCATGAAGCTGACGATCATCGCCGTCAACGTCGCCGCGGGCGCCCTGGCGATCCTCTTCATGCTGCGGACTCTCCGCTGGCGGCGGCACGTGGCGCGAGCAGGCGCAGCACAGGAGGAACCAGGAGCGTCGTCGCCACCGACATCCCCACGATGACCGCGAACAGCTCGTCGTCGATCACGTTCGCCACGCGGCCGATGCCCGCGACGATGATCCCGACCTCGCCGCGCGGCACCATGCCCACGGCGACGAAGGTCGCCGGGCCCCGGCCGAGGCTCAGGGCGCCGACCCAGGCGCCCGCGAGCTTCGTCACGATCGCGAGCCCGGTGACCCCGGCAAGCAGGGCGAGAGCGCCCGGGTCGGCGAGGGCGCCGAGCTCGAGCTCGATCCCGATGAAGCCGAAGAAGAACGGCGGGAAGAAGGCGTAGAGCGGGGCCACCTCCTCCTCGATCGGGTGCTGCTCCTTCGTCTCCGCGACCATCATCCCGGCGAGGAAGGCGCCGATGATCGCCGCGAGCCCGATCTCGGCCGCCAGCGCGGCCAGCCCGAGGCAGAGGATCACGGCCGGGAGGAGCGGCGACTCCGAGAACCGCGGCGCCTGCAGGATCTGCGGCCGGCGGCGCATGAGCGCCGTGCCTCCGAGCGCGAAGAAGGCGACGAAGGCGAGCGCGAGCCCGACGACCAGCAGGACCGACCCTGCGTCGATCCCGCCGCCCGAGGCGAGCCCGGCCGCGACCGCCAGCAGGATCATCGCGAGGATGTCGTCGACGACGGCGGCGCCGAGGATCGTCCGCGCGGCCCGCGTGCCGAGCACGTCCAGGTCGACGAGGACGGCCGACGTGATCCCGACGCTCGTCGCCACCAGCGCGGCGGCGAGGAACACGCTCGTCGCCGTCCCCTCGTCGAGCGCGAGCCCCAGGCCGTAGCCGCCCCCGAAGGGGATGAGCACGCCCAGGAGGCCGACGAGCGCGGCCGGCCTGCCGACGGCCGCCAGCTGGGTGATTCGGGTCTCCAGGCCGACCCAGAAAAGGAGGAAGACGACGCCGAGCTCGGCGAAGACCTCGAGTGCTTCCCCAGGCTTCACGAGCCCGAGCACCGAGGGCCCCACGAGCACGCCGGCGAGGATCTCCCCGACGATCGCCGGCTGGCCGAGGCGGCGGAAGATCTCGTCGCCGATCTTCGTCGCAAGCAGCACGACGAAGAGGTCCGTGAGAACTCCGGCGACGTCCGTCGCGGCGAAGATCACGTCACTCGGCGAGCCGCGCGAGGATCGTGCGGCAGAACTCGCCCTGGTCGAGCATGCCGACGAAGCGATCGCGCTCCACGACGGCGAGCGCTCCCCACTCGCAGTGGAGGAAGCGCTCGGCTACGTGCGCCGCGCTCGCGTCGACCTCGACGGTCAGGGGCTTGCGCATGTGCTTCGACACCGGCTGGCCACCGGCGGTCTCGGCCCGGGCGGCGAGAGCGTCGAGGTCCTCCTGGAGGAAGGCGGTGTGCCGGAGCTCGGGGAGGTACCCGGGGAAGAGACCGGCGAGCATGTCGTCCTGCGTGAACAGCCCCGCGACGCGGTCGGCCTCGTCGAGGACCGCGATCGCCGCCAGCTCGTGGGCCGCGAGGGTGCGCGCGGCCTCGAGGAAGGTCGCCCATTCGGGCACGGACGCGCCGGGGATCGCCGCTGACCGGAGCGACGGCATCAGATGGCTGACCGGGAGCCCACGTGGATGGCTGGCGAGCGAGAGCCAAGCGATGCAAGGACGCAGGGAGCACCCATACCTGAACGGTATGGGTGCGACTGAGGACGCCGCAGCGCGCCGGCTTGCAGCCGCCAGACGCCGCGATGGGCTCCCCGGTCAGCCATCAAAGCTGGAAGGCCACCAGGTAGACGGTCGCGATCAGCAGCGAGAGAAAGGTTACGGGGACGCCGACCGCGGCGAAGCGGGCGAACGAGATCGGGTTGCCCGCGCGATCGAGCACGCCGGTGGCGGCCACGTTCGCGGCCGCGGCGATCGCGGTCGCGTTCCCGCCGAAGCAGGCCCCGAGCGCGAGCGACCACCAGAGCCCGTCGTTGAACTCCTCTCCCGCCTGGAGCTCCTGCACCACCGGGATCATCGCGGCCGTGAAGGGGATGTTGTCGACCATCGCCGAGCCCGCGGCCGAGCCCCAGAGGATGGCGAGCCCCCTCGTCACCTCCGAGTCGCCGGTCACGTCCGCCAGCCAGGAGGCGACGTCGGTGATCACGCCGCGGTGCTCGAGGCCTCCGACCATGACGAAGAGCCCGAGGAAGAAGAAGATCGTCGACCACTCGACGCTCTCGAGCGCGCGCTCGACGTCGTCGCCCGCGACGAGCAGGAGCACCGTGGCGCCCGTGAGCGCGACGACCGCGGGCTCGACGCCGACCGTCGCGTGCAGGAAGAAGAAGACGATCGTCCCGACGAGGACGGCGAGCGTGCGCTTGACGTAGCGGCTCTCGCGCATGTCGCGGGCCGGATCCAGCTTCGCCACCTCCGCCTGCCGCTCCGGCTCGATCACGAGCTGCCGGCGGAAGACGAGGTAGAGCACCACCGTCACGATCGTGAGCGTGACGAACGAGACGGGAGCGAGGTTGACGATGAAGTCGAGGAACGAGAGCTCCTTGATCCGGGTCCCGATCATGATGTTCGGCGGGTCGCCGATCAGCGTCGCCGTGCCGCCGATGTTGGAGGCGAGCACCTCGACGAGGACGAGCGGGATCGGCGAGACGCGCAGCAGGTCCGCGAGCAGCAGCGTGATCGGGACGATCAGCAAGATCGTGGTCAGGTTGTCCAGGAACGCCGAGAGGACGCCGGTCACGACCGCGAGCAGGAAGACCAGCCTGAACGGGCTGCCCCGCGAGAGCTGCGCGACGCGGAGCGCCATGTAGGTGAAGACCCCGGTCCGCTCGGTCAGGCCGACGATCACCATCATCCCGACGAGCAGCCCGAGGGTGCCCCAGTCGATCGCATCGATCGCGTGCTCCTGGTCGAGCACGCCGATCAGCACCATCAAACCCGCGCCGACGAGCGCCACCTTCGTCCGGTGAGTCCATTCGAGGGCGACGACCGCGAGGGCGCCGACGAAGATCGCGACGGCCACGAGTTCCACGGCCGACCGACTCTACACAGGCTCCCATCCGCAACACTTCCTTTACATTCCTCTGAACTGGGGCACACTGCGGAGGGGGATACTTCGACCTGCGATGCGCCGGTTGCTCCTCGTCATCCTGCTCGTCTGCCTCGCGGCCCCCACTGCGGCCTTGGCGCTTCGGCGCGCGCCCGGCGACGGGACGCTCGCGGTGCGCAACGGCGAAGGGTTCCTGCGGCTCGACATCACGGGCGCCGTGATCGGCCGCCTCGACGCCGGGAGGCTCGAGCTCGTCTCGCCGTCCGTCGACGACTGCGAGGACTGGGCCGTCTGGGGCGCCGACCGGACGAGAAGCCGCTCGCTGAGGGACGGGACCACGACCTGCGTCTTTGCCGTCTTCCCGCGCACGCCCCAGGCGATCCGCTTCCGCCTGGTGCTCGGCCCGCAGGAGACGCTGGGGATCCGGAGCGGCAGCGGGTTCTCGCTGTCGGCCGTCGGGCAGGGCTCCGGCTTCATCAGGGGCGCCGGGGACCGCGACGGCGTCTTCTCGCTGAACGGCGACCGCTTCTTCCGGTCCCTGCCGGACGCCGGCCTGGCGTTCACCCTGGGCGCTACGCTTCCGTAACTGTGTCCGCAGGCGGCTCCCAGACCGTCCTGGTGGTCGAGGACGAGGCGTCGATCTCGTCCTTCATCTCGCTCTACCTCAAGAACTCGGGCTATGAGGTGAGATCGGCCGCCACGGGCGCCGAGGCGATCCAGCAGCTCCAGGCCGGGCCGGTCTCGCTGATCCTGCTCGACCTGATGCTCCCCGACGTGGACGGGATCGACCTGGCGCGCCGGCTGCGGCAGCGCTGGGACGTGCCGATCCTGATGCTCACGGCCCGCGACGAGGACGTGGACAAGATCATCGGGCTCGAGGTCGGCGCGGACGACTACATGACGAAGCCGTTCAACCCGCGCGAGCTCGTCGCCCGGGTGAAGGCGATCCTGCGGCGCTCCGCCCCCGAGCGGAGGGAGCGCGAGGAGAAGGTGATGCGGCACGGCTCGCTGGTCATCGACGCCGGCCGGCGCGAGGTCAAGGTCGGCGAGACAGAGGTCCAGCTCGCTCCGAAGGAGTTCGACCTGCTCTGGGAGCTGCTCGACCACAAGGGGCTGGTGCTCACGCGCGACCAGCTGCTCGAGCGCGTCTGGGGCTACACGTTCGCCGGGGACACGCGCACCGTCGACGTCCACGTCCGGCAGCTGCGACGCAAGCTAGGGGAGGCGTCGCCGATCGTGACGGTGTGGGGGGTCGGCTACAAGGTCTCGCCCAGCAAGGAGTCGGTGGGCGCGTAGGGTGGCAACGGGCATGTTCCGGTCGCTCAGGTTCCGGCTGCCCGCGATCTTCCTGGTCGGCGTCGCCCTGTCGGGGCTCGTCGCGAGCCTGATCGCCGTCCGGCTGTTCCAGGAGCACGTCGAGCAGCAGACCCTCGACGAGCTCACGCGCGAGGCGCGGGGGCTCGCGCAGCTCTACTCGCGGCGCGTCGGCGAGATCCCGCTCTCGCAGCAGGACATCGAGGACGCGACCGGCGACCGGCTCTTCTTCGCCCCGATCGCGCCGGGGCTCGACATCTTCTTCGGGGATCCGGCGCAGGACGAGCAGATCGCCCAGCTGCCCAAGCTGAGCTCGGACCTGATCGACAAGGCCACGCTCCAGCGGGGCGGGCTCGTCACGCTCGAGTTCGAGCCGCCCGGCGAGGACCGCCGCTTCCTCGCCGTCGCCCATCCGATCGACGTTGAGGGCAGCATCTTCGGGGCGCTCGTCGTCGCCAAGCCGAAGACGGAGATCCGCGCCCGCTGGTTCTCGCTCTTCCAGCGGCTCGCGCTCGCGTTCCTCGGCGGGATCATCGTCACCGGCGCGCTCGGCTGGTACTTCTCGCGCCGGCTCACGGGGCCGATCCTGGCGCTCTCGCGGGCGGCGGACGAGGTCGCCGAGGGCCGCTACCAGATCGACCTCCCGCCGGCGCACGGCGGCGACGAGGTCGCGCACCTCTCCGAGCGCTTCAGCGACATGGCCGACCGCCTGCGCGAGACCGAGGAGCTCGAGCGGAGCTTCCTGATGAGCGTCTCGCACGAGCTGAGGACGCCGCTGACCGCGATCCGCGGCCACGTGGAGGCGCTGCGCGAGGGCGTGGTCGAGGACCCGGGCGCCCGGGCCGACTCGCTCGACGTCATCGCCGCCGAGACGGGGAGGCTGGAGCGGCTCGTGGGCGACGTCCTCGACCTCGCGAAGCTCGACGCGCACCGCTTCACCGTGCTGCGGGAGGAGGTCGACCTTCGCCGGCTCGTCGACCGCGCCTACGCGGCCTTCGACACCGAGGCCAAGCGGCGCGCGATCGCCTACGAGCAGATCGTGCGGGCCGAGCCGGTGATTACCTCCGACGGCGACCGCGTCCTCCAGATCATCTCCAACCTGCTCTCGAACGCCTTCCGCTGGACGCCCGACGGCGGCCGTATCGCGGTCGAGCTCGCCGCGTCGAACGGCGCCGTCCGGATCGCCGTCGAGGACAACGGCC
Source organism: Gaiellaceae bacterium (assembly GCA_040905885.1). Lineage (GTDB taxonomy): Bacteria > Actinomycetota > Thermoleophilia > Gaiellales > Gaiellaceae > JACVRU01. Next base: position 241 of record JBBDQR010000130.1, on the reverse strand, counting down.
CGGGCATCGCCCCGCACGAGCAGGAGCGGATCTTCCGCGCCTTCTGGTCGCTGGACGGGCGCGGCACCGGGCTGGGGCTCGCGATCGCCCGCGAGCTCGCGTCGGCGCTGGGCGGGCGGATCGACCTGGAGAGCACGCCCGGCAAGGGCAGCCGGTTCGAGCTTGTGCTCCCCGGCCCTTCGGGTCTCTAGTGCCCCTTCAGTGAATGTTGCCGAGCTTCTGGGTCGCGAGCACCAAGCGA
>JBBDQR010000129.1:0-3741 GCA_040905885.1 Gaiellaceae bacterium | reverse complement strand
GTCGCGCCTCGCCGCTCGGAGCGCGCGGCCGCCCCCGCGAAGCCGAAGCGGCAGCCGAAGGCGCCGCCGGCGAGCACGCCGCGCACGGTCGTCCCCGTGGCAGTGGGGCCGGAGCCCGTGGCAGCCGTGGAGCAGGTCGCAGTCGTGGCCGCAGCCCCTGCGGTCGAGGAGCCTGCGGTCGCGCCGGCGGACGTCCAGCCGCCTGAGCCCAAGACCGCGCAGCCCGCGCCGCCCGCGCGAAAGCTCCAGTCCGAGACCCCGGCGAAGGATCGGCCCGCCGAGGCCGCCCCGCCGGAGGACAAGGGGCAGCCGGCCGAGCACGGCAAGGAGAACAAGCCGGCCGAGCCCGGCCCGCCGGCCGAAAAGGGTCCCCAGCGCGGCCCGCCCGTCGAGAAAGCGCCCGAGAACGCGGGCAACGCGCACGAGCCGCACGGACGGCCGGACGACGCGGCCAGGGGCCAAGACAAAGAGAAGGACAAGGAGAAGGGCCAGGACAAGTAGCCGCCCGCTCGATCATCCGCGCGAGCCGGTAGGTTTGCGCCGTGTCGACGGGCGGTGACGATCGGGACCAGTTCGCGGAGGACTGGTTCGAGGAGCCTGGGAAGGAGCCCGCGGGCTCGTTTCGCGATCCCGACGCGGAGACGTGGCTCGAGGACGAGGCCGAGCACTACGGGCCTCCCGGAGACCGCCGCCCGCTGATCGCCGTGATCGCGGTCGCGATCGCGCTGGTCCTCGCCGGGGTGGGCATCGCGCGTGTACTCGGCGGAGACGACGACGAGACCGCACCGACGGCGCCGGGCACGACCGCGCCGACGGGCACGGCCGGAACGGGCCCCGGGGAGACCACGACGACCGGTCCCACGAATCCGGGGATCACCGTCCCCGAGGACACGACGCTCCAGTCCGGTGACGAGGGCGACAGCGTCGAGCTCATGCAGCAGGCCCTCGCCGCGCTCGGCTACGACGTCGGCACGCCGGACGGCGTCTTCGGCGCGGGCACGGAGGAGGCCTTGAAGCAGTTCCAGGCCGACTCTGGGCTGGAGGCGGACGGGATCGCCGGGCCGGCGACGCTCGCCGCGCTGAACGAGGCGCTGGCTTCGGGCGGGTAGGCGACCGGCTACGCTGCCTCGTGCACGGAGAGGTGTCCGAGCGGCCTAAGGAGCGCGACTGGAAATCGCGTACCCGCTGAAAGGCGGGTCGCGGGTTCAAATCCCGCCCTCTCCGCTGGGTAAGGTCGGGGCGTGGAGCAGCGCCGGCTGGGCCGCACCGGGATCGAAGTCACGCGCGTCGCCCTCGGGTGCGGCAACTTCGGCGGCGTCGGCTCCGCGCCCGCCTTCTTCGGCCAGGGCGAGAGCCGCGAGGAGGCGTTCGCCGTCATGGACGCCGCCTGGGAGCTCGGCATCCGCCTCTTCGACACGGCGGCGTCGTACGGCGGAGGCCGGAGCGAGCGCTGGATCGGCGAGTGGATGGCGGAGCGCGGCCGTGAGCCGGTAGTCGCCACGAAGGTCTTCCACTCCGTCCGCGGCGACCCGGGCGACAAGGGCCTCGCCCCCGAGCGGGTGCGGCGAGAGCTCGCCGGGTCGCTCGAACGGCTCGGTGTCGACCGAGTCGCGCTCTACCTGATCCACGAGCCCGACCCCGACACGCCGGGCGAGGACACGCTCGCCTGCCTTCACGAGCTCATGGAGGCGGGGCTCGTCGGGGCCGTCGGCGCCTCGAACGTGGACGTTCCGTACCTCGAACGGGCGCTGGCGACCGGCCCCGCGCGCTTCGAATGGGTGCAGAACTCATACTCGCTCCTCGAGCGGGACGAGGCCGTCCTCGACCTCTGCGCGAGCGAAGGACTGGGCTTCACGCCGTTCGGGCCGCTGGCCGGGGGGTGGCTGACCGGGAAGTACCGGCGGGGCGAAGAGCCGCCGCCGGGCTCGCGGATGACGCTCCGGCCCAAGCCATACGAGCGCTTCCGCACCGACCGCATGTTCGACGCCCTCGACGCCTTCGCCGCCGCGGCCCGCGAGCGCGGCGTCGACACGGCGGCACTGGCGCTGGCCTGGCTCCTGGCCGACGACCGCGTCACCTCGGTGATCGCCGGCCCGCGGCGGCCCGAGCACCTCGACCCGGTGCGGGCCGCACTGGAGCTCGCGCTCACGCCTGCCGAGCGGGACGACTTGGCCGCGCTCTTTCCCTAGCGCGTCGACTGGAAGACGAAGGCAGCCACGTCCTGGATCTGCTCCTCCGAGAGCTGGTCTCCGAAGGCGGGCATTCCTCCGCCGCCGTTCGTCACCTGCCTGACGATCGCGTCGTAGCCGGGCGCGAGGTCGTCGAGGTTCGGGCCGATCGTCCCGCTCGAGCCGGCGGCCTGGAGCGTGTGGCAGCTACCACACGCCTGTGAGGCGAAGACGTTCTCTCCGGCTGCGGGATCCCCCTCGACTCCCGGCTGGGTCTCGGCCGCGGGCGGCCCTGCCTCGTGAGCGCCTTCCTCCTCCTCCGACTCGCGCGCAAGCACGACGACCGCCGCCATCATCGCCACGAAGAAGAGCACCGTGACCGCCAGGAAGAGCGGCAGCCGGCGGCCGGGGAAGTTGTGGTCGCGCGCGGGGAGCACGAACGCGGCGACGAGCGCGAAGAGGATGAACGCTCCGGCGACGGCGGCGAGCCCCAGCTCGCGGGCTGTCGAGAGGGCGACGACCACGGCTCGGCAACCTACCACTCGGAGAGGGATTCGTATTTCCCGGTCGGACAATCGCGGGAGGGTTACGCCGGGCCGGGTCGGTCCCTCCGATCCTGTTCAGCGCACCAGAGCTCGAAGCGGCCTCGGGGCGAGTCGAGGTATTCCGCCAGCTCTCGCTCGAACGCTGCGAGCTCGTCGCGAAGCTGGAACACGCGGTGGTCGAGGAGGCGCTCTGCGTCACACACGTGCGCGTCCCGCTCCGACCGCTCGACGGCCGCACCACATTCGGAGCATGGCATGTGCCGGGGTCGGGGGAACGGGATCCCCATCGCCCATAAGATCGGACGCGCCCCGCTGGTGGCGCATCCCCCTAAAGCGGAGGGCAGCCACCCGCTGCCCTCCGACCTGCCGTAGATCGCGTTAGGACGTCGGCGTCGTCGCCGCTGCGGGAATGCCGCCAATCTGCTGCAGCATGCCCAGCGTGTCCCAGTTCGTCCACTCTTCGACGATCTTTCCGTTCGCCACACGAGAGAGCGTCAGCCCCGACACCACGGCTTCCGTGCCGGTGGGCCCGATGCCCATCAGCTCGCCGGTGTGCTTACCACGGCCCTCCCAGCGCGACGCGACCAGGTCGCCTTCCGCGATCTGCTCCTTCACGGTGATTTGCGCACCCTCGAAGGCCGCGCGGTACTCGTTGACGTTGTCCTTGGCCCCCTGCACCCCACGAATGGGCTCTGGGAGGACGGGGTCATACCCGATGTAGTCGTCGCTGACGAGCTCGTCGAGCACATCGAGGTTGGTCCACGGCTCCTCGAGCGCACGGCGAACGATCTCCTTGTTGGCAGCCGACATCGCTCCTCCTTCTCGTGTACCGGACACGCCGACTCTACGCCTGTGCCGGGCTCGGAGCAATCGACTCGATTCCCCTTCTCGGGCTCCCCACGCCGAACAGGGAATCACGCTCCCGACGGGAGGACCGTCGTTTCCAGCGGTTCTAAAGTGGGCGCGGCTGGGATCGAACCAGCGACCTCCCGCGTGTGAAACGGGATACGCCTCTGCACGGCCCTCCA
>JBBDQR010000128.1:0-3819 GCA_040905885.1 Gaiellaceae bacterium | reverse complement strand
GGGGGGGCGCCGTGCCGGTGAGCCAGATCCTCACGCCCGGACGAACGCGAGCAGCTCGGCGGCCACCCGCTCGGGATCGTCGCCGCTGCGGCGCTCCACCCAGCCGCCGTCCTCGTCCGCGACGAGCGCGGTCAGCCTCACGCCGTCGTGGTGCGCGGCCACCGGCGCCAGGCAGCCCCCGCCGATGAGCGCGACGCAGGCCCGCTCCGCCTCGACCCGGCGGCGCGTCTCCGCGTCGTCCGCCGCCGCCACCAGGTGCTCGTCGCCCGCGCGCACCTGGAGCGCGAGCGCACCCTGCCCTGCCTCGGGGAGCATCTCCTCCGGCTCGAAGCGCCGTCCGATCTCGCCCGCCAGCCCCAGCCGGTCGAGCCCGCAGGCGGCCAGGACGATCGCGTCGAGCCCCCGCTCGCGGAGCTTACGCAGGCGCGTGTCGACGTTCCCGCGCAGCGGCTCGATCGACAGCGACGGCTCGAGCGCGAGCAGCTGCGCCCGCCGCCGCACCGAGGCCGTGCCGATCCGCATCCCGGGGCGGATCTCGCCGGCGCCGACGAGCGCGTCCCTCGGATCCTCGCGCGGCAGATAAGCGCCGACGCTCAGGCCCTCTGTGTCGGAGGAGGTCATGTCCTTGGCCGAGTGCACGGCCACGTCGATCCGGCCGTCCAGCAGCGCCTCCTCGATCTCCTTCACGAAGACGCCGCGCGCGCCGATCTCGCCGAACGGCTTCGTCCGGTCCCGGTCGCCCGCCGTCGTCATCGGGACGAGCGCCAGCTCGACGCCGGGGGCGCGCAGGCGCGAGACGGCCTGCTCCGCCTGGGTGAGGGCGAGCCTACTGCCGCGCGAGCCGACGCGAACGAGCACGGCACCCCGGATGTCCGACCTGCGTCCGCCCGCAACTGCCGCGGCCGCGAGGCCGGACGCGAACGAAGGCGGTCGGGGCCTGGACGGGCAGCGGGCGCCCGGTCAGCCTGCCGGTCACCTGTCCTCCTCCGAGAGACCGAAGAGGTGCCTCACGGTCTGAGCATAGATCACGCCGTCGGCTGTCACGGCCGCCTCCTTCATGCGGACGATCGGCAGGTGCAGGAGCTTGTTGACGATCTGCGCGGTGGCGGACTCGACGGCCGCCCGCTCGTCGTCCGAGAGCCGGCGGGCGAGCTTCTCCAGCTCGGCGGCGCGGATCTCCTCGGCCCGGGCGCGGAGCGACGCGATCGCGGGGACGACGTCGAGCGACGCCTGCCACGCGCGGAAGCGCTCGGCCTCGGCGGCGACCAGCCCCTCGCCCCGCTCGGCCTCCCGCCGCCTCCCGGCGAGGCTCTCGGCGACGACGGCCTGGAGGTCGTCGATGTCGTAGAGGTAGCAGTCCTCGAGCTCGTGGATCGCCGGGTCGAGGTCGCGGGGGACCGCGAGGTCGATCAGGAAGAGCGGGCGGCCCCTCCGACCGCGGACGTGCCGCGGGGTGAGAATGAACCCCGGCGAGCTCGTCGAGGAGACGACGACGTCCGCGCCGGCGATCTCCTCGGCCAGCTGCTCGGGATCGGCGGTGAGGTCGCGACCGGCGACTGCGGCGATCTCCGCACCGCGGCTGGTCAGGTTCCGTGCCGCCTGCTCACTCACCTTGCCCGCGCCGACGAGGACGATCCGCCGGCCCGTCAGGTCGCCGAAGACCTGCTGCGCCAGCGCGGCGGCCGCGGCCGAGACCGACGCCGGGCTCTCCGCGATCGCCGTCTGCGTGCGCACCTTCTTGCCCGCGTGGAGCGCCTGCCGGAAGAGGCGGTCGAGCAACGGCCCGGGGGCGCCGGCCTCGAAGGCCTGGCGCACCTGGCCGAGGATCTCGCCCTCCCCGAGCACCATCGAGTCCAGCCCGCCGGCGACGCGGAAGAGGTGGAGCGCCGCTGCCTCGTCGTGGAGGCGGTAGACGACGCTCTCGACGCCGGCCTCGCGGAACGGGCGCTCCGCGTCGGCGCCGACGGCGTAGACCTCGGTGCGGTTGCAGGTCGAGAGCACGACCGCCTCCCCGTCCGACCCGGCCAGCTCCCGCGCCAGCGCGGCGGCGCCCTCCAGGTCGAAGGCGACGCGCTCGCGCACCTCGACGGGCGTGCGGTGGTGCGAGATGCCGACGAGGTCCAGGCGAAATTCCCGCTCCGGCGCCGGCAAGGCCGGCACCTCCGCTCTCTGTGAGCCTCCGTCAAGCCTACGGCTCATGCGAAGTGGGTGATCGGGAGGACGACGAGGACGACCGCGAAGCCGATCAGGGACGCGCGGGCGAGGCGGCGGCCGTGGAGCCTCGCCGCGACGGCGGCCGAGTAGAGCGCCCAGGCGACGAGCGTGACGCCCATCGCGGCGTCGAACGTGCCGCCCTCGGTCGCGAAGCGGACGAGGCCGAAGACGATCCCGGCGGTGAGCACGGCGAGCGAGACGGCGACGGTGCGCCCGGTGAGCCGCTCGAGCGACTCGAGCGGCGGCACGCGCAGCCGGAGGATCCGCGCCTCCCTGCGCTTGAGGCTCCGCTCCTGCCAGAGGTAGAAGGCGGCGAGGCCCGCGGCGAGCGTCAGCCCCGCGAAGCCGGCGAGCATGAAGACGACGTGGAGCGCGAGCAGCGCGCCGGGATGGTCTCCGCTGCCGGCGATCCCGCCGCCCGCGTAGGCCAGCGCGAGCAGCAGGGCCGCCACCGGCATCACGGCCAGGCCGAGCAGCCCGTACCGCGGCCGGCAGCCCCAGATCAGGTACGCGGAGACGACGAGCCAGGCGAAGAGGTTGAGCGCCCCGCCCCAGGACGACCACGGGAATCCATCGGCGCGCGCGGCCTGGACGACGAGCAGCGACGTCTGCGCCAGCCAGCCCAGCCGGACGCCCCAGATCGCCGCGCGCCCGAACGCCCCCGGCCGCCGCGCCTCGCCCGCGTAGGCGAACGCCGCCTCCCCATAGGCGAAGAGGGCGGGCCAGAACAACAGCTCAGCCACGGCGCGCGAGCTCCACGATCTCTCCCACCTCGCGCTCGAGCCGCTGCAGCTTCAGCGCGATGATCCCGACCCAGACGAGCACGGCGAGCAGCACCACGAGGTACGCCGCCCAGAGGTACTTGTCGCCGGTGCTCAGCTCAGCACCTCCCGCAGCTCGCGCAGGCGGGCGTCGAGCCGCTTGCCGGCGAGCTCGTTCGCGTACAGCGCGCCCGCGAGGGCGAGCATCCCGGCGAGGCAGACGCTGAAGGTCGCGAGCATGCTCCCCGCCATGTCCGGGCCGCCCCGCCTGATCAGTGGCGTCGGGTGGAGGAACTGCTCCGCGAGGCGGACGGCGAGGAACGAGACGGGGATGAGAACGACGCCGACGAGTGCGTAGACCGCCGAGATCCTCCCCCGCGCCGGCCCCGGCTCCAGCGAGTAGCGCAGCATGAAGTACGCCGAGTAGAAGAGGAACAGGATCAGGAAGAGCACGAGCTGCCGCTCGCGCCAGTCCCACCACACGCCCCAGGAGGCGCGCGCCCAGATCGAGCCGGTGACGAGCGTCAGCAGGGCGAAGATCAGCCCGATGTGGACGCCCGTGTAGCTCTCGAGGTCGTACCGCTCCTCGCGCGTCCAGAGCAGGCGCAGCGCCTTCCAGGCCCCCCAGCCGAGCAGCGCGTACGCGGTCAACGCGACCGGGACGTGGATGTAGAAGATCCGCTGGGTCGGCCCCTGGTCGGCGTCCTCCGGAGCCCAGAGGAGCGCGAGCCCGACCCCGGCGCCCAGGATCACGAGAGCGGCGGCCGAGAGCAGCACTCCGTGCCTATTCGGTGACGACGTACTCAAAGGTGGCCCAGGCAAGTATGGCGAAGATGGCGTCGTA
>JBBDQR010000127.1:0-3873 GCA_040905885.1 Gaiellaceae bacterium | reverse complement strand
CCTCGACCTCAGCCTGGGGGCGCCGGCGGGGTAGCGCGACCGCGCCGACCGCCGCGAGCGCGAGGCGCTCGGCCGTCTCCCGCAGCGAGCCCTCGTTACCGGGCTCGTCCATGAGGACGAGTGCGTCGACGCTGGCGCCTGCGCTCGCGCTTCGAGACCGCCGGCCCATCGGCCGGCGGAGGCACCGCGGCCGCCGGTCCGCCGCCGTCGCCGCCCACCGCCACCGGCTCCGGGACGGCGCCCTCGAGCTCCGCGTCCTTGCCGACCACGGCCTCTCCCCGGCGCGCGAACTCCGGCTCCCGCCGCTTCAGCGTCGCGAGCAGCGGCGCCGCGATGAAGATCGAGCCGTACGCGCCCGTCCCGATGCCGACCATGAGCGCGAAGGCGAAGTCCTTGAGCGTCTCGCCGCCGAAGAGGAAGAGCGCGCCGATCGGCAGCAGCGTGCTGAACGTGGTCGCCAACGAGCGCCGCATCACCTCCCAGAGCGAGATGTTCACGATCTGCTCGATCGGAGCCCGCCGCATCAGCGGGATGTTCTCCCGGACGCGGTCGAAGACGATGATCGTGTCGTAGATCGAGTAGCCGAGGATGGTCAGGAGCGCGGCGACCGTGGCGCTCGTCATCTGCCGGCCGGTCAGCGCGTAGATCCCGAGCGTGATGATGATGTCGTGGAAGATCGCCCGCATCACCGGGAGCGAGAACTTCCACTCGAACCGGACCCAGATGTAGAGCGTGATCAGCGCGAGCGAGAACAGGATCGCGTAGATCGCGCCCTTCGCGATCTGGGAGCCGAAGCTCGCCGAGACGGTGGTCGTCCCGAAGTCCTCCGCCGACACCTCCCGCTCGAGCGTCCGCTGGATCTGGCGCGCCTGGGGCGCCTCGAGCGCCTCCGTGCGGATCTGGAACTCCCGGTAGCCGCCGGCCTCCTCGGCGCCGATGCCGCGGATCTGCGCTTCACCGAAGCCGACCTCGCCGGCGGCGGTGCGCACGTCGGCGACCCTGGTCGGCTGGGGGGTCGAGAACGCCAGCTGCGTCCCGCCGCGGAAGTCGATGCCGAGGTTGAGCCCCTGAAAGATCAGCGCGAGCACGCTCGCGACGATCGCGAGGATCGAGATCGTGTACCAGATGCGGCGCTTGCCGACGAAGTCGATCTCCATCCACTTCGCCCGCTGCTGCCCGTGCGCGCCCAGGAAGCGCGCGCTGTTGAACCAGCGGAAGCCGGCGAGCAGCCCCAGCATGGCGCGCGTCGCGAAGACCGCCGTGATCATCGAGATCGCGATGCCGACGAGCAGCATCAGCGCGAAGCCCTTGACGCCCGCGGTCGCGAGCACGAACAGGACGAGGGCCGTGATCGCCGTGACGGCGTTCGCGTCGACGATCGTGTGGAAGCCCTTCTGGTACCCCATCGCGACCGCCGCGCGGATCGATTTGCCCGCGCGGAACTCCTCCTTGATCCGCTCGAAGATGACGATATTCGCGTCGGCCGCGATGCCGATCGTCAGGACAATGCCCGCGAAGCCCGGCAGCGTCAGCGTCACGTTGAAGATCAGGATCGCCGCGTACACGAACATGGCGTAGATCCCGAGGCCGATCACCGCGACGAGGCCGAGGAAGCGGTAGAAGGTGAGGAGGAAGAGGGCGACGACGATCAGGCCCGCGGCGGCCGCCTTCGCCGCCTGGCGCAGGGAGTCCTCGCCGAGCGTCGCCGAGATCTGCGTCTCCGACTGGGTCGTGAACTTGACCGGCAGGGCGCCCGTCTGGAGGACGAGCGCGATCTGCTGCGCCTCGTCGATCGACCCGATGCCGGTGATCTGAGCGCCCTGGCCGCCGGAGATCCCGTCCGGGTACTGGGTGAAGTCGATCGACGGAGCGGTGATCAGCTCACGGTCGAGGACGATCGCGAAGTTCTGGTTGAAGTTGCGCGGGTCGCCCTGGCCGCCGGACTGGTTGAAGAAGAAGCGGCCGCGCTGCGCCTCGGCGCGCGTGATCTCGTGGAACTTGTCCGCGCCCGCGTCCGTGAACTGCATGAGCACGATCGGCTGGCTGGTCTGCGGGTCGAAGTCTGCGCGCGTGCCCCCGAGCTCCAGGTCCTCGCCGCGCATCTGGGGCACCGGCTCGTCGGCCAAGGGGTCGTTCTTGAAGAGATAGAAGAACTTCTGGCCGGTTCCGACGGCGCCCACGCCGGGGCAGAAGTCCCCGCGGGCGCCGCACGTGATCACGACGGTCTTCTTCGGGACGGCGAAGATCTTCTGGCCCTCCCCCGGCTCGCCGCCCTTCGCGCCGCCATCGCGGGCCGCCTCAGTCGCGAGCAGCGCCTCCCTCGTCGGCAGCGGCCCGGCGAGCAGCTTCTTGCCCTCCTCCGCGAAGAGGTAGTAGGCGTCGGCGCCGTTCTCCCTGACCAGCGACTGGGTCGTGGCCGGGGCGAGCAGGTCGTAGAGCTTGGACGGGGGCTGCGCCGGGAACCCTTGCGGGCCGGTCACCGAGGGGCCGGTCAGCGACGTCTGGAGATCGTAGAGCTCGAGCTGCGCCGTCTGGCCGATCACCTGCCGCGCCTGGTCGGCGTTCTCGACGCCGGGAAGCTCGACCGCGATCTGGTCGCTGCCCTGGGTGCGGATCTCGGGCTCTGCGACGCCGATCTTGTCGACGCGGCTGCGGATGATCTCGACCGACCGCTCCAGGTCGGCCTCCTCGAGCGTCTCGCCGCGCTCCGGCACCGCCTTGAGCACGACCTCCAGGCCGCCCTGGAGGTCGAGGCCGAGGACGGGCTCCTTGTGCGCGGGCGAGCCCGGGATCGCAATCGCCGCCGCGCCGACCAGCGCGAGCAGGATCAGCGCGACGAGGATGAGGTGGTTGCGGCGCTCGGACGACACTGGGCGCCGGGTAGGTTAGCCGCGTTCCCCCTGGATCGGCTCGGGCTCGTCGTCGATCTCGACGTCCTCGATCTGGTCGGGCGGGACGAGGGTCGTCACGGCCCGCTTGGCGACCCGCACCTCGATGTCGGGGGAGACCTCGAGCCCCAGGTCGTCGTCGCCGACCTCCAGCACCGTCCCGTAGAGCCCGCCCGCGGTGAGCACGTAGTCGCCGGGCCTGAGCTTGCCGACCAGCTCCTCGTGCGCGCGCTGGCGGCGCCGCTGCGGCAGGACGATCAGCAGCCACATGACCGCGAAGCCGAAGAGGAGGATGATCAGGAAGCTCATTGGGGCTCTGCTGCGAGCCGGGCGAGGGCATCGGCGGTGTAGGAGGCGAGCTCCCCCCGCTCGATGGCGTCCCGCGCGCCGGCGGTGAGGTCGAGCACGAAGCGAAGGTTGTGCAGGGTCAGCAAGCGTAACCCAAGGATCTCGTCCTGGTTCACGAGGTGGCGCAGGTAGGCGCGGGAGAACCGGGCGCACGCCGGGCAGGCGCAGCCCTCGTCCAGCGGGCGCGGATCGCGGGCGAAACGCGCGTTGCGGAGGTTGAGGCGGCCCGACCAGGTGAGCGCCGAGCCCGTGCGCGCGGTCCGCGTCGGCAGCACGCAGTCGAACATGTCGATCCCGCGCCCGATCACGCCGAGGATGCCCTCCGGGTCGCCGATGCCCATGAAGTAGCGGGGCCGGTCGGCGGGCAGCAGCGGGGCCGACCAGCCGACCGCGTCGAACATCTCCTCGCGCGACTCGCCGACGGCCAGCCCGCCGAGCGCGTGGCCGTCGAAGCCGAGCGCGGCGATCTCCTCGATCGAGCGCCGGCGCAGCTCGCCGTCGACGCCGCCCTGCGCGATCCCGAAGAGGAGCTGCCCCGGCGCGCGCGGAGCGGCGAGCTGGCGCGCTGCCCACGCTGTCGTCAGGCGGACGGCCTGCTCGTGCACGACCCGGCCACGCTCGTACCCGGGCTGGGCTG
>JBBDQR010000126.1:8725-23412 GCA_040905885.1 Gaiellaceae bacterium | reverse complement strand
GGTGGGCGCCCCTAGCGGGCGCCCGCCCCGACTTCCACCAGGAGCCGGATGGCCACGACCGCAGCGCGTAGGGAGCCGCCCGCAGCGGCGCCCGAAGTCCGGTGGGGGATCCCATCGCGCCTGATCGCGACCTTCTCCGGGCCCGTCGGGCGGGCCGTCAAGCTCGTCCTGCTCTCGCTCGTGAACGCGATCGCCGTCTGGGCGGCGATCATCCTCGCGCGCGAGGACAAGTGGATCCCGCTCGTCGTCCTCGTCGCGGCCACGGTCGCGCTCGACGCCGTCTACCTGGGCCCGCGCGCGGTCCCCCTGAAGTTCCTCGTGCCGGGAACCGTGTTCCTGCTCGGCTTCCAGGTGGCTCCGATCGTCTACACGGTCAACGTCGCCTTCCAGCAGTACTCGGTCGGCCACATCGGCACGAAGACCGAGGCGATCCACCAGATCGAGGAGAACTCGCTCGCCCAGCCGGCCGACGGGCGGACCTACGTGATGGCGCCGGGGAGGGACGAGTCGGGCAAGCTCGTGCTGCTGCTGGTGGACGAGCAGAGCGGCGAGGCGTTCGTCGGGAGCCGTGACGGCCTCGAGCCGCTCGCGCAGGACGCAGTGACGGTCGACGACACGGGCCTGATCACGGCGGCCCGGGGCTACTCGGTGATCAAGGGGGACGATCTGGCCGGGATCGACACGGCGCTCGCGGACTACATCGTCCCGACCGACGGCGCGGCGATCCGCGCGGAGGGCCTCGACGTGGCTCTCGAGCTGAAGCCGACGCTCCGCTATGACGCGAGGGCGGAGACCTTCACGCGGCTCGACGACGGTGTCGTCTTCCGGGACAACGGCAGGGGATCGTTCGTCTCGGCCGCCGGCGGCGAGCTCGAGCCCGGCTGGCGGACACACACCGGTTTCCACAACTTCGCCTCGATCGTCAAGGACCCCCTGATCCGCAAGCCGTTCATCCGGGTGCTGATCTGGACGGTCGTCTTCGCGGCCCTCACCGTGCTCGTCTCCTTCTTCATCGGGCTCTTCCTGGCGATCGTCCTGGACAAGCCGGGGATGAGCTTCCGGCGCCTCTACCGGGCGCTGATCTTCGTCCCCTTCGCGATCCCGGGCTTCCTCGTGCTGCTGATCTGGGCCGGGTTGCTCAACGACGACTTCGGCGTCATCAACAACGCCCTCCACCTGAACATCCCGTGGCTCTTCGACGCCTGGTGGGCGAAGGTCTCGGTGATCCTCGTCGGCGTCTGGATGACGGTCCCGTACTTCTTCCTCGTCTCCCTCGGCGCGCTCCAGTCGATCCCGAACGAGCTGGTCGAGGCCGCGCGCGTGGACGGCGCGAGCCCGTGGCAGGTCTTCCGCAAGATCACGCTGCCGCTTCTGCTCGTGGCGGTGACGCCGCTGCTGATCGCGTCGTTCGCCTTCAACTTCAACGACTTCGGGAAGATCTACCTGCTGACGGGCGGCGGCCCGCCCGCCGAGGACCAGTCGATCGCAGGGGCGACCGACATCCTGATCAGCTACACGTACAAGGTCGCATTCGAGGCCGGGAAGGGCACCGACTTCGGCCTCGCGGCGGCGCTCTCGATCGTGATCTTCTTCATCGTCGCCACGATCTCCGCGGTGACGTTCTGGCGATCACGCTCACTCGAGGAGATGCGATGACATCGGTCGAACAGCCCGTCGAGCTCGCCAAGCCGCGCGCGGCCGAGCGGAGGCGGCTGCCGAGGCCCAGCCTCCGCGGCAACTGGTGGCGGCACCTGGTCGCGCTCGCCGCCGTCGCCTTCGCGCTGCTGCCGCTGGCCTACGTCGTCTCGGCCTCCTTCAACGTCGACTCGTCGCTGAGCGGCTCGAGCCTGATCCCGCGCGCGGTGACGCTCCAGAACTTCAGGGACATCTTCCACGACCCGAATCCCGAGCACGACACCCGCTACTTCACGTGGTACGGGAACTCGTACCTGATCGCGGGGATCGCGGCCGTCCTCAACGTGATTCTCGGCGCGCTCGCCGCCTACGCCTTCAGCCGCTTCCGGTTCAGGGGCCGCCGGATGGGCATGCTCGCGCTGCTCCTGATCCAGATGTTCCCCGCCTTCCTGGCGCTCGTCGCGATGTATCTGATCCTGCTGCGGACGGGGGACGTGTTCCCGACGCTCGGGCTCAACTCCCGGCCCGCGCTGATCATGGTCTTCCTCGGGGGGGCGATGGGGGTGAACGCGTGGCTGATGAAAGGGTTCTTCGACACGATCCCGTCCGAGCTCGACGAGTCGGCCCGCGTCGACGGCGCCACCCCGGCGCAGATCTTCTGGGGCGTGATCCTCCCGCTTGCGGCTCCGGTGCTCGCCGTCGTCGGAATCATCACCTTCGTCTTCCTGCTAAACGAGTTCATCATCACGAGCGCCCTGCTCCAGACCGCCGACAAGTTCACGCTGCCGGTCGGCCTGCGGACGTACATCAACCAGCAGTACGCGGAGCTCTGGGGGCCGTTCGCCGCGGGAGCGGTGCTCGCGGCCGTGCCCGTGGCGATCATCGTCATGGCCTTCCAGCGCTTCTTCGTCCGCGGCCTCACCGCCGGCGCGGTCAAGGGGTAGCGTGCTCGTCGCCGCGCCCAGTCTCGCGACGCTCTTCGCCGAGCCGCACCATGACGGCTCCGACCTGTACGTGATGGAGCGGCCGGACGGGCCGCGCGGAACGGCCGTCGTCCGCGTCCGCGTGCCGCGCGGGACGGCTGTCGAGGGCGTGGCGCTCCGGAGGGTGAAGGACGGCGAGGCGCGCGTCCTGCCCGCGACGATCGACGCGGAGACGGAGACCGACACCTGGTGGCGCGCGTCGTTCGACGTCTCCGGGCCCCTGACGCGCTATCGCTGGCTGCTCACGGGCGGGGACTTCGGCTACGCCTGGCTGAACGGGATGGGGCTCGTCCCCTACGACCCGCCCGACTCCGACGACTTCGTCCTCTCCCTCGACCCCGGCGGACCGGACTGGCACCTCCGCTCGGTCGTCTACGAGATCTACCCGGACCGGTTCGCCCGCGGCGGGGTCGCGGCCGAGCCGCCCGAGTGGGCCGTACCGCGGGAGTGGGACGAGCTGCCGACCGGCCGCGGGAGGCTGAGCTCGCGCGAATGGTTCGGGGGCGACCTCCCCGGGATCGAGCAGCACCTCGACCACGTCCAGTCGCTGGGCGCCAACGTCCTCTACCTGACCCCCTTCTTCCCGGCCGGGAGCACCCACCGGTACGACGCGACGAGCTTCGACCGGGTCGACCCGCTGCTCGGCGGCGACGAAGCGCTCGCCTCGCTGATCCGCGCCGCCCACGGACGGGGCCTGAGGATCCTCGGCGACCTCACCCTGAACCACACGGGCGTCGGCCACGAGTGGTTCACCGCGGGCCGGAGCGACCTCTACTACTTCGACGACGGCCTCCCGCACGGCTACGAGGCGTGGCTCGGCATCCCCTCTCTCCCGAAGCTCAACTGGGCTTCGCCGGAGCTCCGGCGCCGGATGCGCGCAGTCGTCCGGCGCTGGCTGGACGCCGGGCTCGACGGCTGGCGGATCGACGTGGCGAACATGGTCGGCCGCCTCGGCCCCGTCGATCTCGCCGCGGAGGCCGCCCGCCTCGTCCGCGCCGAGCTCGCCGACGACCAGGTCGTCGTCGCCGAGCACTTCCACGACTTTCGCGACGACCTCGACGGCACCGGCTGGCACGGGGTGATGAACTACGCCGGCTTCCTCAAGCCGGTCTGGTCCTGGCTGCGGAGCGACGGTGCGCCCGACCTCGAGCTCCACGTCCCACTGAGCCGGCTCGACGGCCTGCTCGCCGCGACGACGATGCGCGCGTTCCGCGCGGGCGTGCCGTGGCAGGGGACGCTGCACTCCTGGGTGTTGCTGGACAGCCACGACACGGCCCGCTTCCGCACCGTCGCGGGCTCCCGCGAGCGGCAGCTCGTCGGGGTCGGGCTGCAGATGACGACGCCCGGCGTGCCGATGGTCTACGCGGGCGACGAGCTCGGGCTCGAGGGCCGCTGGGGCGAGGACGGCCGCCGCCCGATGCCGTGGTCGCACTCCGAGGACTGGGATCCCGGGCTCCTGGAGGGCTATCGCGCCCTGATCGCGCTCCGGCGCGCGAGCCCGGCGCTCGCCCGCGGCGGCATCCGCTACGCCTCCGTCGGCGCGGACGTCCTCTGCTACCTGCGCGAGACCGAGGACGAGCGGCTCCTCTGCCTCGCCGCGCGTGCCCGGCACGAACCGGTTCGCGTCCCCTTCCGTTCGCTCGAGACGCTGCACGGCGAGGATGCCGAGGACGGCGTCCTGCCCGCCGACGGCCCCGCTTTCCACGTCTGGAGGATCCATGGCTGAAGTCCAGTTCCAGGAAGTCGACAAGGTGTTCGAGAGCGGCGTCCACGCCGTCCAGGATCTCTCGCTGGAGGTCGCGGACGGCGAGTTCCTCGTGCTCGTCGGCCCTTCCGGCTGCGGCAAGACGACCGCGCTGCGGATGGTCGCGGGCCTGGAAGAGATCTCGGACGGGACGATCTCGATCGGAGGGCGCGTGGTCAACGAGCTGACGCCGAAGGAGCGGGACATCGCGATGGTGTTCCAGAACTACGCGCTCTACCCGCACCTTTCGGTTGCCGAGAACATCGCCTTCGGGCTGCGGCTGCGCAAGACGCCGAGGCACGAGATCAACGAGCGCGTCCGGTGGGCGGCGAAGATGCTCGACCTGACGCCGTTCCTCGAGCGCCGCCCGAAGCAGCTCTCGGGCGGCCAGCGGCAGCGCGTCGCCATGGGCCGTGCGATCGTCCGCCAGCCGCAGGTCTTCCTGATGGACGAGCCGCTGTCGAACCTCGACGCGAAGCTGCGCGTCCAGATGCGCGCGGACATCGCGAAGCTCCAGCGTGACCTCGGCACGACGACGATCTACGTCACGCACGACCAGGTCGAGGCGATGACGATGGGCGACCGCGTCGCCGTCATGAACCAGGGCGTCCTGCAGCAGGTCGACACCCCGCAGCGACTCTTCGACGAGCCGGAGAGCCTCTTCGTCGCCGGCTTCATCGGCACGCCGCCGATGAACCTGCTCGAGGGCACCGTGACCCGCCGGAACGGCGACCTCGCCTTCGCGCTCGGGACCCAGGAGCTGCCGCTCGCCGGGGAGGCGCTCGCCCGCTATCCGGGCTCCCGTGACCGCGAAGGGCAGAGGGTCGTCGTCGGCATCCGTGCCGGCAACCTGATCGCGGTCCAGGAGCGACCGGACCTGCCGACGATCGAGGCCCGGGTCGAGCTCGTCGAGGCGCTCGGCTCCCAGTCGATCGTGCACTTCCGCGTCGAGGCCGAGGCGATCCGGCCGGCGGACGCCGACGACGAGGAGCCGGAGGGGGAGGGCGAGGGCGTCACCGCGACGCGCCCGAACCTCGTCGCCGAGTTCTCGCCCGGCACCAAGCTCGAGCTCGGCGACCGGGTCCCGGTGGCAGTCGACGTGGGGAAGCTCCACTTCTTCGACCGGGAGACGGGTGCGCCTCTTCGCTAGCGCGGCCGCCGCCGTCGCGCTCCTCGGCGGCGGCGCCGAGGCCCCGTCCCCGCCGGCCGGCGAGGCCCTCGCCGCGCTCGCCCAGCCGCCCGCCCGGACCGCGCTCGCGTCTCAGCGGATCTACTTCGTGATGACCGACCGGTACCGGAACGGTGACCCCGCCAACGACCGGGGCGGCCTCACGGGCGGCCGCGGCGTCACCGGCTACGACCCGGCCGACATCGGCTGGTTCCACGGCGGCGACTTCAAGGGCCTGACGGGCGACTGCACGAGCACCACCGCCGGCCTCGCCCGGATCAAGGACCTGGGCTTCAGCGCGATCTGGGTCACGCCGCCGTTCGGGCAGCGGGCGGTGCAGGGGGACAGCGCCGCCTACCACGGCTACTGGGGGCTCGACTTCACCGCGGTCGACCCGCACCTCGGCACCGACGCGGACTTCGCCGCCTTCGTCGACTGCGCCCACTCGCTCGGCCTGAAGGTGATCCTCGACGTGGTCGTCAACCACACGGCCGACGTGATCATCCCGGGCGGCGGCTCGAGCTACGCGGACGCGCCCTACCGCGACTGCAAGGGCAAGGTGTTCAACCCGGCCCGCTACGTGACCGCGAAGCGCTTCCCCTGCCTCAGGCCCGCCGACTTCCCGCGGCCGCCGGTCGTGTACCCGCCCGACCGCGCCCTCAAGAAGCCGGCCTGGCTGAACGACGTGCGGAAGTACCACAACCGCGGCGACGTCGACTTCTCCTCGTGCAGCCCGCAGTGCCTCGAGCAGGGCGACTTCTTCGGCCTCGACGATCTCTTCACCGAGCAGCCCGCGGTCCTGAACGGCTGGGCGGAGGTCTACGGCGACTGGATCCGCAAGTACAAGGTCGACGGCTTCCGCGTCGACACGGCCAAGCACGTCAACGCCGCCTTCTTCCGGCTCTGGGTGCCGAAGATCCTCGCGATCGCCCGGGCTGCCGGCGTGCCCGACTTCCAGCTCTTCGGCGAGGTCTTCGACCCGAACGCGCTCAACCTCGTCCCCTTCGTGCGCGACCGCGGCCTGCCCAACCTCCTCGACTTCCCGCTCCAGGACGCGGCCGCCTCGTTCGCCGCCGGCGAGTCGCCGGCGCGGGCGGTGTCGACGCGGCTGCACGACGACGACTACTTCCGGCTGCCGGACGGGATCGCGCCCACCCCGGCGACCTTCCTGGGCAACCACGACATGGGACGGGCGGGCGCGCTGATCCGCGACCGCTCCGGCGCGAGCGGCGACGAGCTGCTCCGGCGCGTCCTGCTCGGCCACGACCTGCTCTACCTCCTGCGGGGCGCCCCGGTCGTCTACTACGGCGACGAGGTCGGGCTGATGGGCACCGGCGGCGACAAGGCCGCGCGCCAGGACCTGTTCCCGACGCAGGTGACGGACTGGCGCAGCGAGGCGCGCGTCGGCAGCGGGCCGATCGGGACCGGCTCGTCCTTCGACCGGACGGACCACCCGGTCGCCGCGCGCCTGCGCGAGCTTGGCCGGCTGCGCGACGAGCACCCGGCGCTCTCCACGGGCTCGACGGTCGTCCGGCTCTCGACCCGCAGCGTGCTCGCGGTCAGCCGGATCGACGCCGAGGCGCGCCGCGAGTACGTCGCGGTCTTCAACTCGGGCACGTCGCCGGAGCGCGTCACGCTCGCGAGCGCGACCGGGCCGACGGCGTGGACGGTGCTGCTGGGCAGCCCGGCCGTCGAGGGCTCGCTGACCGTCACGGTGCCGGCGCTCTCCTCGGTGCTCCTGCGCGCCGAGGCCCAGATCCCTGCGCGCGCCCCGGCGAAGCCGGCGCTCAAGGTCGCCGGGGACGACCTCAGCGACTTCTGGCGCCTGAGCGCCACGGCGCCGGGGACGCCGGTCAGCGTCTCGTTCGCCGTGCTGCGCAAGGGCAAGCAGTGGCGGCGGCTCGGAGTCGACGACTCGCCGCCCTACCGCGTGTTCCTCGACCCGCGCCGGTTCCGCAAGAGCGAGCCGGTGCACCTGGTCGCGGTCGCACGCTCGCTCGACGGAAAGGTTGAAGTCTCGGACGTCATGCCGTTCGCTGTCAGACGGCGCTAAGGGAGGAGAGGGCACATGAAGAAGCTGCTGATCACTCTGGCAATGGCCGTGCTGACGGTCGCGATCCCGTCCGCGCTCGGCTCGGACACGCCGGCCCCGGGGTCGGTGACGATCGCCGGGAGCCTCCAGTCGGAGCTGGGCTGCCCGGGAGACTGGCAGCCCGAGTGCGCCGCCACGCACCTGGCGTACGACGCCTCCGACGACGTCTGGCAGGGCTCGTTCGGCGTCCCGGCCGGAAGCTGGGAGTACAAGGCCCCGCTGAACGACTCCTGGGACGAGAACTACGGCGCCGGTGCACAGCGGAACGGCCCGAACATCGGCCTCACGCTCGGCTCGCCGCGGACGGTCAAGTTCTACTACGACCACAAGAGCCACTGGGTGACGGACAACGTCAACTCGGTGATCGCCGTCGCGGCGGGGAGCTTCCAGGACGAGCTCGGCTGTCCCGGCGACTGGGATCCCTCCTGCCTCCGCTCCTGGCTTCAGGACCCGGACGGCGACGGCACCTACGAATTCAGCGCCACCCTCCCGCCGGGCGACTACGAGGCGAAGGTCGCGATCGGCGAGAGCTGGGACGAGAGCTACGGCGCCGGCGGCGCCCCGAACGGCCCCAACATCCCGTTCAGCGTCCCGGCGACCGCCCCCGTCCACTTCTCCTACGACGCGGCCTCGCACGTGCTCTCGATCACCGTCGAGTCGGCCGGCTCGCCCGGGGACGTCGAGTGGGACGGCGTGCGGCACGACTCGCGCGACCCGCTCTACCGGACGCCGGCGGGAGCCGCGCCGGCGGGAACGCCGGTGACGCTGCGGCTCCGCACCTTCCACGACGACGTGACGCGCGTGCGGGCCCGCGTCTGGGACGTGAACGCGAACGAGCAGCGGCTGCTGGAGCTGGAGCAGGCAGCGACCGACGTCTCCTGCTACCAGGCCGGCCTCGGGTCGCGCAGCTGCGACTTCTGGGAGGTCACGCTCGCGAACCCGTCCCCGAACAACCTCTGGTACCGCTTCGTCGTCACCGACGGGCCGGACACGGACTACTACGGGGACGACACGGCCGCCCTCGACGGCGGCACCGGGGCTATGACGGACGACGAGGTCGACCGCAGCTGGACGCTGACGGTCTACGACCCCGCCTTCGCGACGCCCGCGTGGGCCCGCGACGCGTTCGTCTACCAGATCTTCCCCGACCGCTTCCGCAACGGGATCAGGGGCAACGACCCGCGGACGGGCGACGTCCGCTACGACGACCCGGTGCTGGCGATGCCGTGGAGCACGCTGCCGGAGGGCTACTGCCGCGGCTACTCGGACGCGGCGACGGGCTGCCCCTGGCGGTTCGACTCGACGCCGCCCGAGTGGAGCCCGACCGTCGAGGGCCCGCGCGGCCGCGACTACTACGGCGGCGACATCAAGGGCCTGCTCGACAAGCTCGAGTACCTCGCCGACCTCGGCGTCACCGCGATCTACCTGAACCCGGTCTTCGACGGGGGCTCGAACCACGGCTACGACACGCAGGACTACACGCGGATCGACCCGTACTTCGGCTCGCCGGGCCACTGGAACCAGCTGAAGCGCGACGCGAAGCGGCTCGGCATCCGGCTGATCCTCGACGGCGTCTTCAACCACATGTCGTCGGACAGCCCGCTCTTCGACCGCTACCACCACTACGACACCGTCGGCGCCTGCGAGTCGCTCGACTCGCCCTGGCGGGACTGGTTCGTCTTCCGCAACGACAACGTCCCCTGCGGCGCGGGCGACTACGAGGGCTGGTTCGGCTTCGACTCGATCCCCGTGCTCCAGAAGTCGCGGGCGGACGTGCAGTCGTACTTCCTCACCGCGCCGGACAGCATCACCAGGCGCTGGCTGGGGAACGGCGCCTCCGGCTGGCGGCTCGACGTGATGGGCGACGCCTCGTTCCCGAACGGGTACTGGGAGACGTTCCGGGGGGCGGTCAAGGAGACCGACCCGAGCGCGCTGATCATCGGCGAGCTCTGGCAGAAGGACACGACGCTGCTCCGCCACCTGCGCGGCGACCGCGCCGACACCGCGATGAACTACCGGCTCCGCGACGCGGTGCTCGGTCTGCTCGCGCCGAACCCGTACGACTCGAAGGGCTTCGGCGACAGCGGGCGGCAGCTCAGCCCGTCGGAGTTCGCGTCCCGGGTGTCCTCGATCCGCGAGGACTACCCCGACGCGGCCTACTACTCGCTGATGAACCTGCTCGACAGCCACGACACCGAGCGCATCCTCTGGACGCTGACGCCGGGCGGCGAGACGCGGGCCGCGAAGGAGGACGACGCCGGCCACGTCGCCGATGGCAAGCGGCGCCTGCGGATCGCGTCGCTGATCCAGTTCACGATGCCCGGCGCGCCGACCGTCTACTACGGCGACGAGGTCGGCCTCACCGGCGACGACGACCCCGACGACCGGCGCCCGTATCCGTGGGCCGATCTCGGCGGCGACCCCGACCTGGAGCTGCGCGGGCACTACAAGACGCTCGCGTCGCTCCGCCGCGCGAACGACTCGCTCACGAGCGGGGACTTCCGCGTGCTCGCCGCGGACGACGCGGAGGGCACGGTCGTCTACGGCCGGAAGACCGGCACGCAGGCGGCGATCGTCGCGGTCAACCGGAGCGGCTCGACCCGGGCGCTCGCCCTGCCGCTCGCCGGCTGGGCGCCGTCCGGCACCCCGTTCACCGTCGCCTACTCGGTGGGCGGCGCGACGGCGGACTCGCTGCCGCCGCTCTCCGCCGTCCTGCTCGTGGCGACGGGCGTCGACCTGACCCCGCCGGACGCGCCGGCGGGCCTGACGGCGACGGCCGGCTCCGGGCAAGTCGCCCTGACCTGGTCCGCGGCCGAGGGAGCGGCGGGCTACGACGTCTACCGCAGCCCGCTCAGCGGCGGCGGCTACGTCAATGTGAACGCGGATCCCGTCACGGGCACGTCCTTCACGGACACCGGCGCGGAGAACGGGCGGCTCTGGTACTACGTCGTCCGCGCGCTCGACGCGCTGGGCAACGAGAGCGGCCCGTCCAACGAGGCGTCGGCGCTGCCCCACCTCGCGATCGGCTGGGCGAACACGCAGTGGCCGCCCTCGATGACGCACACGATCAGCGCAGTCGACCGGACGGACACCGTCTACGGCCAGGTCTGGATCGACGGCGAGACGAGCGTCCCCGGCCCGACGCCGACGCTGCGCGCCCAGCTCGGCTTCGGCCCCGCCGGGAGCGAGGTCTCCACCTGGACGTGGGAGGACGCCGTCTTCAACGTCGACGCCGGCAACAACGACGAGTTCCAGGCGAGCCTGCTTCCGGAGGCGACCGGCACGTACTGGTACGCGTACCGGTACACGACCTCGGACGGCCACGACTGGGTCTACGCCGACTTCAACGGTCCGTTCACGACTGCGACGCCTCCGAACCCGGGCGTCCTGACCGTGAACCCGAGCGGCGATGCGACGCCGCCGGCCGTGCCGACCGGGCTGCACGTCGTCTCGGCCTCGCCGGCGGCGATCGAGCTCGCCTGGGACGCGGTCGCGGGCGACCCGACGCTGTACGGCTACGAGGTCCTGCGCGACGGCGTGCAGATCGCCCGCGTCACCGACGCGCGCTACGCCGACCTGGGCGTCGTCGAAGGACGGACCTACGCGTACGCGGTCCGCTCCGTCGACCTGTCCTTCAACCGGTCGCCGGCGTCCGCCGAGGTGTCCGCGACCGCCCAGCGGCGGCTGGTCAGCGTCACGTTCACGGCGACCGTGCCGCCGACGACCGACGGCACCGGCCGCAACGTGTACATCGCTGGAACACTGCACCGGCTCGACCCGCCCGGCCCCGAGTGGAACCCCGGCGGCGTCTCGCTGACCCGTCTCGACGCGACGCACTGGAGCGTCACGCTGACGGGCCTCGAGGGCACCCAGCTCGAGTACAAGTACACGCTCGGCGACTGGGAGCACGTCGAGAAGGACGGCGCCTGCGGCGAGATCGGCAACCGGCAGCTGACGCTCTCCTACGGGTCCGGTGGCGCGCACGCCGTCGCGGACACCGTGGAGAACTGGCGCAACGTGGCGCCCTGCGGCAACTGAGCTAGCTGAGCGGGGTGCCTCGCCCGAGGTACCCCGCTCAAACTTTCCTTTCGGATCGCCCTCCGAATCGTTACGGCGCGCGTACCGCCGCCTTAACGACTGTCTCCCAGTGTTCGCCAAGGGGACAACGAAAGGAGGAACTTCGATGAGCAAGGTGATTCTTCCCCTCCTGCTTGCGGCTCTTGTCCTTCCACTGGCGGCCGCTGCGGAAGAGGGCGATCCGGGGAACGGGAGGGCTGCGGCGATCCAGACGCTCGACGTCGAGGGGCCGCTGCTGATCAAGGGCAAGGGCCGGCTCCGCGGCGAGCTGGAGATGGCCAACCCGGCCGAGACGCGCGCCGTCGTCTTCGGCGGCCGGCTCGGGGCGATCCGCTTCGTCGATCTCGCAGGCGATCTCCGCGTCAAGTGCCAGGGGCGCGGCAGCTCCAGCGTCCGCGAGGACGACGAGGGCCACAAGGTCTACGTCTGCAAGGGCCGGGGCGGCCGCGTGCACGCGCACGGGAGCCACTTCGAGCTCCAGCTGGCGGCGCGGCAGTACGGGGCGTTGCTCCCCGCGGGCGTCTCCGGCACCCTCCAGGGGATCTTCCGGGCCTGCATTCCCGGTGAGACCTGCGGCCAGGGCGAACGTGAGCCGAAGCGCGGCGAGCAGAAGCCGAAGCCGCTCGGCGACAAGCCGCCCAGCGACGAGGAGATCGACCAGGCGATCGACGAGATCACGGGCGGAAACGGCTAGGTGCGGCCAGGAGGAGCGGTACGGTCACGCACCGTGCCGCTCCTCACCCTTCCCGAGCCGTACGACTTCGAGCTCTCGACGGAGCGCTTCCGCGCGTTCGGGCCCGACCTGGCGAACCTCTGGCACGAGGGCGGCCTGCACCGGGTCGTCGGCGGCCGCGAGGTCAGGATCGAGCCGGCGCCCGGCGGGGTGGAGGTGGTGCCGCTCGACCCGGAGACGCAGCCGGTGGTCGAGCTGCTGCTCGGGCTCCCGTTCGACCTCGATCGCTTCCGCGCGTTCGCGGCCGGCGAGCCGGTGCTCGCCAGTCTCGAGCAGGCGCTGCGGGGCCTGCGCCCGCCGCTCGCGCCCGACCCGTTCGAGTCGGTCGTCACCTCGATCACGGCCCAGCAGGTGTCGCTCTTCGCCGCCTTCGCCGTCCGCAACCGGCTGATCGAGCGCTTTGGCGAGCGGGCAGAGCAGGCCTACTCGTTCCCGACGCGTGAGCGGCTCGCCGCCGCGCGGGAGGAGGAGCTCGTCGCGCTCGGCTTCTCGCGCCGCAAGGCGGAGTACGTGGTCGCGCTCGCCCGCTCGGACCTCGATCTCGACGCCCTCGGCGCGCTGCCCGACGAGGAGGTGAAGGCGCGCCTCGTCGCGGAGCGGGGGATCGGCGAGTGGACCGCGGACTGGTTCCTCGCGCGGCACCTCGCGCGGCCGCGCGCGTGGCCGGCCGGCGATCTCGGCCTGCGGAAGGCCGCGGCGGTGTTCTACGGGGCCGGGGACGTCCGCGCGCTCGGCGAGCGCCTCGACCCGTTCCAGAACCTGGCCGCCCACTACCTGCTGGTGGGACTGCGCCGGCCGCCGAATCACTCGATCGAGTGACCCGTTCGAGGGGTGCCGGGCCGATCTGTCACCCGTGGCGACTGCCGTCCGCCGACATACCCCTGCGCTCGACGAGCACGTCACCGGACTGATCGAGGAGGCCCGCGCCGGCGCCGCCAAGCGCGCCACGGCCTCGCGGCGCACGGCGATCGCGCTCGGCTTGGCCTTCCTGGCGATCGCGATCCCGCTGGTCCTCTACCTGCCGACGGAGCGCTCCCCCTCGTGGCTCATCGTCGCCGGGCTGGTCGCGACCTACGCGGTCGCCTTCCGCGTCGACTTCGAGGTCTCGTTCGGCTCCGCGGTTCCGACGCAGCTCGTGCTCGTGCCGATGTTCTTCATCCTCCCCGTCTCCTGGGTGCCCCTGGCCGTCGCCGTGGCGCTGTTCGTCGCGCGCGTCGTCGACCGGCCGCGGGGCCCGTACAGCCTCGCGCTCGTGTTCATGCCGCTCGTCAACGCGTGGCACGTGCTGGGCCCCGCGCTCGTCCTCGGCCTCGCCCTGGACGGCGTCCGCTCGCCCGACTGGGACGACTGGCCGATCTACCTCGGCGCGCTCGCCGCGCAGTTCGCCGTCGAGTACGTCGTCTCGGCGATCCGGGCCTGGTTCGTGGCCGGTGTCGGCCCGCTCGAGCACGGGCGCCACATCGTCTTCGCCTACCTCGTGGACGCCGGCCTCGCGCCGATCGGGCTCGCGATCGCCTTCGTCGCCTTCGACGCGCAGGCGGCGATCATCCTCGTCCTCCCGCTGCTGGCGCTGCTCGCCTACTTCTCGCGGGAGCGGCGTGTTCGCATCGACCACGCGCTCGAGCTCGGCCACGCCTACCGGGGCACGGCGCTGCTCCTCGGCGACGTGGTCGAGGCGGACGACGCGTACACCGGGCACCACAGCCGGGACGTCGTCGCGCTCGTCCTCTCCGTGGCCGACGAGATGGGCCTCGATCCCCACGAGCGGCGGCAGGCCGAGTTCACCGCCCTGCTGCACGACGTCGGCAAGATCCGGATCCCGAACGAGATCATCAACAAGCCCGGCCCGCTGACGCCCGAGGAGCGGCGCGTGATCGAGACGCACACGGTCGCCGGCCAGGCGATGCTCGAGACGGTGGGCGGGCTGCTCGGCGACGTCGGCGCGCTCGTTCGCTCGTGCCACGAGCACTGGGACGGGAGCGGCTACCCCGACGGGCTCGCCGGGGAGCAGATCCCGCTCGTCTCCCGGATCGTCTGCGCCTGCGACGCCTTCAACGCGATGACCGCCGACCGGCCCTATCGCCGGGCGCTCTCCGTCGAGGACGCCGTCGCCGAGCTCCGTCGCTGCGCGAGCACGCAGTTCGACCCTTGGGTCGTCGACGCAATCGTCGAGCGCGTCTAGCGGACGCCTACTCCGGCGGCTCGAGCTCGGCCAGCCGTCCCCGCACCGCGAGCACCACCTAGGCCACCCCGGG
>JBBDQR010000126.1:0-8715 GCA_040905885.1 Gaiellaceae bacterium | reverse complement strand
ATCAGTTCCTGCATGGAGGGGTTTTCGTGTCCCCGGCCGACGATGTCGAAGGCCACGCGCTCGAGGACGCAGCTGCCGGCCAGCGCCGCGCCGCCCGGCTCCCAGAGCGGGCAGGCATCCTCCGGGCACGGCACGGGCCTGCCGAGGGCCGCTTCCAGAGCGCAGTCCATGCCACAGGCTCGCCCTGCGGGCGCGGCGATTCATCCGGGTGGCCACGGATCCCCGCAGTGGGGAACTACGCAAGAATTGCCCTCGTGCTGACGCTCTACGACGCGGATCGCTGCCCGTTCTGCGCCCGCGTGCGCGTCGTCCTCGGCGAGAAGGGCCTCGCCTGGGAGACCGTCGCCGTGGACCTCGACGACCGCCCGGCCTGGATCTACGACAAGAACCCGCTCGGGCGCGTGCCCGTGCTGGAGGAGGACGGGCTCGTGCTGCCCGAGTCGGCAGTGATCATGGCCTACCTCGACGAGCGCTACCCGGAGCCGCCGCTGCTGCCCGCGGACGCCGCCGAGCGCGCGCTCGCGCGCCTGCTCGTGGAGCGCTTCGACCGGGTCGCGGGCCCGTACTACCGCGTCCGGCGCGGCGACGAGGACGCGCGCGGGGAGCTCGCGGCGCGGCTGGCGGAGCTCGACGCGGTCCTCGAGCGGCAGCCGTACCTGACCGGCCGCGCGTACGGCCTCGCGGACATCGCGTACCTGCCGTGGGTGATCCGCGCCGACCACGCGGCCTTCGCGTCGCTCTCCGACTGGGTCGAGCGGCTCGGGCACCGGCCCGCGGTTGCGCACGAGCTGGAGCTCGCCGCGGCGCGATGAAGGTCGTGCTGCTGCACGCGTTCCCGTTCGACGAGACGATGTGGGAGCCGCAGCGCGAGGCGCTGGACGGCCACGACGTCGTCGCGCCGAACCTCTACGCGCTCGGCGGCAACTCGATCGACGGCTGGGCGCAGGCGCTGCTGGAGCAGGTGGAAGGCCCGTTCGCCGCCGTCGGCGCCTCGATGGGCGGCTACGCGGCGCTGGCGATGGCGCGCCAGGAGCCCGCGCGGGTGCGGGGGCTGCTGCTCGTCGGCTCGCGCGCCGGCCCGGACACGCCCGAGCGCCGGCAGGCCCGCGAGGAGCTGCTGCGGGAGCTGAGCAACGACGGCCTCTACCGCGCGACGGAGGCGCTGCGCGACCGGCCCGACGCGTCCGACGTCGTCCGCTCCTTCCCGGGCCCGTTCATGCTCGTCACCGGCGCGGACGACGACCTGCTCCCCGAGCCGGAGGCGCGGGAGATCGTCGCCTCGGCTCCGCAGGGGCGGCTCGAGGTCGTCGAGCGCGCCGGGCACATCGTCAGCCAGGATCAGCGGCAGCGCTTCAACGAGCTGCTGCGGGAGTTCCTCGAGTGGACATCGACCGCGACGAGCTGATCCGCCGCCGGGACGAGCTGGCCGTCCTCGACGTGCGGACGGCGGCGGAGTACTCCGGCGAGGCCGGCTATCCGTGCGACCCCCGTCAGGGGCACATCCCCGGCGCGCGCCACGTCGACCTCTCCGAGCTGCTGGAGCGGACGCCCGAGCAGATCCGCGAGCTCGTCGGGCTCCCCGACGGCGCCGAGGTCGTCGCCTACTGCCACTCCGGGAGCCGCTCGGCGCTGGCCGCGCAGGCGCTGCGGCTAGCAGGCTACGAGGCGCGGAACTACGCGGGCTCCTGGCACGAGTGGTCCCGCGCGGAGCCCGACTCCTAGACTCTGCCCATGGACTCGCGCCCGGTCGGCGTGTTCGACTCGGGGATGGGCGGCCTCACCGTCCTCCACGAGTGCCTGGTGACGATGCCCCACGAGGACTTCGTCTACCTCGGCGACGCCGCGCGGCTGCCGTACGGGCCGCGTCCGCTCGCCGAGATCAGGCGCTTCGCCCGCGAGATCGCGCGCTTCCTCGCCGCAGAGGACGTGAAGCTGATCCTCGTCGCGTGCAACGCGGCGACCTCGGCCGCGCTGCCCGACCTGCAGGAGGAGCTCGCTGTGCCGGTCGTCGGCGTGATCACCCCGGAGGCGCACGCGGCCGTCCAGGCGACGCGCAACCGCCGCATCGGCCTGCTCGCGACCCAGGCGACGGTCTCCGCGGGCCGCTACGAGCAGCTCGTGCGGACGCTCGACGCCGGCGCCCGCCTGGTCGCGGTCGCCTGCCCCCGGCTCGTGCCGCTGATCGAGTCCGACGATCCGTTCGGCGAGGAGACCGCCGCCGCGGTGCGTGAGTACGCCGCGCCGCTGAAGGACGCCGGCGTCGACACGGTCGTCCTCGGCTGCACGCACTATCCGCTGATCCGGCCGATCTTCCAGCGCGTCTTCGGCCGGGGCGTGACGCTCGTCTTCTCGGCCGAGGAGACCGCCCGCGAGGTCGCGGCCACGCTCGCGCGCAAGGGGATCGAGAACGAGGAGGGCCGCGAGGGCCGCTACCGGTTCCTGACGACGGGCGACCCCGACCAGTTCCGGCTGATGGGCGCCCGCTTCCTCCAGCTCCCCATCGCCGAGGTCGAGCGCGTCACGCTCGCGCCGCTCGAGGAGGCGGTGGCGTGAAGCGCGGGGACGGCCGCCGTCCCGACCAGCTCCGGCCGTTGACCCTCGAGGTCGACTTTCTCGAGCAGCCGCACGGCTCGGTGCTGCTCTCCCAGGGGAAGACCCGCGTGCTCTGCACGGCGACGATCCAGGACGGCGTGCCGCGCTGGCTCGGCGGCCGCGGGCGCGGCTGGATCACGGCCGAGTACTCGCTGCTGCCGGCCTCGACCGGCGACCGCACCGACCGCGAGGCGGCGCGGGGCAAGCAGAGCGGCCGCACCGTCGAGATCCAGCGTCTGATCGGGCGCGCGATCCGCTCCGTCGCGGACTTCGAGGCGCTCGGCGAGCGGACGCTCTGGCTCGACTGCGACGTTCTCCAGGCCGACGGAGGGACGCGCTGCGCCGCCATCTCCGGCGCCTACGTCGCCGCGCGGCGGGCGCTCGACCGGCTCGGGCTGGGGAAGACGCTCGCGGACTCGATCGCGGCCGTCTCGGTCGGCGTCGTCGAGGGCACGGCCCTGCTCGACCTCGACTACGCGGAGGACTCGACCGCCGAGGTGGACATGAACGTCGCGATGACCGGCGACGCCCGCCTCGTCGAGGTGCAGGCGACGGCAGAGCAGGCGCCGTTCTCCCGCGAGCTGCTCGACGAGCTGCTGGAGCTGGCGGCCGTCGGCATCGAGGAGATCGCTGCGGCCCAGCGAGAGGCGGTCGAGCGTGCCTGAGCTCGGCTGGGACGAGGTGACGATCCGGCTCGTGCTCGCCGCCGTGCTCGGCGGGGCGATCGGGCTCGAGCGCGAGCTGCGGGAGCGCGAGGCCGGCCTGCGCACGCACCTGCTCGTCTCGGTCGGCGCCGCGGTGTTCACGCTCGTCTCGGCCTACGGCTTCGCCGACTTCCGCTACGGGCTCGAGACCGGGATCACGCTCGACCCGACGCGCATCGCCGCCCAGATCGTCACGGGCATCGGCTTCCTCGGGGCGGGCGCGATCATCCGGCAAGGGCTGTCCATCCGCGGCCTGACGACGGCCGCGACGCTCTGGGTCGTGGCCGCGATCGGCATGGCCACCGGGGCCGGCTACTACAGCGTCGCGGTGATCGGCACCGGCCTCGTGCTCTTCTCCCTCTACCCGCTGCGGCAGCTCGCCTACCGGGCCGTCGTGCGCCTGCGGCCGGAGGAGGGCCGCCTGGTGGTGACGCTGCCGCCGGGGGCAAGCGCCGCGCCGGTGGTCGAGGCGCTCGAGAAGGCGGGAGCGCGGATCGACTCGCTCCAGCTCGACGAGAGCCAGACGGAGCGGGTCGTCGTCGCTGAGATCAAGCTGCCCGAGCGACTGCGCGGCGTCGAGCTCGTCGACCGGATGCACGACCTCGACGAGGTCCGCCGGGTCGAATGGACCGCATAGTTTCCCCACGAAATGCTCCGCATTCCGTGGGGGCCCCTTTGGTAGCGAGGCTCGCGTCCCGCAACCCGCACAAGCTCGAGGAGCTGCGGGCGGCCCTGCCCGGCTGGCGGCTGGAGCCGCTGGAAGCGGGCCAGCCGCCGCCCGAGACCGGCGAGACGTACTACGAGAACGCGCGGGCGAAGGCCGAGCACGGCCGCTCGCCGGACGCGTGGTCGCTGGGCGAGGACTCGGGGCTCGAGGTGGAGGGCCTCGCGGGCGGCCCCGGGATCCTCTCGGCCCGGTTTGCCGGCCCCGGCGAGGAGCCCGTGGCGAAGTTGCTGGCGCAGCTCGAGGGCAGGACCGGCCGCGCCCGCGAGGCCCGCTACGTCTGCGAGCTGGTCGCGCTCTCCCCGTCGGGGGTGGAGGTGCGGGGGACGGGGATCCTGCGCGGCCGCATCGCCGCAGAGGCGCGGGGAACCGAGGGCTTCGGCTACGACCCCGTCTTCGTCCCGGTCGGCGAGGAGCGCACGGTGGCCGAGCTCGGGAACGCCTGGAAGCGGCAGCACTCCCACCGCGCGCTCGCCGCGCAGGCGCTCGCGGCGGCACTAGGCGAGCCCGGGGACCTCGTCGGCCCTTAGCTCGCGGCGGCCGCGCGAGAGCCACCAGTTCACCTCCGCGCCGAGGACGATCACGTTCGCCATCACGTACAGCCAGACGAGCAGGATCACGGGCGCGCCGAGCGCCTGCAGCGTGACGAGGTCGCCCGAGAGGCGGAGGTAGACGGGCAGCGCCTGGAAGGTCAGCTGGAGCAGCACGGCTCCCAGGACCGCGCCCGGCAGCACGTCGACGAACGTGTGCGCCACGTTCGTGAGCACGTAGTACGTGACGACGAGGAATGCGAAGACCGCAACCGTCGAGACGGCGACCGAGACCGTGTAGGCGAGCACGTCGCTGTCCGCCACCCAGCCCGCGTAGCGCTTCACCACCTCGAAGCCGATCGAGCCGGCGACGAGCCCGGCGAAGAGGAGGATGAGCGAGCCGACGAGCAGCGCCGACGCGATCGCCTTCCCCTTCAGGAAAGGCCTGTTCGGCTGCCCGTAGACGATGTTGAACGCGGACTCGAGCACGCTGAACAGCGAGAGCGACGTCCAGAGGAGGAAGGCGCCGCCCACGGCCCCCAGCGCCACCGCGTTCTCCTGGAGCGTCTCGACGACGTCCACGATCCTCCGCACCGAGCTGCCGGGGAACATGTGCGTCAGCTCGGTGACGAAGAAGCTCGACTCGTCGGCGCGCCCGGCGAGGCCGAGCAGCGCGAGCGCGAGGAAGACGAGCGGGACGAACGAGAGGAGCGCGAAGTAGGCGATCATCGCCGCGAGGTGAGGCCCGCGGTCGGCGAAGAACTTGTGGAACAGCCTCGTAAACCCCTCGCGCACGAGAGCGCAGTATCGTAGGCCGCCATGGACGCTGCCCAAGCCCTCGCCGACCTGACCGAGATCTCGGCCCAGATCGAGGCCGCGGTAATCGCCTCGCCGGACGGCAAGCCGCTCGCGTCGACGCTGCCCGACAGCGCGGCCGAGGCCCTCGCCCACGCGGGCGCCGAGCTCCTGCGCGAGGCCGGCGAGCGCGCGGTGAGCGTCGAGGCCGCGACCGCCGAGGGGAGCGTTTTCGCCGCCCGGGACGGGGCCCACGCGGTCCTGGCCGTGACTCCCCGAGGCGTCTCCTCCGGCCTCGTCCTCTACGACCTCCGCACGTGCCT
Organism: Gaiellaceae bacterium; assembly: GCA_040905885.1. Lineage (GTDB taxonomy): Bacteria > Actinomycetota > Thermoleophilia > Gaiellales > Gaiellaceae > JACVRU01. The sequence goes on along the minus strand of JBBDQR010000126.1, from coordinate 3,047 downwards.
CCGCCGGCTCGCGGAGGATCCGCCCAAGCGCAAGCGGGCGCCGAGGAAGAAGCAGGAGCCGGATGCGGCGGCGTAGCCTGCTCGTCGCGCTGGGCGCGCTCGCGGGAGCGTTCGCCGTCGTCCGGCGGCGCCGCGCTGCCGCCCCCCGGGTCGACGTCTTCTACGAGGACGGCTCGATGGTCTCGCTCGACCCGTCGCTGCCGCGGGCCGAGCGGATCCTCGCAGCGGCACGCCACGCGCTCGCCGCCGCCCGCACGAGCGCATGATCACCCCACGAAGTGCTGCGCATTCCGTGGGGGCCCCGATGACCGACGAGGAGCTCCGGCAGGCGATCCGCCGCCACGCCCTGCTCGAGGGCGACTTCCTCCTCCGCTCGGGCAAGCGCTCCCCCTACTACCTCGACAAGTACCGCTTCGAGACGCGCCCCGAGCTGCTCGCCGAGCTCGGCCGCCGGATCGCCGCCGCGGTGCGCGAGGCCGAGCCGGACGCCGCCCGCCTCGCCGGCCCCGAGCTCGGCGCGGTCGCGCTGGCCGCCTCCGCCTCGCTCGCGTCAGGACTCCCGTTCCTGATCGTCCGGGGCGCCGCGAAGGCCTACGGCACCGGCAACCGGCTCGAGGGAGCGTTCGAGGAGGGCGAGACGGCCTGCCTCGTGGAGGACGTCGTCACGTCCGGCGGCGCCGCCCTCGAGGCGGTCGAAGCGCTGCGCGAGGCGGGCCTCAGGGTGCGCTCCGCGGTGTGCGTGATCGACCGCGAGGAGGGCGGCGCAGACCTGCTCGCGCGCCATGCCGTGCGCCTCTGGCCGCTGTTCTCCGCCTCTGCCGTCCTGTCGGCCTGATAAAAGTCCCGGAAACCCGCATGGTTGAGCGGAAAGATGCGGGCTGGTAGGGTCCTTTCGACATCGACAGGAGGAGGGCAACTGTGACGAAGCAGGAGTTTGTGGGTCAGGTGGCGTCGAAGGCGGGCCTCTCGCAGCGTGACGCGGCGAAGGCCGTCGACGCCTTCCTCGACTCGATCACGGAGGCGCTCACGTCGGGCGATTCCGTGACGTTCACCGGCTTCGGGAAGTTCTCGACCGCGTTCCGCAAGGCGCGCGAGGGCGTGAACCCGCGCAACCCGAGCCAGAAGGTTCACATCCCTGCGGCGAACGTGCCGAAGTTCTCCGCCGGGAGCAGCCTCAAGAGCGCCGTCAAGGCTGGCGGCGGCGGGGGCGGGTACTAGGAGACCTCCCTCCTCCGGGTACTCACGAAGGGGCCGCCGGGGTCGCGGCCTCTTCTTCGCGCTTGAACACGAACATATGTTCGTCTAGCCTGTCGGCATGCAGCTCAGGCTCGACTCTGCCGACCGGCTCGTTGAACTCATCCAGAGTAAGCGCGGCCCGGTTCCGGCCGAGGAGGCGGCGCGCGACCTCTTCGCGCTCCGGCACCTGCCCGCGGGCTTCGCGCGGACGCTGCTGCAGGAGGTCGTGGACGGCGACGCCCGGCTCGCGTGGCGCGGCGGCTCGGTCGGGCTCGCGGAGCCGGCCGGCGCCCGGCTGCTCCTGGAGGAGGCGGCCTACGTCGTCGTCGACCTGGAGACGACGGGGCTCTCCCCTGGGCGCTCGCGGATCTGCGAGATCGGCGCCGTGCGCGTCGAGGGGCTCGAGCAGGCCGGGATGTTCGAGACGCTCGTCCGGCCCGGCGAGCGGCTGCCGGCGGCCGTCGCGGCGCTGACGGGGATCGCGGACGCGGAGCTGCGCCGCGCGCCTCAGCCGGCGGTGGCCGTCCGCCGCTTCCTGGACTTCGCGGGCGACGCCGTCCTCGTCGCGCACAACGCGCGCTTCGACGTCGCCTTCCTCGACCGGGAGGTCGAGCGGCTGACCGGCCGGCGGCTCGCCGGCTCGGTGGTCGACACGGTCTGGCTCGCCCGGCGGCTGCTCGCGGGGAGGACGTCGCGCTGCTCGCTGGCCGCGCTGGCGCACTTCTTCGGCACGGCGACCCGGCCCTGCCACCGCGCTCTTCCCGACGCCGAGGCGACGGCGGAGATTCTCCTGGCCCTGATCGGGCTCGCGCAGGAGCGGGGGGCGCGCACCGTGGCGGAGCTCGTCGACCTGTCCACGCCGCAGGCGCGGCGCGTGCACGCGAAGCGCTCGCTCGTCCACGGCGCGCCGCAGCGGCCGGGCGTCTACCTGTTCCGCGACGGGCACGGCACGGTGCTCTACGTCGGCCGGGCGCGCGACCTGCGCGCGAGGCTGCGCTCCTACTTCGGCTCGGGACGGCAGCGGCCCTCGGTCGAGGCCGCGCTGGCCGCCGTCGAGGAGATCGAGTGGCGCGTGCTCGGCTCGGAGCTCGAGGCGGCGCTCGAGGAGCTCCGGCTGATCCGCGAGCTCCGCCCGCCGGCGAACGCGCGCGGCAAGCGGCTGCAGGTCTACCTCCGCCGCCGCGGCAGCGGCTGGATCGTCTCGGAGCAGGCGGGGCCGCTGGGGCCGCTCGCGAGCCGCGCCCGGGCCCGCCTGGCCGCCCGCGCCCTGGACGGCTTCGATCGGCCCGAGGACGCGCTGCCGGTGCTCCGGCGCAGGCTGCGGGCGCACGTCGATTCTCTCCGCTACGAGGACGCGGCCCGGCTCCGCGACCGGATCGCCGCGCTGGAGCAGATCGCCGGGCGCGTGCGCGAGCTCGACCGGCTCCGGGCGCTCGAGGCGTGGCTCGTCGTCCCCGCGGTCGAGGAGGGGTTCCGCCGCGCCTTCCTCGTCAGCGGCGGCCGCGTCGCCGCCGTGCGCACTCTGCCGCCGGGGGCCGGGGCGAGGCTCGAGCTCGACGCGGGCCTGGCCGCCGCCCGCCGCGGGACGGAGGACGAGGACGCGGACGAGCTGCTGCTCGTCGGCTCCTTCCTCCGCCGCCCGCCGCCGGAGCTCGAGGTGCTGCCGGCTCGAGGCCGAATGGCAGCCTGAGCATCCTCTGGCTCTCGGGCGTCGCTGGCAAAGGAGGCTAGCCCGCGACGCGCGGACAGTACGCGTTGGTACGGCCGCGCGGCGAGGGCGACGCATCCTGCCGCCATCCTTTTGGGGCCCC
>JBBDQR010000125.1:1831-4020 GCA_040905885.1 Gaiellaceae bacterium | reverse complement strand
GCAGGACATCGGCAACCTCGACCAGTACCGGCAGGCGAACTTCGACGCGCTCGACCAGCGCGTCCGGCTCTCCGTACCGGGCATCCGGCTGCGCGGGAACGTCTGGATCGGCGAGGGCGTCGAGCTCGACGACCTCGACGTCGTCGAGGGTCCGGCCTTCCTCGGCGCGAACTGCCGCATCGCCAGGGACGCGACCGTCGGCCCGTACAGCGTCCTCGGCCCCAGCGTGACGCTGCGGGAGCGGGCCCGGACGGTACGCTCCGTCGTCGACGCCTCGTCGCACATCGGCCGCTCCTCGCTCGTCGAGGGCGCGATCGTCGGCCGCTCCTGCGACATCCGCGCGCACGTGCGCATCCACGAGGGGGTCGCCGTCGGCGACAACGTCACGATCGGCGCCGAGAGCGTGATCATGCCGGGCGTCCGGATCTACCCGTACAAGGAGGTGGACTCCGGCGCGCAGATCTTCGAGAGCCTGATCTGGGAGTCGCGCGCGTCGCCGCGCCTGTTCGGGCGCGACGGGGTCTCCGGGCTGGTCAACGTCGACCTGACCCCCGAGGTGGCGGTCCGGCTCGGCTCGGCCCTCGGAACGGCGCTGAAGCGCGGAGCGCGCGTGGTCGCCAGCCGCGAGCCGCCCGGCGCCTGCCGGCTGACCAAGCGCGCCGTCATCACCGGCCTCGTCGCTACGGGCGTCGACGTCGCCGACCTGCGCGTGATCCCGTCGCCGGTGACGCGGCACCTGCTCAAGACGGAGGGCTACGACGCCGGCCTCCACATCGGCACGAGCGCGGCCGATCCCGAGGCGATCGAGATCCGCTTCTACGAGCCGCTCGGGATCCAGATCAGCCCGACGCTCCAGAAGGAGATCGAGAAGCACTACACGCGCCAGGAGCTGCGGCGCGCGGCCTTCGCCGACGTGGGCTCGATCACCTACCCGGTCCGCGCCCCGGAGAGCTACGCCGCCGACCTGATCTCGTCGGTGGACGCCGAGGCGATCCGGGGGCGCCGCTTCCGGATCGTGATCGACTACGGCTTCTCGGCCGCCTCCTTCGTGCTCCCGCTCGTGCTGGCGCCGCTGGGCGTCGAGACGATCTCGGCGCACGAGTTCGCCACCGAGCAGTCGGACCGGGGGCTGGCGCTGCGGGAGGCGGTGGGGCAGGCGAAGCGCCTGGTGACCGCGGTGGGAGCGGACCTCGGCGCCGTCTTCGACCGCTCCGCGGAGCGCCTGTACCTGATCGACGAGCAGGGAGCCGAGGTGCCCGTCGAGCAGGCGCTGCTGCTCTTCGTCAGCCTGATCTCCGCGAGCCGCAAGCAGGGCCGGATGGCCTTCCCGGTCACCGTGACGAGCCAGGTCGAGCGCCTCGCGGGGGAGGGGCTGGAAGTCGTGCGGACGCCGGCCTCGCTCGCCGACCTGACTGCCGTGGCCGCGAGCGACGGCGTCGTCTTCGGCGGCGCGCTCTCGGGCGGCTACGTCTTCCCGGACTTCCTGCCGGCCTACGACGCGGTCGCGAGCCTCTGCAAGCTGCTGGAGCTGCTCGCCCCGGTCGAGCGGCCGCTCTCGGAGCTCGTCGCCGAGCTGCCGCAGCCCACGCTCGTGCACCGCCAGATCCCGTGTCCCTGGGCGCTGAAGGGGACGGTGATGCGCCTGCTGAACGAGCGCTTCGCCGACGCCCAGGTGGACACGCTCGACGGGATCAAGGTCTTCGACGAGCGCGGCTGGATGCAGGCGCTGCCCGACGCGGACGAGCCGCTGCTCCATCTCTACGCCGAGGGAGCGACCGAGGACGACTCCGAGGCGCTCCAGGAGGAGCTGCGCGGGATCGTCGAGGGAATCCTTCAGGCGGAGGGGGAGCGGGCTACAAGCTCAAGTTGAGGTTGACCCCTGGGGGCCGCGGCTGCTTTACTTCCGGGGTGGAGCCGCTGCCCGATCTCGCCACGCTCTCGGACGAGGAGCTCAAGCAGCTCATCGGCGACCTCGAGCAGAAGGAGCACGAGGTCTCGTACCGGCGGCGCATCCTGCACGGGCAGATCGACATCCTGCGCGCGGAGCTCGTCGCCCGCCTGAAGACCTCCGGCGGGAGGACGGTGCTCGACGAGCTCGACGTGGAGCGGCTCACGGAGATCCTGGCCGGCAAGGCCAGCCCGCCCGCATGAGCCGTAGCCTCGGCGGAGGCTCACAAAGAGCGGAGGGG
>JBBDQR010000125.1:0-1821 GCA_040905885.1 Gaiellaceae bacterium | reverse complement strand
GGCGCCGGCTTGGCCGGCGCCGGAGCGGGGGGCCAGCGCATGAGCCACATCTACTGCCCCGAGTGCGGCTTTCAGAACCCTGAGTCCGCGAACTACTGCGCGCGGTGCGGAGCGCTGCTCGTGCGGGACGAGCCGACCGACCACACGATGACCTTCACCCCCGGCGAGGAGGGGGACGAGGCTGCCGCGGCGCTCGAGGAGCTCGGCGTCAAGGGCCCGGCGCTCGTCGTCCGCTCGGGCGGCGGCCGCGTGGGGGAGACATTCGTTCCGGAGCGCGACCGGACGCTGATCGGCCGCTCGCCGGAGTGCGACATCTTCCTCGACGACGTCACGGTCTCCCGGAAGCACGCGGTGCTCGTGCGCAGCAACGGCGAGTTCACGATCGAGGACCAGGGGAGCCTGAACGGCACGTTTGTCAACCGCACCCGCATCGAGTCCGCCCGGCTGGAGGACGGCGACGAGGTCCAGATCGGCAAGTACCGGCTGACCTTCATGAACCGATGAGCACGGCGGTCGAGCAACGGCTCCTCACGATCGGCACCGTGTGCCGGCGGCTCAAGGACGAGTTCCCCGACATCTCGATCTCCAAGATCCGCTACCTCGAGGACCAGGGGCTGCTCATGCCCCGGCGAACGCAAGGCGGCTACCGGCTCTTCTCGGAGGACGACGTCGAGCGGCTCCGGACGATCCTGAGGCTCCAGCGCGACGAGTTCCTGCCCCTCCGCGTGATCCGCCAGGAGCTCGCGTCGCCGACCTCGAAGGAGCGCCGCCGGCGGCGGCCGGCCGGGCTCGCCGAGCGCGAGCCGGACGTCGACGCGCCCGAGCTGGCCGAGCGGGCGGGGATCCGGCCGGACCTCCTGCGCGAGCTGGAAGAGTTCGGACTGCTCGCCCCGAGCGTCGTCGACGGCGAGAAGCGCTACCCGGAGAGCGACGTGGAGGTCGCCCACGTCTGCGGCCGCCTGGCCGAGTTCGGCATCGGCCCGAGGCACCTGCGGACGCTCCGGACAAGCGTCGACCGCGTCACGGGCCTGCTGGAGGCGGTGACGGCGCCGGCGCTGCGGGCGCGGAATGCCGACCGCCGCCAGGCCGGGCTCGACGACCTTCAGGCGCTCGGAGAGCTCGCCCAGGAGCTCGCCGACCTCCTCCTGTGGCGCGAGCTCCGCCGCCAGGCCGCCGACTAGTGGCGGCCGACGACTTGAAGCGGCTGATCCGGGACGTCCCGGACTTCCCCAAGCCGGGCATCGTCTTCAAGGACATCATGCCGCTGCTCGCCGACGCTGGGGCGCTGCGGGAGACAGTCGACCTGCTGGCGGACTGGGCGGAGCCGCGCAAGCCCGACCTCATCCTCGGCGCGGAGGCGCGCGGGTTCATCACCGGCGGCGCGCTCGCGTGCCGGCTCGGCTGCGGTTTCGTCGCCGCCCGGAAGCCCGGCAAGCTCCCCTGGCGGACGGTCAGCGCCAAGTACGCCCTCGAGTACGGCTACGACGTGCTCGAGCTCCACGCGGACGCGATCGGCGCCGGCCAGCGCGTGATCGTCCACGACGACGTGCTGGCCACGGGAGGGACCGCGAAGGCGAAGTGCGAGCTCGTGGAGCAGCTGGGGGGCGAGGTCGTGGGCGTCGCGTTCATCATCGAGCTCGAGTTCCTCAACGGGCGCGACCGGCTCGAGGACCACGACGTCTTCTCCCTGATCCAGTACTAGACACCTGTCCGGAGATTCGGTCGTGGCGTCTGGCGGCTGCAAACCGGCGCGGCTGCGGCGTCCTCAGTCGCGCCCATACCGTTTAGGTATGGGCGCTCCCTTTCCGGCTCCAGCGGCGG
>JBBDQR010000124.1:0-4034 GCA_040905885.1 Gaiellaceae bacterium | reverse complement strand
CATCGCCTCGACGTCGCAGCCCGCGGTGCCGCCGACGGCGGCGCTCGTCCCGATCGGCTGGACGAGCGCGCCCGGCAGCGCCGCCCGCGCCGCGGCGAGCAGCGCCTCGTCGGGCAGCGCGCGCCGCGGCACGTGCACGTCCGCGTGGAGATCGCAGTAGAGCGACTCCGAGCCGAGCACGAGCGTCCCCGGCGCGATCCCCCGCCCGCCGGCCAGGCCGACGAGGAGCAGCGCCTCCGGGGCCTCCTCCGCCAGCGCCCGGCCGGTCGCGATCGCCGCCTCGACCGGCCCGATCCCGCAGGCCATCGTCCGCGCGCCGGGGGCGCACTCGAGCTCGCGGGCGGTGGCTGCGACTACCAGGACGTCCACGCGGGGAACGTACACCGGCGATGCGCGTCCTCTTCGTCAACCCGCGCTCGGGCAGCGCCGACTCGCTCTCCGAGGTGAGGCGCGCGGCCGAGCAGCGCGGGATCGAGGTCCGCGACCTGGCGGAGCTCGACCCGGAGGGCGCGGACGTCGTCGGCGTGGCCGGGGGCGACGGCTCGCTCGCGCCGGTGGCCGCCGTCGCGCTCGAGCGCGACCTGCCCTTCGTCGTCGTCCCGCTCGGGACGCGCAACCACTTCGCGCGCGACCTCGGCCTCGACACCGACGACCCGGTCGCGGCGCTCGACGCCTTCGACGCGCCCGAGCGGGGGATCGACGTCGGCCGCGTCAACGGTCGCGTCTTCCTGAACAACGTCTCGCTCGGCGCCTACGCGGCCGCGGTCCACGAGGAGGGCTCCGGCGCGCTCGGCCCGCTCGCCCGCTGGCTCCTGCGCTTCCGCCGCTCGCCGCTTCGGCTCGGACTGGACGGGGAGGAGCGCTCCGTGTTCCTCCTCCTCGTCGGCAACAACGAGTACGACGCCGGCGGCCGCCGCGACCGTCTGGACGCCGGCACCCTGTCGGCGTACTCGCTCGAGCACGCCCCGCTGCTCCGCCTGCGGCGCGAGACCGAGGCGGGCACGGCGTTCGTGGTCCACGCGCGGACGGCGCGGGTGCAGGCGGCAATCGACGGCGAGCCCGTGGAGCTCGAGGCACCGCTCCGCTTCGAGCTCGAGCCGCGGGCGCTCCGTGTGAGAATCGCCGGGTGATCTTCCGCCTCGAGGAGCTCGAGTGGGTGGAGCGCGACGACGGGCGCCGCCTCGCGCGGCTCTCGGACGGGATGACGCAGCAGCGCGCGAACCTCTGGCGCCTCCCGCCGCACACGAAGGGCGTCCGCCACCTGGAGAAGGTCCAGGAGGAGGTCTTCGTCGTCCTCGAGGGACGGCTGACGCTGATGCTCGGCGAGCCGGCCGAGCCGGTCGAGCTCGGCCGGGGCGACGCCCCTGCAGGTGCGGAACGACGGCGACTCGGAGCTTCTCCTCTTCATCTCCGGCGCGCCGCCCGAGACGGGCCAGGCCGAGTACCTCGAGGACGCCTAAGCCGGCTCCAGTAGCGGCGAGCCGTCCCGGCGGTGCGCGCGGACGACGACGGCGAGCCCCGCGATCCACACAGCGACGATCGCCGCGTACGTCCAGCCGCGCAGCGTCGTCGTCTCGCCGGTGACTCCGAAGATCGTCCGCGCGTTCATCAGGACGATGAAGCCTCCGACGAGAGCCGCTCCGGCGAACGCGCCGAAGGCGCCGGGGATCCCGATCCGGCGCACCGTGCGCCAGTCGACGTTGCCGAAGCGCCAGTGGGACGCGCCGGAGGCGAGCGTCGTGCCGAGCTCGGCGAGGTGCACCGACGCCGAGGCGACGACCGGGCTGAACCCCGCGCTGAGGACCAGCGTGGACGAGGTGGCGCCGTACGCCATCCCGAGCGCGCCGTCCACCAGCTGGGCGGCGAAGCCGATGAGAGCGAGGGCGATCAGCGTCTGCACCGAGGTCCGGGACGCGACGATCGACATCCTGGGTCAGGCAACGTTCGCGGACCTCGCGGCCCGCGCGCGGCGTTAGCCGGCGCGCTGGAGACGCGCGTGAAGGCGTTCGAAGATCGCGCGCAGCTCGCGAAGATCACTGCGGATCTCGTTCAGGATCCGCGCCGCCTCGGCGCGTTGCTCAGGCGTCATCTTCTTCTCCGGCGTCTTCCTCGAGGAGCAGGTCGACGAGCATCTCGATCCTCGCGTCGATCCGCATCAGCAGATTGATGATGCCAGCGACCGTCTCCGCGTCAAGCGGCTCTCCCTCCGGCTCCACGCCTGAATGGTCACCAGGGCGCCCCGGCGCGCGCAAGATGTCCCTTCAGGCCGCGGCCGGCTCGCGCGCAGGCGCCTTGGCGAAGGTCAGCTCCCCGTCCTCGGCGTCCACGCGCACGACGTCGCCCTCGGCGAGCTCGCCCCGGAGGAGCCGCGACGCGAGCGGGTTCTCGACCAGCCGCTGGAGCGCACGCTTCAGGGGCCGCGCGCCGTACTGAGGATCCCAGCCGGCCTCCGCCACGGCTTCCTTCGCCGCGTCGGTCAGCTCGAGCCCGATCCCGCGCTCGGCCAGCCGCGCCCGCAGCCGCCCGAGCTGGAGCTCGACGATCTCGGCCAGCTGCTCGCGCGTCAGCGGCTTGAGCTCGACGATCTCGTCGATCCGGTTGAGGAACTCCGGCCGGAAGACGTCGCGCATCGCCTCGGGCGAGCGGACGTTCGAGGTCATGATCACGATCGTGTTGCGGAAGTCGACCGTGCGGCCCTGGCCGTCGGTCAGCCGCCCGTCGTCGAGCAGCTGGAGCAGGACGTTGAAGACGTCCGGGTGCGCCTTCTCGATCTCGTCGAGCAGCAGCACCGAGTACGGCCGCCGCCGCACCGCCTCCGTCAGCTGGCCGCCCTCCTCGAAGCCGACGTAGCCGGGCGGCGCGCCGATCAGCCGCGCGACCGCGTGCTTCTCCATGTACTCCGACATGTCGATCCGCACCATCGCCCGCTCGTCGTCGAACAGGAACTCAGCCAGAGCGCGCGCCAGCTCGGTCTTCCCCACGCCCGTCGGCCCGAGGAAGACGAAGGAGCCGATCGGCCGGTTCGGGTCCTGTAGGCCCGAGCGGGAGCGCCGCACCGCGTTCGCGACGGCCTCGACCGCCTCCTCCTGGTCGACGAGCCGCTCGTGGATCCGCTCCTCCATGTGCACGAGCTTCTCGAGCTCGCCCTCCATCAGCCGCGAGACGGGGACGCCGGTCCAGCGGGCGACCACCTCGGCGACGTCCTCCTCGTCGACCTCCTCCTTCACCATCGGCTCGACCTCGGGACGTTCCGCGAGCTCCTGCTCGAGCGCGGGCAGCTCGCCGTAGCGGATCTCGGCCACCCGCTGGAGATCGCCCTGGCGCTCGGCCCGCTCGGCCTCCATCTTCAGCTCGTCGATCCGCCGCTTGATCTCGCCGATCCGCTCGAGCTGCTCCTTCTCCTGCGCCCAGCGGGCGGCGAGCTCGTCGCGGCGGGCCTTCTGCTCGGCCAGCTCGCGCTCGAGCGGCTCGGGATCGTCGGGCTTCGAAGCGAGCTCGATCTCGAGCTGCGTGACGCGACGGGTAGCCTCGTCGAGCTCGAGCGGCGAGGAGTCGATCTCCATCCGCACCCGCGAGGCCGCCTCGTCGACGAGGTCGATCGCCTTGTCGGGCAGCTGGCGGTCGGAGATGTAGCGGTCGGAGAGGACGGCGGCGGCGACCAGCGCCGAGTCGCGGATCGTCAGCCCGTGGTGCGCCTCGTAGCGCTCCTTCAGCCCGCGCAGGATCGCCAGCGTGTCCTCGACGCTCGGCTCGCCGACGAAGATCGGCTGGAAGCGGCGCTCGAGCGCGGCGTCCTTCTCGACGTGCTTGCGGTACTCGTCCAGCGTCGTCGCGCCGACGGCGCGCAGCTCGCCCCGCGCGAGCATCGGCTTGAGCAGGTTCGCCGCGTCGACGGCGCCCTCGGCGGCGCCGGCGCCGACGATCGTGTGCAGCTCGTCGATGAAGAGGACGATCTCGCCCGCGGCATCGCGGATCTCGTTGAGGACGGCCTTCAGCCGCTCCTCGAACTCGCCGCGGTACTTCGAGCCGGCGAG
>JBBDQR010000123.1:0-24046 GCA_040905885.1 Gaiellaceae bacterium | reverse complement strand
CCAGCCGCAATTCGCCGCACGGCGCCGGGTCCCTGCCCAGGGACTGAACGCTTACCTGAGCGAGCGGACCCGAGAGGACCCGAGAAGCCTCGAGTGGACAGGCGCGTGTTCGCGCGGTGTTCGCACGGAATCGCAGAGGCTTTTGATGTCCATGTGGTCATCGTACTCTTGGGACCGGCCGTTCGGTCGCCGGGGGCGTTAGGCCCGCCGCCCGGGGCTTTGTCAGCTTTCCTCGCCGGCGAGCGTCCGAGTTCGTCCGCTGTTCGGCCCGAAGATCGTCGGGTAGCCCTGCGGCGGCGGGGTGTAGAACGGATAGTCATCCAGCGCGAGCTCGGGGCCGAGCAGGGTGTACGTGTTGATCCGCGCCCGCCGCCGGAACGCGTCGAAGAACGCGGGTAGCGGCTCCTCGACGTCCTCCTCGTCGAGCTGGACGCGCTCGTAGGCGGGCTCTGGCTCGATGATCTCGTGCGCCGGATCGGGCTCCTGCGCCTCGGCACCGTCCGCATCGATCGCGGCCTGCGCGAGCGCCAGCTGAGGATCGATCACGTCGTTCGCCCCGAATCCCCACGAGAACGTGTGCATCTGCTCGTAGTCCCAGGGAGCATCCATGTAGCCGGCGTCGTTGATGCCGTAAATGAACCACTGGTAGAAGCCAGGGTTCGCGCCCCAGTACGCCTCGAAATAGTGCATGTTGTGGGCGCCGATCCACGATGACGACTGCTGGGGCCAGCCGAGCTCGTGGAATCGGGTCTTTCCGAGCTTGATCCTCGGATGCCGCCCGATCTGACGGAGTCGCAGCAACCGGCCGAGACGCCCGCGCTCGATCCACCAGCCGCCCGGCTGGCGGAAGGTCGGGCGGAAGCGCTTGCTCCGCGTCGTGACCGAGTAGGCGTGGACGGTCTCGTCCTCGTCCGCGACGGCATGCACGTAGAAGTCCCGGTCGATCCAGACGCACTCGATCCACGTCTTCGGCTCGAGGTAGCGGTTCCCGGCCTCGCCGAAGCGCGTGACGGCACTCTCCTCCGTCCGCCGCATCGCTGGCGGTTCGCCCAGCACGGACGAGAAGAACGAGATCTGTGCGTTCGTTCCGAGGCGCACGAGTCGGCGGTACCGATCGCGCCGGCGGCCGAGTGTCCTTCCGTAGAGCCCCCAGGCGAAAGCAAGGAGCACGCCGGCAGCGACCACCGCCGCGAGCAGCTCGCCCACGCGGCCGAGCCAGTCGAGCAGGCTCGCATACCAGGGGTTGTCGGCAGTCGGCGCACGCGTCGCCGCGACGAGCCGTTCCAGCACGGACTCAGGCTAGCGCTCGCCTCCGATGCTCCCACGGGCGATCGGCGGGGCCGCGTCCTCCCTCTCGCGCTCGAACGGGCAACTGTCCCTTTGAGACAGAGAGCGCCCTAGGGCGACAGCTTCCGAAGGATGGGCGCGAAGCGGGAAACAACGTCGTCGCGCACCCAAGTGAGGACACCTTCGGACGCGAGGATCAGCGGCCATTCTCCTTCGACGAACAGCCGCGTTTGGAGCCGTCCCTTCACGTTCACCTCGCGGGTGCCTTCGTGGAAGAAAGTCAGCCGTGCGACCTCTGCATCGTCCTCCAGGACGAACGGCTCCTTGTTGGGCGGGATCGGAATCACGTGGCCCTCGATGGTCACCTGAAGCCCGAGTGTGGTCTGCACAAGGTGGTTAGTGACGAGCGCCCGGTGCTTGTCGCTGTTGGCGAGCTGTCGGAGAACCCAACCGGGGTGGTTCGTGATGGGCTGGCTGGTTCCGTTGTACGGCTGCAACGTCTCGATGAGTGTTCGCTGACCCGATGGCAGCCGATGCTTCTTGAGCGTCGGGACAGCCCTTCTCTTGAACTCTCCGCTCGTCTTATAGATGGGGAAGTACGCGCGGCGCGAGTTTCCCCTCGCCCCGTCCACAAGCGCGGTGTAGATGTGGTCCAAGACCGCGCGGCAGTTCTGAATCGTGTCTCCGAGGATCGCGCCCCAATAGGGGTCTGGCGGTTCGTAGACGCGGACGCGGAGGACGATTTCATGCGGTCGCTTAGGATCGAAGTCGCCTACGATCTCGTGGCGACTTCCGCCCTGGGCTTGCCGCACGGTGTGGCGCAACTCGTCGACGTGCTTCTGTGCGCGGACGAGCTTCAGGTTGATGCCCTCCAACAGTGCGGTCACGGCCGTCCGAGCCCATGGGTTCCAGAATCCAGGTGCAGGCACCTGAGCTTGCGAGCCTCACTCGCACGAAGGCGCCTCAGCACGGCGATCCAGATCATCACCGCTGTCGGCGCTTCAAACTCACATACACCCGGTCGCGAAAGGCGGGATCGGCCCGTACGTGCTCGAGCACGATGGCCTCGCGATACTCGGGCCAGTAGTCGGGTGGCCTTCCGAGTGCGACGGCGATCTTCCGCGTGAGCTCGCCGCTTGGCGTCTTGTAGGCAACCTGTCGAAGGACTCGGCTCAGGTGCCCAGGGTCCACTTTGGCGCGGCGAGCAATCTCGCGGACGGAGAGACCTTTCTCGCTGAGGAGCTCGGGAAGCTCGTCGACGAAGCGATGGTTGGAGCGCTTTTGATGGGCCCTATCCGCCACCGACTCTCTCTGTAGACCGTCGCATACCGGGCGGCCGGACCGCCTTTCGAACGGTTGAGCGCAGGCGACGCCGAGTACCAGCAGGAGCCTGACTCGCCTGCATGCCGACGCTCCCTGTCGCAAGCGACCGCCCTACCTCCTACGGTGATGCCCATATGATCATCAACCCCCACCCGACACGACTCTCACCGGAGGTTGCTCGATGGGCTTCGATCCGCTTTCCCAGGAAGGTTCTGATTGCTGCTCGGCGATCCCTTCTCGTTCACGCCGAGGACTTGCGCATCGAACACCAGTTCGTATCGTATGCCGAGCGTTGAGATCAAATATGAGCGATCAGTGGCGAGGCCGCAGTGGATGCGCTCGGCGGGGCGACCACGTCCGCTCAGCTTCGGCAGCTCTTCGGCTGCCTCAATTGGCCTTGCCAGCGATCGATCTCTCGCCGGTGGGCACGCCGTAGGCATCAGATCTCCGTGCCTCTAGACTCTCAGCTTGCAAGAATCACGGCGAAGGATGGAGACGGTGAGACCGCCCTTGTCTCGACTCAGCTATCTGGTACCGACGGTCGTGCTCGCGGCGGTGTGTCTCACGCGAATCTGATGCCGTTCCTTGTCGTGGATCACGTGCACGTGCGGATACGACTCAGACAGATCACCGTTAGGCCCGACCATGAGTTCTGTCGTGTTCGTTCTGCTCGAGTACTTGGAATACCAGCCGGCTCGCCGGCGCGGGCGCGGATAGCGCTCGAGCTGCTGACGCTTAAGCTGAGCAGCCGACTCGCGGACTACAGGGCGCTGCGCCTTGATCGCCGCGAGCTGCCGAGCCAGCGTGCGGCGAAGCTCGTTGGCGCGCGCGTTCAGCCCTTCGCACTCTGCCTGCTTGGCCCGGCGCTCGGCGGCGAGTACACCTGCTAGTGGCCCTTGTCCCAACGTTGGACGCGAAACCCGATAGTCGATGCATCGCAGTTGTGGTTGGTCGGCCCTGTTACCTCTCGGACGGCGACCGGGCAACTGCGCTGATCAAGATGACGCCGTTTCGGGTTCAACGTTTCCTCAAGGCCCACTAGCTGCTTCTGCCCCGAGGCGTAGGCCTCAGCAGCCTCCCGCACAAGCCGCTTGAACTCGATTCGCCAGGTGATCGGCCGCTGCCGATAGTGACTCGATCTGAGGTTCGAGACGACTGCGCGACTCCTGATAGTCGCGCTGGAGTTGCGTGAGGCGCTCATGTGCGGCGTCGTGTTGGGAGCGGAGTTCGTCAATCGTCACATCTCGATTCTTCCGCGGCCGCGAACCCAGTTGCAACACAAGGATGGTCCCTTCGGACGCAGTGAGCGATCACGCCCACCTCGGAGGCGATCGCGACTCCCCGGGCGCTCCTAAGTGGCGCCTACTCGACCGCGATCAGCGGCTCGAACCAGGCGACGAGCTCGCGCAGGTCCATTCGGGCAGGCGACGTCGTCACGCGCGGGGGCGAGGAAGTTGAAGGTGTGCGGATCGAGCATGGGACCTTGTTCTACTGGCGACGGGAGTGGTACACCTGCTTCCCACCAAACTGGAGGCTGAGATGTCGATGTCTGAGCCTGGCCGGCAGCCATACCGGCTGGACGAGATCCACTCGGAACTCACCGATGCTCTTCGAGGCCGACTCGAACCAGATAGAGCCGCGACCTTGATGGTGCAGCTAGCCCAAGCCACCGTGCAGACGGTCTCAGGCCAATGTCGCAAGCCCCACGGAGACGGGGGGTATGCGGAGCTCCGGCCGATCTACGACGAGGACGGCCTCAGATATTGCTGTACTGGCGATCCGCCGCATTGCACAGCGGTAATCGCCGAGTGAGTCGCGCGTTTAGCCGGCTGCCCCCGCTCCTCGTAGGACTCGGGGGAGCCGGCGCTGCACTCCTTTGGTTCTACGTCTCGAAGCCATTGGCGTTCGCGCCATCCCTCGTGCTGGCGCTGCTCGGCCTCGCGGCCGACTCTCAGGCTCGGCGCCAGCTCAGCCGGGACGATCCAGTAGGGGCGGCTCGGTGGATAGACGGCTGGGTCTTGGTTCCATTTGGGACGGCGATTGCAGCCGCCTGTGGCGTGATCATCTTTGCGGTCGCAGTCGATCCCGGAGATCACCCCCCGCTTGAACGCAAGGAGATCTTCTCGGCAACCTCCGCGGCGCTCGGCGCCTTTCTAGTCGCCATGTTCATCAAGAGTGCCGAGGAGGCCGACGAAAAGTGGATCGGAGTCCGGTTCAAGAATAATCTCGAGCGCCAATTCGGCAATCGATTTTCGCGCCAGCAGGGGCAACCAGCCTCCCGAGGGGAGCTTGCGGTGAAGGCTGACGCGGCGCTTGGTTTTTCCGGCTGGGCGCACGCGGCGCGGAGACGACGCGCGGCGGTCATTGCCGAGGAGTTGGCGAAGCGCTAACCCGGAACTCGCCTCGTGTCGGTGCTCTTGGCTTGACTGAGAAGATCCGCGGGTCCGGTACCAGATCACGGCTGAGCGGCGGACAGTAGGGGGACGGAGGCGGACACCACCCACGACTTTCGTGTCCACTCCTCCTCGGAGCTGTTACCCGCGCCTTTCGGAAGCTGGCAATCAATCAGCTGCACGCTGACCCACCCCACTGCGTCGCTCCCGCGGCGTGATCCCGTTGCCATAGAGGTTGTCCCAGCTAAAGCGCAGGCTTGGTACGACGGTCAATCTGAGAGCGCCGGGCTGAGGCGGTGCGCCTAGTCATTAGGTTGACGCCGGGCGGCGCCGATGTATGACTCTCGCGATGACGACCGGTGCGACCCACCCCGCCTGGCGCGAACTCGAAGCGCGGATCGGCGCCTACTTCACCGCCAATGGCTACGACACGCAGCTGAACGTGATCCGGGAGGGCCGCTCGGGCGGCCGGCACGAGATGGACGTCTTCGCGGTCAAGTCGGACGGCATCACGAGCTTCGCGGTGATGGTGGAGTGCAAGGCCTGGAACACGCCGATCGAGAAGGACATCGTCTCGAAGGCCGCCTACATAGTCGGCGATCTCGGCCTGAACAAGGCGATCATCGTCAGCCTTGCCGGCTGGCGTACAGGCGCCGACCAGGCCGCGAAGGAGCTCGGCATCGACCTCTGGGACGCAACAGACCTCGAACAGCGTCTCGGGCAGATCGCCGTTGCACAACTCAAGGGCGCCGTCGCCACGCCCCAGCGACGCGTCGTAGGCCCACTTCCGCTGATGAGCCGCGACGAAGGGCGGGGCCAGCTCGAGAAGCAGCGCAGCGGCGTCTTCGGCAAGGAAGAACTCGTCTTGTGGCAGCTCGTCTGGGCTCCGTTCTACCTCTTCGAGATCCGGCTCACCGAGGCCGAGAAGCGGCTGCTCGGCAAGAACCGCCTGAAGAGCCGCACGATTCTGAACCTCTACAGCGCGCTCTCTGGCGTTTTCCATCTGCCGCACGACCCGACGGCCATGCCGCTCGGCGAGATCGCGGCCGAGCAAGTAATCCCGGCTCGCGTGCGCGAGCGGGCTGTCGCCGCTGAACTCCAGAAGGCTTGCAAGCGGCTCACGGAGTTGGTCAGCCAGAACGCGCGAAAGCGCCAGGCCGCGAAGATCCAAGCCCTCGGGATACCACTCCCGTTTACGTCGATGAGCATCGATGCCATGAGCGAGGTGGCGTGGCCGTACTACGTCGGCCTCCTCCGCCGCGGCGAGAAGGAACGTCTCGTGGCCGTCGACGCGGTGCGTGAGCGCGTTTCCGACCGCATGACCACGACCCTCACCGAGCACCACTCCTACGTGCTGGACGCGCTCGGCGGTCGGTAAGCCGGGCCGCTAGACGTGCCAAGCGGAGAGATGACCTTCGCGTCGGCGCGTTCGGCTATGCGATCGGCGGTAGCGGGTGCGGGATGATCTGGAATCCGCGGCAGATCTCAACCTTCTCGGCGCCGCCCGGCTTCTTGATCCAGTAGGTGCGGCAGTTGAAGAAGCGGATCGTGAAGAAGTCGTAATCAGGCGCTGGGCGACCGGCCGGATCGGTTAGGAACTCGACCGAGAGACCCTCCGGCACGTCGATGCCGCGCGCACGTAGGAACTCTCCAGGCTCGCGCTCGACCTCGTTCCACAGCGACGGATCACGAGCGGCGTCGTTCAACGCGCGAACGAGCTCGTCGCGGGCTGCGAGTTCGACAGCGAGCGCTTCGCGCTCGGCGAGCTCCTTCGGCAATGTCGGTGTCGTCTCCATCAGGCCTCCCCTCTCATCGACTCTTCGACCCGAGACCCTACGCCTCAAATGCAGCGACGTGACGCATGAGCAGGCGCACTCGGCTAGATCGCCGCGTGCGCCTCACCGACCGGGTGTCTCTACCGCACCAGGAGCGACGTTCGAAGCGAGCCCGACGACCCGCAGGAGACGACGATCGGCCAACGGCCCCGAGTTGTTCGCGTTCCCACCTTCCACGTCCAGCTGACCCTGCCGCCGGACGGTTTCTCCGTGGTTAGCCCGGCGGCGCTCGACGGACCGCTCTTGTAGTAGATCGTGATCGAGCAGGCTCGCGCCGGAGAGACGGCAACCGTGAGTGTTGCGGAGCCGCCTGCCTTGACGGGCGACGTCAGGCTGATGAGGCGGACCTTCGCCGCCGCCGCCGCCGCCGGCGCGATAGCCCGAGGCACCATCAGGTTTCGCGTCACCCAGTACGGCAGCGACCTCGCCTGGTTCTTCGCAGTCGAGGTGCTCCGCTGATCAGACGACAAAATCGGCCTGTACGCGCTGCGGGCCTGCGATCCAGGTTTTAGATGCGGCGCCTCGCGAGGAGCTCGCTGACTGTCACATCAGGAATGCTCTCTAGATCGTCAACGAGGGCCGCGACGTGGGCAAGGAGAGCGTACTCGAGACTAACGGGTCGGTAGCGCCCCTTGACCTCCTCGAGCAGTTCAAGCGCCACGAGTCCATCTACGTGCGCAGTCGCTCCGCCGTTCCTTGAGAGGTCACACGCCTCCGCGATCTCGGCCTTCGTCCAGCCCTCGGGTGGGGCTTGGACTTCGAGGAGAAAGCGCAAGACGAGCCGTCGCGGGCGCGACCCGAACAGCCAATCGCGAGCTGTCAGAGGCTTAACGCCCCTTTTCTGACCGGAAGGCGTGATAGAAATAAATTCTAATGACCCTCCGACCGCGACTCGTCGGCTCCCGCGCCGACGATCGGCACCTTGACGAAGCACGCTTAGACGCGCCGCGGCCGCGCACGCGACCGAGCGACCGACTCGAACCGTGGCCGGTGAGCGAGACGGCGAGGCAGAGGATCGCCGTGGCCGCACGCGAGGCGCGACTTCCCTTCGAGACAGCGGCCGCGATCCTGGTGGAGCGTGCGTTGCTCGACGACGATCTCGGCGCCCTGGGGCTCGGCTCGTTCGCCTCGCTATTGGACGCCGCGGCTGCGGAGGCGGCCATTTCGATCGAACTCTCAGAAGGCCAGAGCGCCTACCTGCGAGTGCTCTATGGCAACGAGCGTCGGCCGGCCGAAAACACGACATGCCTCGTGGCAATTCCGATGCGACTCACGGAAAGGATTGGCGACGAAGGAGCCGATCGACTTCTCCGTGCGAAACTCCTTCCCTCCGCCAGGCTTTGGGAGCGCGCCGCCGTCATCAGTGGCCGCACGATGAGCGAGTGGGCGACACTCGCCGCCCTCCGGCGGTCGCGCTAGCCCTCGCCGAGCGCTCGCTCGCGCTCTCGCAGCTTCGGCGACTCCGCGAGCACAGCGACGAACCCGGGATGCAGTCCGGACATGCCGTAGAACTGTCGGTTGCGTCTGGCGTTGACGACACGCCGGGAGAGGTACAACTCGGCAGCCGGGACGCGACCGCGGGAAAACGCGAGCGCGTCAGCCTGAACGGCCCAAGAGTTGTGCGCGACGATCTGCGTGCGCCCCTTGGGCGGACGCTGCGGAACGTGGTGGCCACAGGGGCACGGCGCGTTCTTGAAGAGTGCCGCGCGAATCGCGTCGCCCTCGGCGCCGAGCGTTCCAGCATTGCCGAGGATGCTTCGGTGATAAGTGTGAATGCCCAGACCGAGCTGATCCTCGTCACTCTCGTCCGTCCCCACGGCGAGTTCGTCAGGCGGGTACTTGAAGCTCATCCCATGCAGGCCGGCGCAGGTCGCAGCGACCCCGGCGGCTAAAAGGGCAAGGTGTGGGTCGCCCACACAGGAGGTGACGGTCGGCCGTTCGCTTAGCCGATCGAGCCCGAGCGCGAGACGCAGGTAGCCAGCGAGCTGCCTTCCGCTCTTGTGGGTGTTGACAGCGACGATCCAGTAGCCGTCGATCCCTTCGAGTTCGGCGTACTGTTGGATCAGCCAGTCGACCGTCGCCGGGTCCGCGGCGTGCCGGCCTTGAACGATCAGCGTCGCGTAGAGCTCGCGACGTCCTCGCCGCCCGGGGGCGGAAGCGAAGCCTCGGCGAGCGAGGAACATCTCGGCTGCCAGCCGAACCAAAAGAAGGTCGTTCTGCCGACCCACGCCCGTCTCGATCTCGTGTACATGCGCCGCCGTCGTAGCGATCGTCGCGCCGGCGCCAAGCTGCGCTTCCAGGTCGTCCTCCGAGAGCTTCTCCGCGAAATCGGCGGCGAAGCTGCCAGCGCCGGGATCGACCTGCCGCGCGCGGTAAGCCGGAAGAGACGCGAACTCGCCCTGCCGCTTCGAGTGGTCGGCCGGGAGCTGGTTTCGCCACGTCTGGCCCGGCAGGACGACGCCCATGTCGGCGTCGAGCGCGCTCGCGATCATGGTTGAGTCGCGTGAGGCGTGGGCGAGCGGCTTAGCGATCGCGCCGACGATCCGCCGGTCGAAGGAGCCGATCGTGAGACCCGAGTGGTAACCCGGCCACGCAATCAGGCTGCGCCGACCGCGACGGGGATGGCGCAGAGCGGCATCTATCCCAGGATCGCTCACCACGCAAGCGTCGCAAGCTCATCGGACAGCATGGCGCGAGCAAATAGCTCTGAAGGTCGAACGGTCTGTCTAGTTTTGCTGTCCGACGGCAGCCGTAGTGTCCGGGCCGGAATGACGCGTCCCGCTCGAGCGCGAAAGCTACCTGGCTCGCCTAGCAGGAGTCGCAGCGCATTACAGGACTCGCTGGCTCCGGAAGGAGAGAGCGAGAACAGCGTGCGCCCGACGCCGACTCCGTACCTTCATTCCATGGGTCGGGGAGGCACGCCGAGTACACGCGAGGCGCTAAGAACGCGGCGTCATCTGGCACTCCGCCTGCCCAGTCTCCACCGCGCCGCGCCCGTCCGGGCGCTCCCGCACCTTCGGGACGACGACCTCCGGGCGCTGATCGCCTACCATGAGCAGCAGGCCGAGATGGCCCGCAGCGAACTCGCAAGCCGGCTAAGCGGCTGACGAGCTCGACAGGGCCGTTGCCCCGGCCAGGATCGATCCCTAAAGTCCAACCGCCATGCCTGTCGTGCCCGATCAGAAGCCGGCCCACGGTCCCGAACTCTTCATCGGTCTCGCTGGCGCCGTTGGCACGGATCTCGGGATGGTTGCCGAAACACTTAAGGAGGTGCTCGACGAGGTTGGCTACACGGGCATCGAGATAGGCCTCAGCTCCCTTCTCGATCTGATCGACTGGAGTCGCATCGAAGGCGCCCCCGCGATCGACGACGAAACGATCGACAGGCACATCTGGACCCGCATGGATGCTGGCGACTGTCTTCGAGAGAGTCTGAAGCGAGGAGATGCGCTCGCGCTTCTCGCAATTCTCGGTATTACGCAGACGCGCCTCGAACCGACGGAGCCGCTACAGCGGCACGCCTTCATTTTCCGCTCGCTGAAGCACCCCGACGAGGTCAGCACCCTTCGGCACGTCTATGGACCGAACTTCTTCTTAATCTCCGCCTACTCGCCGATCGGAACGCGTGTGAACTACCTCGAACGCCGCATCAAGGCGGATTGGGAGCGGCTCGCCATACTGGCCGAAGACCGCAGCCCAGAAGGAGTGGCGTGGGATCTGATCCAGCGGGATGTCCGCGAAGCGCATCGCGAACTCGGTCAGCGACTTGGCGACACGTTCCCGAAAGCCGACTTCTTCGTCGACGCGAGACACCGAGAGTCACTGCAATCCGAGCTACGCCGCTTGGTCGAGTTGGTCTTCGATCACCCTTTCCACACGCCGACCAAGCACGAGAACGCGATGTTCCACGCCCAGGCGGCAGCACTTCGATCGGCGGCTCCAGGCAGACAGGTTGGTTGCGCGATCGCGGATCCCGAGGGGGACGTGCTCGCGGTAGGGACGAACGAGGTCCCGAAAGCCCAGGGGGGTCAGTACTGGTCCGACGACCCGTACGACCAGCGGGACCACAAACGCGACGACCCCGACGTCAGCGGAAGCGAGAAGCGCACCGTCATCGAGCAGGTGCTACGTCGCGTGAAGAAGGCCGGCTGGTTGAAGGAAGAGTGGGCGGATGTCGACACCGACACGTTCAACGCGCTCCTCGGCGGCCTACGGGTTCAGAGCCTGATCGAGTTTGAGCGTGTTGTCCACGCGGAGCTGAGCGCTCTGATCTCCGCCGGAAGGCACGGAACGCCGGTCCGCGGCGCATACGCCTACACGACCACCTTCCCGTGCCACGAGTGCACACGTCACCTGATTGCCAGCGGCGTCTCGCGGGTGTACTACATCGAGCCCTACCCCAAGAGTCTCGCCGCGAAGCTCCACGACGATGCGATCGTCATCGATCCCGACACGTCACCCCCAGACCGCGTCGCATTCCTGCCGTTTGTCGGAGTAGCCCCGAGGCGCTACTTGGAGCTCTTCTCCCCCGGACCCGAGGGGCGACGCCGCGGTGGACGCGTCGCGCCGGCTAAACCCGGATGGTTCCCCAAGAACGTTCCAGCCTCCGAGCCGCCGGAGGGGGCCGAAACGAGTGAGCGAGAGCAGGAGACGGAGGCGACGCCGGCTCGCGCAGTCGTGAACTCCACCGGAGCGAACACCGAAACGCACAATCGGGGTGTCTCCGGCACTGATGAAGTTCCCGCAGACGAGGCCGGAACTGGCCCAAAGCCCTCAGAACACGAGTCTGGGGTTCCTACCGAGGAGGTAGAGGCGATGCCCGAGAGTGACGAAGCCGTCGAAGCTGACCTCTCCGAAGAGGTGGGAGTATCGCTTGGAGCGGCAGAGTTGACAGTCGAATTGTCGTCTGACGCGCTCTATATTCTCCGCGAGGGAAATGTCCTAGTCGAACTCGACGACGCGATGGAACGAAACGGCATCGACTTTCAGGAGGCGCGGCAGTGACCGACAAGGCTGCAGCGGCAAAGAGCCATCTCAAAGAGATGGTGAGGGACGTCCGGACTCGCCCGCCGTACATGCGGACCTCGTCTCCCGCCGCTCGCGCCGCGGCCGTGCTGCGATTCTCACCGAAGCCCACCGGCCGCATCGGCGACGCGAACTAACCTCCTCGCGTTCGCCAGTCGCGAAGTGGGCGGGCGGACTTTTTAGTCGCCGCCGCCACTCATCGCACAGACCGCGAGTCCTCCAGGCGCTTTGCGGGCCGATCGAGTGACAGCGGCCACCTGAAGAGTGCCGGAGTTGGAAGCGCTTCTCGGCGGGCAGACGTAAGGCTCTGGGAGCGCCTCCGACGAGCGAGGTGACTAGCGTTCGCGTCGGACCGTCAAGCTCTTAGCGCCTTCACGGACGGGTTCTCGTCTTTGGTGAGGGGAGCCGACACACCCCGCCGCGCGTCCCGGATCGCCTCTTCGATCGTCTTGCCGGCGATCTCGGAGTCGTCGTCCATGATGTGGCCGTAGACCTCGAGCGTCAGGGTCGGGGAGTGCCCGAGCTGCCTGGCGACCTCGTTGATCGTGTAGTGGCCGCCGCCGGGCTTGGCCGCGTAGAGCATCAGCGTCGCGCAGGTGTGGCGGAGGCAGTAGGGATCGAGCGCACCCTCGGCGCTCGGGATCGGTGCCGCCGCAAAGCCCGCCCGGTGCAGCGCCTGATACCAGGGCCGGTCGCGCCAGTTGTCGAAGCGCATGAACGCGACCTCCGTGCTCGAACTCGGAAAGACGAGGCTCGCAAGCGACGGGCAGCCTTGCTTCTGGTAGAGGGCTTCGAGCTCCTCGGCGACGACCGACCAGAGGAAGACGTCGCGGGCCTGGCGTGTCTTCGTCGGGCCGAGAACCAGGAACCCCGAGACGTCCTTGACCGCTTGGGCGACGTGGATGTGGGAGCGTCGCCCCTCGGGAGTCCGCCAGTCGGAGTGCCTGAGCGCCATTGCCTCTCCTGGGCGGAGGCCGAGGTAGGCGAGCACGCTGACGAGCGCGCGGTACATCTGCGTCGTCTGCTCGTGCCGCCCGCGAATCTCCTCGCGGATCCGCTCAACGTGCGTCGGGACGATGATCTCGCGCCGGGAAGCCCGGCGGACGCGGTTGCCGCCGGCCGAGCGCTTCCCCTTCGCCGTCCCGAGCGGGCCGACGCCCTGGCAGCGGTTGTAGGGCAGCGCGCCGCGGAGGACTCCGTAGTTGAGGATCCGCTTGAGCAACGCCAGCGCCCGGTCGCAGGCGCTGATCGCGACCTCGCCCTTCCGCGGTCCCCTGCGATGGACGCGCTGGCCGCGGAGCCAGCGCTGGAAGGCGACCCCGTCCTCGAAGCCGAGCGAGGCGAGGGTGCGCCCGCGGAAGTAGGGGATCAGGCTCGTCTCAAGCACGCGCCCGTAGTCGAGCTGGGTCAGGTCGTCGCAGTGGAGGAGGACGTGGTCCTCCCACCAGAGCTTCGCGAACTCCTCGAACGGCATCCGCGCCAGCTCGCGGGCGATGTCTCCTCCCTGCCCGCTCTCCTTGCGCGCGAGCAGCTTCCGTCTACCGCGGTCGGCTTCCTCCCAGCTGTCGTAGGTCGCCCCGAGCTGGGGCGAGCCGCGGCCGCCCGTGCGGATCCTGACCTGGAAGCGCAGGCGGCCGCTGCCGTCGACGCGGGCGTAGATCCCGTCGCCGAGCGCGTGCTGCTCGCCGCGTTTGAGCTGCGAGCGCAAGCGCTCGAGCCCGGCCTTCGTCGGTCTAGCCATCGCCGTTCCGCTTCTGTCTGAGTTCCTGAAGCGACGGGGGCACGAAGGCGCGCCCTCTCCGGCTGCCGGCGACTCGTACCGGCGCCAGCTGCCGCTCCTTGGACACGGGCTCGCCGCCGCCGGAGTTACGCTCGCGGGCGGAGATGTACTCCTCGAGTGCCCCCGGCCGAAACTTCACCGCTCGCCCCAGCGGGACCCAGGCGAGCTCGCCCCGTTCGCGCAGACGGTCGACGGTCTTCGTCGAGCAGCCGAGGCTTCGCGCCGCGGCCTTGCGATCGAGAAGCAGCCCTTCCACCGATGAACGATAGGGCGTTTGCAGCCGCCCAACCCGCGTCGATGAGACTGGCAGCGAAAACAGCTCGTCGCGTGTTCGCACGGTGTTCGCACGAGCCGGTCGAGCGCTAGATGGCCCTTCGCCCTCGCTCGTCTACGTCTTCCCTCGATGCGCTGCTTCTGGCTTGGTTTAGCCAAAACGGACGAGCTCTTCCCTGGCGAAGAACAACCGATCCGTACGCGATCCTCGTCTCGGAGATGATGCTCCAGCAGACGCAGGTCGAGCGCGTGGTCTCGCGCTACGAGGAGTGGCTGGCGCGCTGGCCGACGGTCGAGGCGCTCGCGGCCGCGCCGGCGGCCGACGTCATCCGCGCCTGGCAGGGGCTCGGCTACAACCGGCGCGCGCTCAACCTGCACCGGGCTGCGACGATCGTCGCCGAGCGCGGGTGGCCGGACGACCCGACGGAGCTGCCCGGAGTCGGCCGCTACACGGCTGACGCGATCCGCGCCTTCGCCCTCGGAGAGCCCGTCCTGCCCGAGGACACGAACGTCCTGCGCGTCCAGGAGCGCACGGCCCACCGCTTCGGGCCGGCCTGCGGCCAGGCGCTGATGGACCTCGGGGCGACCGTCTGCCTGGCGCGCGTTCCTCGCTGCGGCGTCTGCCCGCTCGCCGAGGGATGTCCCTCGCGGGGCCGCCGCTACGAGCCGCTGCGGAAGCAGTCGCGCTTCGAGGGCTCGTTCCGCCAGCGCCGGGCGCTGGCGCTGCGCGCGGTCGCGGCCGGCGAGCAGCCGGACGACGCCGAGGCGGTGGCCGCGCTCGCCCGCGACGGGCTCGTCGAGCTACGCGCCGGCGTCGCCGCGCTGCCGCAGTAGCGCGACGGCCTGCGCCGCGAGCCCCTCGCCGCGGCCCGTGAAGCCGAGCCCGTCCGTCGTCGTCGCGCGCACGCTGACCGGGCCGCCGAGCACGGCTGACAGCCGCGCTTCCATCTCCCCGCGGAGCTCCGCGATCCGCGGCTCCTCGCCGATCAGGACGACGTCGGCGTTGACGAGCTCCCAGCCCTCCTCCCGGACGTCCGCATACGCCGCTGCGAGCAGGTCGAGCGAGGAGGCGCCCTCCCACTGCGCGTCCCCGGACGGGAACAGCGACCCGATGTCGCCGAGCCCCGCCGCTCCGAGCACGGCGTCCGTGAGCGCGTGGGCCAGCACGTCGCCGTCGGAGTGGCCGGCGAGCCCCCGAGCGTGGTCGATCTCGACCCCGCCGAGGACGAGCGGCACGCCCACCTCGAGCCTGTGTGCGTCGACACCCGTGCCGATCCTGTACTCAGCCATCGAGCGGCTCCTGGCGACCGACGCGGCCCTCGAAGACCGTGACCGTCTCGTACCCGGCGTCTCGTGCCACGTCGAGGGCGCGGCCGAAGTCCTCGCCGACGAGGCTCGGGACGTGGGCGTCGGATGCGAGCGTGACCGGCACGTCGCGTTCCCGCAGTGCCGCGAGCAATGCCGGGGCCGGATACACCTCACCGACCGGCTTTCGCCAACCGGCAGTGGAGATCTCGACCGCGACGCCCGATTCCGAGATCGCGTCCACCACGCCGTCGTAGTGCTCAGACCCGGTGCGAAGGCCGAAGATCTTCACCAGGTCGAGGTGCGAGAGCACGTCGAATCGGCCGCTCTGCGCAGCCTCGGAGACCGCGGCGAAGTACGGGGCAGGATCGGAGAGACCCGGCGGCGAGTCGACCGACTCCTCGCCCAGCCAGTGAACGGAGCCGAGCAGGAAGTCCCAGGGATACGGCGCGAGCACCTCGGCGATCACGGCGTCGTGCGGCGGCCACCAGTCCACCTCGAGCCCGAGCTTGACCGGAAGCTCCCGCCGCTTCGCCTCGACAACTGCGCCGACGTACTCGTCGAGATCGTACCGGCAGCGCTCGGTCTGGTAGGGAAGAGTCCAGATCCCCTCGGTCTGCCGGAAGTAGTAGACGTGCTCGGTGAAGCCGATTTCGTCGACGCCGCGTGCGGCGGCCGTCTCGACGAAGCGCTCGACCGCGTCGACGGTGAACGAGAGCCGCTCCTGCGGGTCGCGAAGGTGCATGTGGTAGTCGACGATCACAGCCAGCCCGCCACCAGCTCCAGGTCGGCCTGCGTCGTCACCTTGAGCAGCCGGCGGTCGCCCTCCACCACCTTGACGCGCCCGCCGGCCCGCTCGACCAGCGCGGCACAGTCGCTCGCCTCGCCGCCCTCGACCGCCCGCCGCAACGAGTCCGCCAGGAAGGCCTGGGGCGTCTGGACGGCGACGAGCTCCTCGCGCGCGAGCGTCTCCACCACCTCGTCGCCGCGGACGCGCTTGACCGTGTCCGCCATCGGGAGCGCGGGCACCACCCCGTCCCAGCCCTCCGAGAGCGGCGCCAGCACGCGCTCGAGG
This sequence comes from Gaiellaceae bacterium, assembly GCA_040905885.1. GTDB lineage: Bacteria > Actinomycetota > Thermoleophilia > Gaiellales > Gaiellaceae > JACVRU01. The sequence goes on along the minus strand of JBBDQR010000123.1, from coordinate 7,750 downwards.
ACGTCCTCCGGGAGCACGGGCCGGGCCGCGTCGTGGACGACGATCACGGCGGCATCGTCGGGCACCTCCCGCACGCCGAGCCGCACCGACTCCGCGCGCGTCGTTCCGCCCGGCACGACGCCCGCCACCTTCCCCGCGCCGAGCTCCTCGGCCAGGAGGATCGCGGGCTCCTCCCAGCCCGGCGGCGCGACGACGACGATCGCGTCGATCCAGTCGCTCTCCTCGAGCCGGCCCAGGCTCTCGGCAAGCAGCGGCAGCTCGCCCAGCCGGGCGAACGCCTTCGGATGCTCCGAGCCGAGCCGCTCCCCGCTCCCTCCCGCGGCGAGTACGGCCCAGACGCTCAAGCTGTGGCGGCGGCCTTCGCCTTCTTCTTGCCGTTGCCGTTGGCGCCCGAGAGCACGCCCTCGAGCCACTCGACGGCCTCGTCCTCGTCCATGCCCTTCGCGTACATCAGCTCGCTGGCGAGGATCTTCTTGGCCTTGACGAACATCTGCTTCTCGCCGGTGGAGAGGCCCTTCTCGTGGTCGCGGAGGGACAGGTTCCGCACGACCTCCGCGAGCTCGAGGATGTCGCCGGTCTTCATCTTGTCGCGGTTGTGCTTGAAGCGCCGGTTCCAGTTCTTCGGCATCTGCGTGCCGTTGCCGGTCAGGGCCTTGACCACGACGGTGACCATCTTCTCGTCGATGACCTTCCGCAGGCCGACCTTGTCGGCGTTCTCGCACGGCACCTGCACCGTCATGTCGTTGTGCAGGATCTTGATCGTCAGGTAGTCGCGCTTCTGGCCGAGGACCTCGCGCGATTCCTTCTTGACGACGGTCCCCGCGCCGTGATGCGGATAGACCACCTTGTCGCCCACTCGAAACAAGCCGCCCTCCTACGTCATCTAGTCGCCAAAGCGCCGGCGGGTTGGAGTGCCGCCGGCGACCAGGCAGCCAGTATACCGAAAATTCCCCGAAAACGCCACTTTTCCAGGGATTTTAGGCCCGCTCAGGCAAAAACCCCTGCACATTGCGGGCTATAGCTGGAGGTAGCGGTCGACGAGGTTGTGCTCCTGGAGGCGGCGGAGGCCCTCGCGGATCTCCCGGGCCCGGGCCGGGCCCACGCCCTCGACGGCCTCCAGCTCGCGCTGGGAGGCCCGGACAATCGCCTCGAGCCCGTTCAGGCCGGCGACGACCTTCTCGATGATCGGCTCGGGCAGGCGCGGGATGTGCGAGAGGACCCGGTAGCCGCGGGGCACGACGCCGTAGTCGGAGGAGTCGATCCCGGCCGCGTACCCGAGCAGCTCGCCGAGCGTCTCGAGGTCGAGCAGCGACTGGTAGGGCAGCGACGCGAGCCCGAGGACGACCTGTTCCGCCTCCTTCGGGCCGCCGCGCGCCTGGTAGTCGAGGACGACCGCGGCCTTCTCGACCGGCACCTCGGCGACGAGCTCCTCGAGCTGCATCCGGATCAGCCGCCCCTCCGCCCCCAGCTCGACGCAGTCGCGCTCGATCTCCTCGGCCATCCGCGTCGTCATCTCGGCCCGCTGGAGGACGATCAGGACGTCGTCGAGGACGACGGCGTTCTGGAACTCCAGCGCAGTCAGGCGCGTGAGCACTTGGTCGAAGCGCTGCACGTACGTGTCGAGCGCCGCGACCGCCTGGTTCGTCTTCGCGAGCACGTCGGCGATCGGCTCGAGCTGATAGCTGGCGTCGCCGACGAACAGCGTCACGGTCGCGCGCTGCTGCGAGACCGAGACGACCATCGCGCCCGTCTGCTTCGCGACGCGCTCGGCCGTCCGGTGCCGCGTCCCCGTCTCGTTGGAGGGGATCTTCGGGTCGGGCATCAGCTGGACGTTCGCGTACGCCAGCCGGGCCAGGTCGTCGGTGACGATGATCGCGCCGTCCATCTTCGCGAGCTCGTAGAGCAGCTGCGGCGTGAAGGGCTGGTCGAGCCGGATCCCGCCCGAGTAGAGGAACGAGAGCTCCTCGGGGTCGCCGAAGACGACGAGCGCGCCCTCCTTGGCGCGGATGACGTCGTCGATGCCGGCGCGGAGCTCGGTGCCCGGCGCGACGCGGGCGATCGCCTCGAGGAGCCTCGCGTTCCGGCGCGGATCGTCTTCCGAGGGCGTGCGCGTGAAGCCGAGGTCTACGGCTCTACCGTCCCGTCTGAGCCTGCTCCTCTTCGCCGTTGCCACGAATGCCCATCCCGATCGCTCGTCTGAGTGTCTCCGCCTGCTCGAGCCGAAGTTTGCCATGGCCGGGAGTGCCCTTCGGCGCGACGACGGTCGCAAGGCCGAGCTTCGCGCATTCCTCGAGTCGCCGCTCGGCCTGCGTCGCGGGGCGCAGGCGGCCCGTCAGCCCGACCTCGCCGAAGGCTGCCGTGGCTTCCCGGACGCGGACGCCCTGCGCCGCGGACGCGATCGCGAGCGCGACGGCGAGGTCCGCGCCGGGCTCGTCGACCCGCACGCCGCCGGCGACGTTGACGAACACGTCGGCGCTGCCGAGCGCGATGGCGGCGTGGCGGGAGAGGACGGCCACGATCATCGCCAGCCGCTTCGGGTCGACCCCGGTGCCGACGCGCCGCGGCATGGCGAGGTCGGTCGGGGCGACGAGCGCCTGGATCTCCAGCAGCAGCGGCCGCGTCCCCTCGAGCGCGCACGCGACCACGGCGCCGACCTCGCCCTCGGAGCGGCCGAAGAGCTCCGACGGGTCGGGCACGCCGACGAGGCCGGTGCCCGTCATCTCGAAGACGCCGAGCTCGTTCGTCGAGCCGAAGCGGTTCTTGGCAGCGCGGAGCACCCGGTGCTCGTGGTAGCGGTCGCCCTCGAACTGGAGCACGCAGTCGACGAGGTGCTCGAGCACGCGCGGCCCGGCGACGGCGCCGTCCTTCGTCACGTGGCCGACGAGGATGGTCGCCACGCCCGCCTCCTTCGCCACGCGCAGGAGCCGCGAGGCCGCCTCGCGTACCTGGGCCACCGAGCCGGGCGCCGAACCGAGCTCGGCCGAGTAGAGGGTCTGGACGGAGTCGATCACGCAGACGTCCGGCCGCTCGCGCTCGAGCGTCGCGCAGACCGCCTCCAGCTCCGTCTCGGCGAGCACCTCGACCTGCTCGGCGCCGCCGAGCCGCTCGGCGCGGAGCTTCACCTGGGCGGTCGACTCCTCGCCGGTCACGAGCAGCGCGCGGCGCTCCTTCGAGATCGCCGCCAGCGCGGTCAGCAGCAGCGTCGACTTGCCGACGCCGGGCTCGCCGCCGACGAGCACGAGCGAGGCCGGGACGAGGCCGCCCCCGAGCACGCGGTCGAGCTCCTCCACGCCGGTGGGGATCCGCGCGGCGTCGGTCGCCTCCACGTCGACGAGCCGGAGCAGCGGCTTCGGCACGGCCGCCGCAGCGGCGCCGGCGGGCGCCTCCTCGACGAGCGTGCCGAACTCGCCGCAGGCGGGGCACTTGCCGAACCAGCGGCCGGCGGAGTACCCGCAGTCCGTGCACGCATAGCTGACAGCGGGCTTGGCCACCTCCCGAGTCTAGGCAGGGCACCTGACGCCGCTCCGTGCCGGATTCGTGTCAGATTTCCGCGCGTGGAGCCCGTCAACGTCCACGACTACGAGCGCCTGGCCGAGGAGGGGCTCGAGCCGGGCGCCTTCGGTTACTACGCGGGCGGCGCCGGCGACGAGTGGACGCTGGCGGAGAATCTGGCTGCCTTCCGCCGCTGGGTGCTGCGGCCGAGGGTGCTCGTCGACGTCGGCTCGGTCACGACCGCGACGACCGTCCTCGGGACCGACGTCTCGATGCCGATCCTCGTCGCGCCCACGGCGTTCCACCGGCTCGCACATCCCGAGGGCGAGCAGGCGACCGCACGCGCCGCGGCGGCGGCCGGCACGATCATGTGCCTGTCGACCCTGGCCACTGCCGGCGCGGCCGAGGTGGCGGAGGCGGCGCCGGGCGGAGCACGCTGGTACCAGCTCTACTGGCATCCAGACCGGGGGCTCACGCGCGCGATCGTCGAGGAGGCCGCGGCGGCCCGGTTCTCGGCGATCGTGCTCACCGTCGACCTGCCCGTGCTCGGCAACCGGGAGCGAGACCTCAGGACGGGCTTCACGCTCTCGGACGACCTCGTGCCCGCGTTCACGCGGACGGCCTCGTACACCCCGGAGGGCGGGTCCGAGGTGCTGGGCTGGGTCGTCGACCCTCGCCTCACGTGGAAGGACCTCGAATGGCTTCGGTCGCTTTCCGACCTGCCCCTGCTCGTCAAGGGCGTCCTCACGGCCGAGGACGCGGCGCTCGCCGTCGAGCACGGCTGCGAGGGGGTCGTCGTCTCGAACCACGGCGGGCGGCAGCTCGACGGCGTGCCGGCGTCGCTCGACGCGCTGCCCGAGGTCGTCCAGGCGGTCGGAGGCCGCTGCGAGGTGCTCGTGGACGGCGGCGTCAGGCGCGGCACCGACGTGGCCAAGGCGCTCGCGCTCGGCGCGCAGGCCGTGCTCGTCGGGAGGCCCGTGCTCTGGGGCCTCGCGCACGACGGCCAGGCTGGGGTCGAGCGCGTGCTGGAACTGCTGCGCGCGGAGACGGAGCTCGCGCTCGCCCTCATCGGCTGCCCCTCGCCTGCCGACGTCACGCGGGCGCACGTCGCACCCGCACCGCGATAGCACTTGCACCACTCGCAGGACCTTGCATTGCGGCTCCGAACCGGAGAGGCTGGGCGATCACCGAATCGGCGCCGACACACGCCGAGAGAGGACGGGCGGTAATGGACAGATTCAATGCGCTCTCCCGCGGGACGCAGCTGATGCTCGCGGCGGGCGTGCTGCTACTCGTCGACACGTTCCTCAACTGGCAGAAGGTCTCGGCCGAGGTCGGCGGAGTCGAGATCGCCTCGTTCACGAGAAACGCGTGGCACGGCTTCTGGGGCGTTGTGCTCGGGCTGCTCGTGATCGCCCTGCTGGCGTGGTTCGTGGCCACGATGGTCGGAGTCACCATGCGGCTGCCCGTCTCGGAGACGCTGCTGACCGCTGCACTCGGAGCCCTCATCTTCATCTTCGCGCTCCTCAAGGCGCTCACGGACGACTTCTCGACCATGTGGGCGTGGATCGGGGTCGTCCTCGCCGGCCTCGTCGCAGCCGGAGCCTGGCTGCGGGTGCAGGAAGCCGGCGGGATGGACACGCTGCGCACGGAGGCGTCCGCACTCGGAGGCTCCGCTGGGCAGACGCGCCCGGAAGCGCCGCCGCCGGCCGAAGACCCGCCCACCTAGAACCATCGAATCGCCCGGCCTTCGGGCCGGGTGATTCCCCTAGCCTCAGGCTTCTTCAGCGGGGATCGTCCAGGACCGAGGCCTCGATGCCGATCCTCGTCGCGCCCACGGCGTTCCACCGGCTCGCACATCCCGAGGGCGAGCAGGCGACCGCACGCGCCGCGGCGGCGGCCGGCACGATCATGTGCCTGTCGACCCTGGCCACTGCCGGCGCGGCCGAGGTGGCGGAGGCGGCGCCGGGCGGAGCACGCTGGTACCAGCTCTACTGGCATCCAGACCGGGGGCTCACGCGCGCGATCGTCGAGGAGGCCGCGGCGGCCCGGTTCTCGGCGATCGTGCTCACCGTCGACCTGCCCGTGCTCGGCAACCGGGAGCGAGACCTCAGGACGGGCTTCACGCTCTCGGACGACCTCGTGCCCGCGTTCACGCGGACGGCCTCGTACACCCCGGAGGGCGGGTCCGAGGTGCTGGGCTGGGTCGTCGACCCTCGCCTCACGTGGAAGGACCTCGAATGGCTTCGGTCGCTTTCCGACCTGCCCCTGCTCGTCAAGGGCGTCCTCACGGCCGAGGACGCGGCGCTCGCCGTCGAGCACGGCTGCGAGGGGGTCGTCGTCTCGAACCACGGCGGGCGGCAGCTCGACGGCGTGCCGGCGTCGCTCGACGCGCTGCCCGAGGTCGTCCAGGCGGTCGGAGGCCGCTGCGAGGTGCTCGTGGACGGCGGCGTCAGGCGCGGCACCGACGTGGCCAAGGCGCTCGCGCTCGGCGCGCAGGCCGTGCTCGTCGGGAGGCCCGTGCTCTGGGGCCTCGCGCACGACGGCCAGGCTGGGGTCGAGCGCGTGCTGGAACTGCTGCGCGCGGAGACGGAGCTGGCGCTCGCGCTGCTGGGCTGCACGTCGCCGGCCGACGTCACCCGGGCGCACGTCGGCCCCGCCGACGCGCGCGCGTAGACTTGGCCGGTGCCCTTCGGCGTCGGCCACTGGGAGCTGATCGCGCTCGTGCTCGTCGCGTTGCTCCTGTTCGGGTCCTCTCAGCTGCCGAGGATCGGGCGCCAGCTGGGCCGCGGTGTCCGCGAGGCGGGGCGCGAGATCGCCGAGGTGAAGACAGCGCTCGACCCCCAGGCGCCGGCGGACGAGCAGGCTGAGAAGCCGCAGCGCTGAGGCGCCGCCCGGCGACCTCCTGGCCGCTCGTCTACGCCGCTTCGCGGTTGAGGTAGACCGAGCGCATCAGCGCCGCCTGGGCGGCGGTCAGCTCGCGGTCGGCGGCCTCGAGCGCCTGGAGCAGGCTTTCCTCGGCGCCCTCGGCCGCGAGCTGCTCGCTCGCCTCGCGGGCGGTCTGCGACGCTCGCCCGATGAGCACGAGGACATCCTCGACCGATTCGACGTGCCTGGGCGTCACGGCCGCATCGTAGGCCGGCGGCCGGACGGAGCTCGGGGCGCTACTCCTCCTCCGAGGTCTCTTCGTCCGTCTCCGCCGGCTCGTCGGCCGGGACGGTGACCTTCTCGGCCGTCACGTCGGGCGGCATCACGACGATGTCGACGTCCTCGGTCTCGCCCTTGCGGCCGACGAGGATGGTCGAGCCCGGCTCGAGGTCGCGCCCGAGGACGAAGTCGGCGAGCGGATCCTCGATGAAGCGCTGGATCGCGCGGCGCAGCGGCCGGGCGCCCATCGCCGGGTCGTAGCCCTTCTCGACGAGCAGCTCCTTCGCCTCGTCCGTCAGCTCGATCGTCACCTCGTGCAGCGACATCTGCTCGCGCACGCGCTTCATCAGCAGGTCGACGACCTGGACGATCTCGCTCTTCTCGAGCTTGTGGAAGACGATCACCTCCTCGATCCGGTTGAGCAGCTCGGGCCGGAAGACCTTCTTGAGCTCGCTCATCACGCGGCCCTTCATGTCCTCGTAGGTGAGGCCGGTCTCGTCGCCGATCGAGAACCCGAGCGAGACGTTCTTCGAGATCTGCGCGGCGCCGATGTTCGAGGTCATGATCACGATCGTGTTGCGGAAGTCGACCTTCCGCCCCTGCGCGTCCGTCAGCCGCCCGTCCTCCAGGATCTGGAGGAGGATGTTGAAGACGTCGGGGTGCGCCTTCTCGATCTCGTCGAGCAGCAGCACCGAGTACGGCTTGCGGCGGACGGCCTCCGTGAGCTGGCCGCCCTCGTCGTAGCCGACGTAGCCGGGGGGCGAGCCGACGAGCCGGGAGACGGAGTGCTTCTCCATGTACTCCGACATGTCGACCTGGGTCATGGCGTCGTCGTCGCCGAACAGGAACTCCGCGAGCGTGCGCGCCAGCTCGGTCTTGCCGACGCCGGAGGGCCCGAGGAAGATGAACGAGCCGGTCGGCCGCTTCGGGTCCTTGATCCCCGCGCGCGCGCGCCGGATCGCCTTCGAGACCGCGACGATCGCCTCGTGCTGGCCGATGACGCGCTTGTGGAGCTCCTCCTCCATCCGGACGAGCCTCTGCGACTCGGCCTCCGTGAGCTTGAAGACCGGGATGCCCGTCCACATCGAGACGATGTCGGCGATCTCCTCCT
>JBBDQR010000122.1:0-24212 GCA_040905885.1 Gaiellaceae bacterium | reverse complement strand
TCCGGGGCCCCCGCGAAGTGCGCAGCACTTCGTGGGGAAGGACCGAGGGACAACGGCAGCCGACGGTTTGCAGCCGGCCAGGAAGACAACCGTACTTGCGGCCGCTACCGCTAGCATCCGGCGCGACGGATGAGAGGCGCGCGCCGCTTCAGCCAGGCGATCTCCGAGGGGGACGGCATCTCGCTCCTCGCCGACGTGACCGAGGCCGACGCGGCCCGGGCCGCGGAGTCCTCGGGCGCCGAGGGGATCGTCGTCCGCGGCAAGGTCTCCGGCGTACTCGACGCGACGGGGCTGCCGATCCTCGCCTACGGCGACCCCGGCGAGGTCGTGGACGCCCGCGTGATCCTGGTCGAAGGGCTCGAGGACGAGGACGGGGAGCTCGAGCGAACGTACGCCGCCGCGATCGAGGCGGGCCTCGACTGCGTGGTCGCCGTGCTCGACGAGGACCAGCTCCAGATCGCGCTCGAGCGCCTCGACCCCGAGATCTTCCTGCTCCGTGGCCCGGGCGAGGGGCGCGGGCTCGAGCACGTGCTCGGCCTGCTGCCGGACGTCCCGGCGGGGAAGCTCGCGATCGCCGAGCTCGAGGTGACGCACCGCGAGGAGGTCGAGGAGCTCGAGCGGGCGGGCGTCGACGCGGTGATCGTCCCGGCGGCTGCCGTCGACCTGCTCGTCCGGGAGCTCTAGCGTCAGCCGAAGAAGGCGCGGGCGACGTCGTACCACTCGGGCGGCACGGTCTTCAGCTCGGCGGTCGCCTCGGAGAGCGCCACGTCCACGATCGCGTCCCCGTGCAGCGCCGCCATCCGCCCGAAGGTCCCCTCGTGGACGAGGTCGGCCGCCTTCAGTCCGTAGCGCGTGGCGAGCACGCGGTCGCGCGGCGTCGGCGTGCCGCCCCGCTGCACGTGGCCGAGCACGGTCACGCGCGTCTCGAAGCCCGTCCGCTCCTCGATCTCCCGGGCGAGCGCGTCCCCGACACCGCCCAGCCGGACGTGGCCGAACTGGTCGGAGGCGGGCGCCTCCTGCGCGACGAGCCGGCGCTCCCCCGACTCGTACGTCAGCTCGTAGCCCTCGCTGACGACGATGATCGAGAAGTCCTTGCCGCGCGCGTGGCGCCGCTCCAGCTCCCGACAGGCCTGCTCGACGGTGACCGGCTGCTCGGGGATGAGGATCACGTCCGCGCCGCCGGCGATCCCGCTCATCACCGCGATCCAGCCCGTGTGCCGGCCCATCACCTCCAGGACCATCACCCGGTTGTGCGACTCGGCCGTCGTGTGCAGCCGGTCGATCGCCTCGGTGGCGATGAAGACGGCGGTGTCGAAGCCGAAGGTGTAGTCGGTCGCGGCGAGGTCGTTGTCGATCGTCTTCGGCACGCCGACGACGGGGAAGTCGTGCTCCTCGTAGAGCCGCGCCGCGACGCCGAGCGTGTCCTCGCCGCCGATCGCCACGAGCGCGTCGAGCCCCTCTGCGCTGCGGAGGACCCGCTCCACGCCCCCGTCCAGCTTGTACGGGTTCGTGCGGGTGGTGCCGAGGATCGTGCCGCCGCGGGGGAGGATCCCCGAGATCGCGCGCGCATCCAGCGGCTCGAAGATCCCCTCGACCATCCCGCGCCAGCCCTCGCGGACGCCGACGACCTCGTGCCCGAGGGCGAGCGAGCGGCGCGTGACCGCGCGGATGACGGCGTTTAGCCCCGGGCAGTCGCCGCCCCCGGTGAGGATCCCGACCCGCTTCGCCACGCACGGTGTTGTACCGCAGAGGCTAAGGCTGTGGGGCGGCGGGCTCCTCGGCAGGTGCCCGCGGGACGGCCGGGATGCGGAAACGCTGCGGGGCCTGCATGAAGAGGTCCCACGTGGCCCGGGAGAAGATCGGGACTTCCGCCTCGAGGAAGCCCTCCCCCTCGAGCGCGTCGGCAAGGCTCCAGACGAACCCCGCCGACGACGGCGGCGACGAGACCCGCGAGAGCGGCCATCGGGAACGCTCCGGCGACCTCCTCGCGCATCGCGCCGCTCGAATCCACGGCGATCTGTGTGCCCCGCCCGGCGATCGCGCTTACCCAGCCGGGCCGAAGTATGCGGCGGGTGGGATTCGAACCCACATGTCCCGAGGGACAATCGGTTTTGAGCCGATCGCGTATCCCGTTCCGCCACCGCCGCGGACTTTCAACAGGGTAGCGGCGGTTCCGGCTTGAAAACCGGCCCCCGCGCCCCCATACTCCTGACCCCAAGAGGACGGGTCGGCCCAGCGAGGCCGTCCTGGTCCGTGTGGAAAAGCACTGGGCACGAGGAGGACAGTTGAAAACACGCAGATTTCTTTGGCTGATCGCACTACTCGTCGCGTCTCTCGCGCTCGTCGCAGCGGCCTGCGGCGGCGACGACGACGAAGAGGCGGGCGAGCCGACGACGGAAGAGCCCACAGTCGGTGCGCTCGGGGCGGTGGAGATCGCTCCCGGCGAGCCGATCAAGATCGCCGCGCTCCAGTCGCTCAGCGGCGCGACCGCGAGCCTCGGCACCGACCAGGTGCGCGGTATCGAGATCGCGATCGAGGACTTCGGCGAGATCAACGGACACTCGGTCGAGCTCCAGAGCGAGGACGACGGGTGCAGCGCCGAGGCCGGCACGACGGGCGCGCAGCGCATCGTCGCCGACCCGCAGGTCGTGGGCATCATCGGCACGAGCTGCTCGGGCGCAGGGGTTCCGGCGTCCCAGATCATGTCCGAGGCAGGGCTCGTCATGATCTCGGGCTCGAACACCTCGCCGTCGCTGACGTCCGACCTCGAGGGCAACGCGAACGACGCGTTCCAGCCCGGGTACCTGCGGACAGCGCACAACGACCTGATCCAGGGGCAGGCGGCGGCCGAGTTCGTCTTCAACGAGCTCGGGCTCACGAAGATCGCGACCATCCACGACGGCGACCCGTACACCGAGGGCCTGGCCACCGCGATGGGCAACGCGTTCAAGGGGCTCGGCGGCGAGGTCGTGCTCGCCACCGCGGTGAACAAGGGCGACACCGACATGAGGCCGGTACTGACCGAGGTCGCCGCTTCGGGCGCCGAGCTGGTGTACTTCCCGATCTTCCAGCCCGAGGCCGACTTCATCGCCAAGCAGGCGAGGGACATTGCCGGCCTGAAGGCGGCGACGATGATGGCCGCGGACGGCGTTCTCTCCGACACGTTCGTCACGATCCCCGCGACGGAGGGCATGTACTTCTCGGGCCCGGCCCAGCCCGCGAGCCCGGCCTACGAGGAGTTCGTGCAGAAGTACGAGGACAAGTACGGCGAGAAGCCGATCCAGGCGTTCCACGCCCACACCTACGACGCCACCACGCTGCTCCTGACGAAGATCCAGGAGATCGCGGTGGACCGCGACGGGACGCTCGTCATCGACCGCGAGGCACTCCGCGAGGCGATGTACACCATCGCGGGCTTCGACGGCCTCACCGGCACGCTGACGTGCGACGAGTTCGGGGACTGCGCCGCCCCGAAGATCAACATCCTCCGGAACACCGAGGAGGAGAAGACGATCGACGAGGTCCAGAAGAACGTGCTGTTCACGTTCGAGCCGTAGGCCGCTCGGGTCTGCGGAGACGAGCACTGAGACCCGGCGCCGCCCCGACGGGCGGCGCCGGGTTAACCTAACGGGCCGATCGTTGTGAGCGAAAACACGCCATGACCGAGTACGGCGCCGCGCTCCGCCGGAGAGGGCTGGAGCTGTTCTCGTTCTCGGGCGGCTTCCTGTGGGCGGTCCGGATCGGCGCCATCGTCGTCGTCGTCTGGGGCGCAACGGCCAGCATCGCCGCCGGCAGGCTGAGCTTCGACCAGTGGAAGTCGCTGATGGTCTTCGGGCTGGCGCAGGGCTCCGTCTACGCGCTCATCGCGCTCGGCTACACGATGGTCTACGGCGTCCTGCGGTTCATCAACTTCGCCCACGGCGAGGTCTTCATGAGCGGGGCGATGATCGGCTTCTTCGCCGCCCGCGAGCTCGACAAGCACGGGCTCTGGAACGACAGGCCGGTGCTCGGCATCTTCATCGTCTTGCTCGTGACGATGACCACGTCGACAGCGGTCGCCCTGCTCGTCGAGCGGGTCGCCTACCGGCCGCTGCGGCAGCGCCCCCGCCTGATCCTGCTGATCACGGCCATCGGCGCCTCGTTCGTGCTCCAGTACTCGTTCCGGGGGCTCTTCGGCGCGGGCGTGAAGTCGTACCCGGACATCGACGCCCTCGGGGGCTCGTGGCGGATCCTCGGCTTCAACGTCGTCAAGTCGCAGGGCGTGGTCATCCTGATCGCGGTCGCGATGATGCTCCTGCTCTACACGTTCGTCGAGCGGACCCGCACCGGCCGGGCGATGCGCGCGGTCGCCGAGGACCAGGAGACCGCCGAGCTGATGGGCATCAACGTCGACCGGACGATCGTCACGGTCTTCGCCGTCGGCGGCGCGATGGCCGGCGTCGCCGGGCTGCTCTGGGGCCTCGTCTTCGGCCAGGTCTTCTTCTTCACCGGTTTCCTCCCGGGCATCAAGGCCTTCGCGGCGGCCGTGCTCGGCGGCATCGGCAACATCCCCGGCGCGATGCTGGGCGGGCTCGTCCTCGGCGAGACCGAGTCGCTCGGGCCGAGCCTCGTGCTCAGTGGGCTCGGCGTGCCGTCGGCTCACCAGCTCAAGGACGTGATCGCGTTCACCGTGCTCATCCTCGTGCTCGTGTTCCGTCCGACCGGGCTGCTCGGCGAGCGGGTCGCCGAAGAGAGGGCGTAGCGTGGCGGCCCGGCTCCACCGCCCCGATCCGCGCCGGGTCGTCCGCCTCGGCCTCGTCGGCGGGCTGACGGCCGTCTTCCTCTCCGCCATCGGCATGGTGGAGGCGTTCGCGGTCCGGTCGCTCGTCGACCCCGAAGTCGTGCTCGGCTACGTGACCGTCGCCCTCGTGCCCTTCGTCTTCGGCTACGTGGCGGCGAAGCCGCCGCCGGTCAGGGAGGGCATGGAGCCCGTTCGTCCGGGCGGGCTGAGCGTGACAGCCGGCGCCCTCGTGGGCGTGCTCACCGCGGGTGTCGTGGCGCTGTTCGTCGTGATCACGAGCGAGGTGAACGTCCGCGGCGTGCTGCAGAACGTCTCGCCGCCGCTGCTCGACATCCTCACGTTCCATCGAGGCGTCTCGCAGGGAGTCGCCTGGCTGTTCGTCGGGGGGACGCTGATCGCCGCCGGCGGCGCCGCGGTGCACCTGATCCCGGCCCGCTTCCGGCGGCCGGTCGTCCTCGCCGTCACCTGGGTGCTGATCTTCGGCCTCCTCCAGACGCTGATCGCCCAGGTCTTCCGCGGCCTGAAGATCGGCGACACGGTCAACCCGTTCCTCTACAAGGGCAGCCGCGGCCTCACGATTCACGGCGCGATCACGGTCTGGATCGCCGTCTTCGCGCTCGTGGTGTCCATGGAGGGCCAGCGGCAGGCGGTGCGCCGTCGGCTGGACGAGGCGACGCCGGCGATGCGGCGCAACTACCTGCTCTTCGGCTTGGCGGTCGCGATTCTCGTCCTCGCGGTCACGCCGCACATCCTCGGCAACTTCCTCAGCGAGGTCCTCGACCTCGCCGGGATCTTCCTGCTGATGGCCCTCGGGCTCAACATCGTCGTCGGCTACGCCGGCCTGCTCGACCTCGGCTACGTCGCCTTCTTCGCCGTCGGCGCGTACACCGGCGCGGTGCTGACCTCGCCGCTCTCGCCCACTCTGGACCCGGAGCTCAGCTTCTGGGCGTCGATCCCCTTCATCATGATGGCCGCGGCGCTCGCCGGGATCGTCGTGGGGACGCCGGTGCTCCGGATGCGCGGCGACTACCTCGCGATCGTCACGCTCGGCTTCGGCGAGATCGCGCGGATCCTGTTCCTCTCGGATGCCCTGAAGCCCTACTTCGGCGGGGCCCAGGGCATCATCCAGATCCCGAACATCTCGATCGGCCCCGTCGACTTCGTGACGTCGCAGGAGTTCTTCTACATCATCTACGGGCTCGCCATCGTCCTCATCTACGTCTCCTGGGCGTTGCAGCACTCGCGCGTGGGCCGCGCGTGGATGGCGATGCGAGAGGACGAGACCGTGGCCGAGGTGATGGGCGTGAACATCGTCCAGGCGAAGCTCCAGGCGTTCATCATCGGCGCGATCCTGGCGAGCCTCGGCGGCGCGCTCTTCGCGCACAAGATCGGCTCCATCTTCCCGCACTCGTTCAACATTGTCGTCTCGATCACGGTGCTGATGGTCGTGATCGTCGGCGGCATGGGCAGCATCCCGGGCGTGGCCCTGGGCGCGATCGTGCTCGTCGGCGCACCGGAGCTCCTGCGCGAGTTCTCGGAGTTCAAGTTCCTGCTCTACGGCGCGCTGCTCATCTTCATGATGCTGAACAAGCCGGAGGGCCTCATCCCGAGCAAGGAGCGGGCGCAGGAGCTGCACCAGGACGAGGCGGCGCAGGACGCCTGGCTCAGACGCGAGGCGCTCGGCGAGACCGAGCCGGAACCGGCGGGCCCCTGACGATGGCCGTGCTCGAGACGAAGAACCTCACGAAGGCCTTCGGCGGCCTGACGGCGATCGACGGGCTCGACTTCCACGTCGGCGAGGGCGAGATCGTGAGCCTGATCGGGCCGAACGGTGCCGGAAAGACGACGTTCTTCAACGTCGTCACGGGCATGATCGAGCCCGATGCCGGCGACATCCTCGTCGACGGCCACAACGTCGTCGGGCTGCGGCCGAACCAGGTCCTCGAGCGTGGCGTCGCCCGCACCTTCCAGAACGTGCGGCTGTTCCCGAACATGACCGTGCTCGAGAACGTGCTCGTCGGCCAGCACACCCGCACCCGCACCGGGCCCATCGGCGCCATCCTCCGGACGCGCCGCTTCCGTCGCGAGGAGGTGGAGGCAGTCGAGAAGGCCAAGGACACGCTGGCGTTCTTCGGCACTCGGCTCGTCGGCTACCGCTTCGACCAGCCGGCCTCCGTGCTCTCGTACGCGAACCGGCGGCGGCTCGAGATCGCGCGGGCGATGGCGTCGGAGCCGAAGCTGCTGCTGCTCGACGAGCCGACCGCGGGGATGAACCCCCAGGAGACCCGCGAGCTGACGGAGCTCGTCGCCAAGCTCCGCGACGAGCGCGGCTTCACGATCTGCCTGATCGAGCACGACATGCGCGTGGTCGGGCGCGTGTCCGACCGCGTCGTCGTCCTCGACTACGGGACGAAGATCGCCGAGGGCACGTACCACGAGGTCGCGAACGACGAGCGCGTGGTCGAGGCCTACCTCGGCACCAAGGCCGGGAAGGCGGCTTCGTGAGCCGGGACGGCCAGAAGCGCGAGCCCATCCTCGAGCTCCGCAACGTGGACACCCACTACGGGCAGATCCACATCCTCCGCGGCGTCAGCGTCGAGATCTACCCCGGCGAGATCGTCTGCCTGCTCGGGGGCAACGCCAGCGGGAAGACGACCACGCTGAAGACGATCCTCGGCTACGTCCGCCCGACCCGCGGCGAGGTCGTGGTCGCCGGTGAGCGCGTCGACGGGCTGCCGCCGCGGGCGGTCGTCGAGAAGGGCGTGTCGATGGTCCCGGAGAACCGCAGGCTCTTCAAGCGGATGACCGTGCGCGAGAACCTCCAGCTCGGCGCGTACCAGCGCCGGGACAAGGACGCGGTCCGCGAGGACCTCGAGCGCGCCTTCGAGCTCTTCCCGCGCATCAAGGAGCGCCTCGACCAGCGCGCGGGGACGCTGTCGGGCGGCGAGCAGCAGATGGTCGCCGTGAGCCGGGCGCTGATGGCGCGCCCGAAGGTGCTGCTCATGGACGAGCCGTCCATGGGCCTGTCGCCGCTGCTCGTGGAGCAGAACTTCGAGATCATCGAGCGGATCAACGGCCAGGGCACGACGGTCTTCGTCGTCGAGCAGAACGCGAACATGGCGCTCTCGATCGCCGACCGCGGTTACGTGCTCCAGACGGGTGAGATCGTGCTCTCCGACACCGCGAAGGCGCTGCTCGAGAACCCGGAGATGAAGCGCGCCTATCTCGGCGAGCTCGAGTAGTCACCTCCTCGGCTCCTGCGGCCCCTGGAGGTTTAGGCTAGTCCGCGAATCTACGGCACAAGGAGGGCATGCGTGAGCAAGAGGACCCTGATTCTCGGCTTCGTCGTGGCGCTCATCCTCGTCCTCGGCGCGGCCGCGTGCGGCGGAGACGACGAGGAGGCCACGCCCGGCGAGACCGCCACCGAGACCGAGGCGCCGACACCGTCGTTCAGCACGCTCACGGACGGAGTCCTCACCGTCGGCTCCGACATCCCGTTCGCGCCCTTCGAGTTCCGCGAGGGCGGCGAGCTGACCGGGTTCGACGTCGAGGTGGTCGAGGAGATCGCGTCCCGGCTGGGCCTGACGACGGACTGGCGGGATACCGCCTTCGACACGATCTTCACCCAGCTGGCGGCGGGTCGCTACGACCTCGTCGCCTCGGCGACGACGATTACGCCCGAACGGGAGGAGCAGGTCAACTTCACGATCCCGTACTACCGGGCGCAGCAGTCGCTGACCGTGAACACCGAGCAGACGCCCGACATCCAGTCGGTCGACGACCTCGGCGAGGGCCACACAGTCGCCGTGCAGGCCGGCACGACCGGCGAGGCCTGGGCGCGCGAGAACCTGGCCCCGAACGGCGTCGAGGTGCGGTCCTTCCCGGAGGCTCCGGACACCTACACGGCGCTCGAGGGCGGTAACGTCACCGGCGTCATCTTCGACGAGCCGGCCTCGGTCGAGGAGGCGTCGAAGCGGCCGTCGCTCGAGGTCGTGGAGGCGATCGACACCGACGAGGACTACGGCTTCGGCGTCGACCCCCAGAACGAGGAGCTGCTGGCGGCGATCAACGAGGCGCTCCAGGCGATGATCGACGACGGCACGTACCAGCAGATCTACGACAAGTGGTTCCCCGACGCTTCGGCCGGGAGCGTCGCCGGGAGCTGACGAGACAGGTATTCGGACGAGGAGGGCCCGCGTGGCGCACACGCGGGCCGTCCTCGTTTCGGCGGCAAGGAGGAGACCATGAGCATCGTGGCTGACACAGGCGGGGCCCGCGGGGCGCCCGACCGGGGCTTCCGGTACGTGATGAGGGAGCAGACGCCGCTCTCCGGAGCGTCTGCGCTGTTGGGGGCGGGGTCGGTCGGCGTGCTTCTGGCTGGAACGTTGGCCGTCCTGACGACGATCGGCTGGACGCCCTCGCAGCAACTCGCCGAGGGCATCACGAGCGGCGCCCAGGGCGCCGTGCTTGTCACCGCGGCCGCGCTCGGCGTTGCCGCCCTGGCCCTGGGGGCCGCGATCTACCGCCGCCTCCCGACCAAAGCGAGCCGCGAGGGGGCGATCGCCGGCGCCGTGCTCGGCGCGCAGGCGATCGCGCTCGCCGCGTTCTACTGGTGGTTCCGCTCGGGCGACGTCGAGGTCTTCGCCCGCAATTTCTTCGAGTTCGCCCTGCTGGAGGAGTTCTGGACGCGTTTCATCCGTGCGGCGTGGAACACCCTCGTGCTCGCCCTCTCCGGCGAGGCGATCGGGATCGGGATCGGGCTCGTCCTCTCCGTGTTCGCGATCTCGTCCCACCGGGTCGTCAGGGCTCCGGCGCGGCTGTACATCAACTTCTTCCGCGGCACGCCCCTGCTCTGGCAGCTCAGCTTCTTCTTCTTCGGGATCGCTCTCGGCCTGCGGCTCAACCTGGGCGCGTACCAGGTGGCGATCCTCGTGCTCGGCCTCAACGCGGGCGCCTACTCGGCGGAGATCTTCCGGGCGGGGATCCAGGCGGTCGATCGGGGCCAGTTCGAGGCGGCGCGCTCGCTCGGCATGAGCTATTTCAAGGCGCTGCGGCTCGTGATCCTGCCGCAGGCGGTGCGAAAGGTGATCCCGCCGCTGACGAACGAGTTCGTGATCCTGATCAAGGACACCTCGCTCGTGGCCTTCCTCGGCCTGACCCTCGAGCAGCAGGAGCTGATGGCGGTCGGGCGCGACATCTTCTCGCAGACCTTCAACGCCACGCCGTTCCTCGCCACGGCGGCGGGCTACCTGGCGGTGACGCTGCCTATGATTCGCGTCGTGACGTGGCTCGAGCGCCGCATGCGCAGCGGTCTGACGGGCATCGGCGCATGAACGACAACGGCGCGCTCGTCCGGCTGGAGGACGTGGACAAGTGGTTCGGCGACCTGCACGTGCTGCGCGGGGTCAGCCTCGCGGTGCACCCCGGCGAGGTGCTCGTCGTCATCGGCCCCTCCGGGTCGGGCAAGTCGACGCTGCTGCGCACGATCAACCTGCTGGAGGAGCCCACGGAGGGCAGGGTGGTCTTCGACGGGCTGGAGCTGACCGACGTCCGATGCGACCTGAATGCCGCCCGCACGCACATCGGGATGGTCTTCCAGTCGTTCAACCTCTTCCCGCACAAGACGGCGCTCGGGAACATCACCCTGGCCTTGCGCAACGTCCTCGGGCTCTCGAAGGCCGAGGCGCGCGAGCGGGCGCTCGAGCAGCTGCGCGAGGTCGGGCTGGAGAGCAGGGCCGGCGCCTACCCGGGGCAGCTCTCCGGCGGCCAGCAGCAGCGCGTCGCCATCGCGCGCGCTCTGGCGATGCGGCCGAAGCTGATGCTGTTCGACGAGGTCACCTCGGCGCTCGACCCGGAGCTCGTGAAGGAGGTGCTCGACGTGATGCAGGGCCTGGCCGCCGGTGGGATGACGATGGTGGTCGTGACGCACGAGATGGGCTTCGCGCGGGAGGTCGGCGACCGCGTCATCTTCATGGACCACGGGCAGATCGTCGAGGAAGCCTCGCCGGAGGAGCTCTTCGAGCGGCCGCGGCAGGAGCGCTGTCGGCAGTTCCTCTCGCAGGTGCTCTGAGCCGTGCGCGCCATGGTCCTCGACGCCCCCGGCCGTCCGCTCCGGGAGGCCGAGCTGCCCATGCCGGAGCCGGGGCCGGGCCAGGTGCTGCTGAGGGTGCGCGCCTGCGGCGTCTGCCGCACCGACCTCCACGTCGTCGACGGCGAGCTGCCGGAGCCGAAGCTGCCGCTCGTCCCGGGCCACCAGATCGTCGGCGAGGACGCCGCGACCGGGGAGCGGCTCGGCGTGCCCTGGCTCGGCTGGACGTGCGGCGAGTGCCGCTACTGCGTCTCCGGGCGGGAGAACCTCTGCGACCGCGCCCTCTTCACCGGCTACCAGCTCGACGGGGGCTACGCCGAGTACGCCGTCGCCGACCGCCGCTACTGCTTCCCGCTCCCGGAGGGTTATCCCGACCTCCAGGCGGCCCCGCTGCTCTGCGCCGGGCTGATCGGCTACCGCTCGCTCCGGCTCGCCGGCGACGGGGAGCGGCTCGGTCTGTACGGCTTCGGCGCCTCCGCCCACATCGTCGCGCAGGTTGCCCGCAGCCAGGGACGGCGCGTGTTCGCGTTCACGCGCGCGGGCGACGAGGCCGCGCAGTCGCTGGCGCTCGAGCTCGGGGCCGAGTGGGCGGGCGACGCGCTCGGGCCCGCCCCGGAGGAGCTCGACGCGGCGATCGTCTTCGCCCCGGTCGGCGAGCTCGTGCCCGCGGCGCTGCGGGCCGTGGCCAAGGGCGGCACGGTCGTCTGTGCGGGAATCCACATGAGCGACATCCCCTCGTTCCCGTACGAGCTGCTCTGGGGCGAGCGGGTCGTCCGCTCCGTGGCGAACCTCACCCGGCGGGACGGTGAGGAGTTCCTCGCGCTTGCGCCGCACGTGCCCGTCCGCACGGAGGTCGAGCAGTTCCCGCTCGCGCGGGCGAATGAGGCGCTCGACCGGCTCCGCGCCGGCGACGTGCGCGGCGCTGCCGTCCTGGTCCCTTAGGGGGCGACCCAGGTGGGCTCGATCGAGACCTGCGCGCTCGCAGCGCGGTCGATCGGGATCGACGTCAGCCCGGTCTGCGCCTTCCAGAGGACGCGCGTCCCGGGGAGGAGGGGCACGGAGACGTAGGCGGTCGTGCCGCCCACGATCGTCCCCTCGGGGCTGCGGACGACGATCGAGAGCTTGGCGCGGGACAGGGTCAGCCGTGGGTGCCCGTTGACGAGCTCGCCGGCGATGGCGGTGAGGAAGCCGGGGTCGTAGGTCGCCTGCTCGAACCCGATCGCCATGGTCGCGGGGAAGTGCAGCGCCCGCGTCGACCGGCTCGACGAGGTGATCACGAGCTCGAGCCGGGCGACCGGGATCTGGTTGGGCATCTGCAGCGAGCCCCCGAGGGCGTATTCCGATCCCGCCGCCACACCCGCGACCCGCTCGGTCTTCGACGCGATGACCCGGCCCTCGGCGTTGACGAGGTTGACGAGCAGGCCGATCGAGACGGCGTCGTAGTCGAGGTCCGGGTTCTCGAGGACGATCCCGTAGCTGACGCTGCTGCCGGTTCCGAACCGGGAGTTCCGCTGCGTCCAGCCGGAGTCGCGCACCCGCACCTTCGCGCGCACCTGCGTGCCGCCGACGACGACGACCGTGCGCGTGAGCTTCCCGACGCCTCGGCACCACGCGATCAGCTTCGCCGCTCCGGCGTCCGCGGTCACCGGGACCTTCCAGCTCCAGCGGGCCTTGCCGGCCGCCGCTCTCACCAGAGGGAGGCCCTTCTGGGTCGACCCGTCCGCGTAGCGAACCGTCAGGCTGCAGCGCACGCCCGCCGGCCGGACAGCGATCACGACCGCCGCTTCCTTGTCCTGCCACAGCTTCGCCGGGGCGGAGGAGAAGCGCATGCTGGCGGCGGCGCCCGCACCGGGTGAAAGGGCGAGAGCGGCGAGGAACGAGCAGACGAGCGGAGCGCGGGCCATCGAGACCTCCTGGTTCGGCGTGGCCGCGCCGCCTGTTGTCGTTAGGGAGAAGATCGCCCGTCCGCGCGGGGCCTCTGATCCCTCATTCGGACGATCCCGCGCCGCTCACGCGGATCGGGAAGAACGGCGGCGTGACGAGGAATCCGACGCGCGGCGCCCGGCCTAGCGTGCCCGCCACGAGCTCGAGGGCCGCCGCCACGCTCCTGGCGGGGACGAACCCCAGCTGGCGCGCCGCGACCGCGTCCCGGCAGCCGGCGACGAGGACGGTGCCGAGCCGGTCGAGCGTGGGCCGGCAGGCCGCCCAGTCGGCGAACGGCAGCACCGGGTGGCAGGCCCGCCCCGCCCGGTAGAGGTCGACGGCCCGCGGATCGGCGGCGGCCGCGCGCTCCGCCTCGCCGAGGTGCTCGGGCTCGCGCCCCAGGCGGACGGCTCCGAAGAACGCGCGGTACGGCTGCTGGGTCGGATGGGCGAAGACGCGGTGAAAGCGGTGGATGAGGATCGCGGCGCCGCCCTCGACGACGGGGAACGCGTCTCGCCAGAGGCGGAGCGCGTACGCCAGTCCGAGGTACGTGGCCAGCAGCGGGTTCGGCCGCTCGCGAGGCAGGTAAGGCGTCGTGCGCGGCACCGCGACGCAGATCGCGTCGACCTGGCCGTCGAGCGCCACCGACCGGACCTCGATCGACCGCAGCAGCGCCTCCGCGTGCGCCACGGACGGCGGGCCCGCGTAGGCGGTCGAGGCCGTCAGCTCCGAGCGCAGGGAGTGGAGGACGTGGGCCCGGACCGGGCCTGGGAGGGCGCCGAAGGCGAGGCGCAGGGGCGAGCGGGAGACGCGCTCCAGCGCCTCCTCGTCGTAGGGGTACCCGTGCAGGAGGCCGCCGAGCCGCGGGTGGTTGAGTGCGAGCGAGGCACCGATCAGGGGCACCCGCTCGCCCAGCAGCCGCTCGAGGTCGAGCGCCAGCGGCCAGCCCCATGAGCCCCGGGTCTCGAGCAGCGAGTCGGCACCGGCGGCGCGGGCCGCGTCGGCTCCCGCCGCGCCGAGCAGCGCCGCCGGGCCCCCGAGCAGGAAGGTCTGCGCGGCGCTGACGACGACGGCCGCGTCGGTCTCCACCAGCGCGCGGTTGACGCACAGGCCCGGCGCGAGCTCGACCAGGCCCGGATCCTCGACGTCGTGGACGAGCACGCGGCCGGTGAAGCGGCGCGCGAAGTCGCGCGTCACGAGCCCCTCGACGTCGCGCTGCGAGAGGCGGCGCGCGAGGCCGCCCGCGACGAGGAGCGTCTGCCGCGAGGGCGGCACCCCCGCGCGCTCGAGCTCGAGCGAGGCCGCGTCGACCGCACGCCGCCGCGGGTCGAGCTGGGCGCCCGGGATCGGCAGCGCGGGCGGCTCGACGAGGATGGTCGCCCGGCCTCCCGCGGGGACGAGCTCGGCGAGCGGCGGCCCCGCTAGCGGATAGCGCAGCGCGTCGCGAACCGCGGCGGCGACGTCGGCGATCGCGTCGCCCGGCGGCGGCGGCCGCAGGACGACGGCGCCGTCGGGAGCGTCCACGACCAGCACGTCACGGGATCGAGCGGTACAGGCGGAGGAACGTGGTGCGGAAGCCGCGCGCCGGCCAGAAGCGCGAGGCGAGCAGGTTCGTCACGCGCCAGTCGGTGGCGATCACGTCATAGCTGCGCGAGCGTGCCCAGGCGAGGCTCGCCTGCGTGAGCGCCAGGCCGAGCCCGCTGCCGCGGGCTTCGGGCACGATCGCCGCCCAGGCGAGGAAGGCCGAGCGCGGCCGGTGCAGTTCGGCCTCGCGCACGGCGAGGTAGACGCATCCGACCAGCGACCCGTCCCGCTCGGCGACGAGCACGTCGCCGGCCGCGACGCGATCTTCCTCCGGATGGGTACGCATGGCTCGAGGCGCGTTGGGCAAGGGCGGTGCAACCTGGTCACCCCTGCTCGGGCGGCAACCGCGATCTTCTCTGGACGACGCGCTGGGATCGTGTGTACCCATCCGGAGGAAAATCGTGTGCTGCTGGCCGAAGCCGAGCCGGTACCAGGCGTCGAGCAGGGCGCCGTCGTGCGCGGGCACGATCACGTAGTGGCGCGTGTTCCCCTCGCCGACCCAGCGCTGGGCGGCGAGCGCGTAGAGGTCGCGCGCCGCCTCGGCTTGCTCAGCGGCATGACCGGCGAGCTCGACCCAGACGTTCGGGCCCCAGACCGGGTCCTCCCGCGGCGCGCCGGTCAGGAAGCCGAGCTCCGACACGGCCCCCGACGCCCCCGGCCGCCGCCACAGCGTCTCGAGCTCGGCCCGGAAGTCGACGTCGGCAGGCAGGAGCGGCTCCGCCTCGCGGTGCCGGGCGTGGCGCTCGGCCAGGAGGGCCGCCGCCGAGTCGAGATCCGCGTCGGAGAAGGGCCGCGTCATCGCGGCCGGACGATAGCGTTGGGCTCATGCCGAAGACCCTCACCGGCGCCGAGCTCGTGCTCGACGACGACCCCGCGCGCGAGTGCGAGCTCTTCCTCGTCGACGGCAACAACCTCGCCTACCGCGCCTTCTTCGCGCTGCCCGAGGAGCTCGCCACGTCGGAGGGCTTCCCCACGAACGCGCTGCTCGGCTTCACGAACATGCTCTTCAAGCTGCTCGTCGACTACCGCCCGCGCGGAGTCGCCGTCGCCTGGGACACGCGCCCGGTGCACCGGCACGAGCTGTCGGAGATCTACAAGATCGAGCGGCGGCCGATGCCCGACCTGCTGCGCGAGCAGTTCCCGCACCTGCGCCCGATCGTCGAGGCCTTCGGCTATCGCAACCTCGAGTTCGGGGGCTGGGAGGCGGACGACGTGATCGCCACGCTGGCGACGCGCGCCGACGAGTCGGGGATCAAGACGTGCGTCGTCTCCACCGACCGTGACGCGTTCCAGCTCGTGTCCGACAACGTCTGCCTGATGATGACGCCGCGCGGGGTCTCGGACGTCCAGGTCTACACGCCCGACCGCGTCGAGGCGCGCTACGGGATCCGGCCCGACCAGATCCCCGACTTCATCGGGCTCAAGGGCGACACCTCCGACAACATCCCCGGGATCCCCGGGATCGGCGACAAGACCGCCGGCCAGCTCGTCGCCCAGTACGGCTCGCTCGAGGAGGTGATCGCGCACGCGGACGAGCTCTCGCCCGCGCGGAAGAAGAACGTGGCCGAGCACGCCGAGCAGGCGCGCGCCTCGAAGGAGCTGGCGACGATGCGCCGCGACCTCGAGGTTGATTGCACCCCGTCCGAGCTCGTCATCGACCCGCCCGACCGCTCCCAGCTCCGCGAGATCTTCCGCCGCTTCGAGTTCCGCAACCTGATCGGCCGGGTGGACGAGCTGGACGAGGCCGTGCCGGCCGCGGGACCGAAGGTCGAGGGCGTGGCCGTCCCGTGGCGCGAGGGCGAGCTGCCGCCGCTGAAGGGGCTCGTCGGCTACGCCGCGGACGACGGCCGCATCGCCGTGGCCACCGGCGACGAGGTCGTGGTCACAAGTAACAGAGTGTTACAAGCGGATCTCGTCGTCCACGACGCGAAGGCGCTCAGGGTCGAGGCCCGCGAGGACACGCTGATCGCGGCCTACCTGATCGAGCCCGGCCGCGCCACCTACGAGCTCGACGACCTCGCCGCCGAGTACGGCCTCGAGATCGTCCCCGAGCCGCCGGCCGAGGAGGAGACAGCGGCGCTCGTCCGCCGGGCGGAGCTGCCGCGCCGGCTGATCGGCCCGCTGCTGAAGCGGGTCGCCGAGCGCGGCGGCGAGCACCTCTACCGCGAGGTGGAGCTGCCGCTGACGCAGGTGCTGGCGGCGATGGAGGAGACCGGCGTCCGCATCGACACCTACCGCATGGGCGAGATCACGGCGCGCCTGCGCGACCGGGTGGAGGAGCTCGAGGCGAAGGCGTACGAGCTCGCCGGCGAGGAGTTCGTGCTCGGCTCGACCCAGCAGCTAGGCCGGATCCTGTTCGAGAAGCTCGGCCTCACGCCCGGGCGCAAGGGGAAGACGGGCTACTCGACCGACACGCGCGTGCTGCGGACGATCCGCGCCGAGCATCCGATCGTCGAAGTGGTCGAGGAGTGGCGCGAGTACACGAAGCTGCTGAACACCTACCTCGGCCCGCTGCCCAACATGATCGGCCCGGACGGGCGGCTGCACACGACGATCAACCAGGCAGTCGCCGCGACGGGGCGGCTGTCCACCTCGAATCCGAACCTGCAGGCGATCCCGATCCGTACCGAGCTCGGGCGCGAGATCCGCTCCGCGTTCGTCGCCGAGCCGGAAATGCGCCTGCTCTCCGCCGACTACTCGCAGATCGAGCTGCGCATCCTCGCCCACGTCTCGGGCGAGCCGAAGCTCCGCGAGGCGTTCGAGCGCGGCGACGACATCCACACCGCCACTGCGGCCGAGGTGCTCGGCAAGGAGCCGGCGACGCTGACGAAGCACGACCGCTCGATCGCCAAGATGATCAACTTCGGGATCGTCTACGGGATCTCGGCCTTCGGCCTCTCCGAGAACCTCGAGATCCCCCGCGAGCAGGCGCAGGAGTACATCGACGCGTACCTGGCGCGCTTCCCGCACGTCCAGGACTTCATCCAGCGGACGATCGAGCAGGCGACGGAGGACGGCTACGTCACGAGCCTGCTCGGCCGGCGCCGCCCGGTGCCCGAGATCCGGGCCTCGAACCGGCAGACGCGCGGCCTCGGCGAGCGGATCGCCGTCAACTTCGTCATGCAGGGCTCGAACGCGGACATCATCAAGGTCGCGATGGTGCGCATCGCCCGCCGGCTGCGGGACGAGGGCCGGGCGGCGCGGCTCGTCCTCCAGGTGCACGACGAGCTGCTGCTGGAGGTGCCGGACGTCGAGCTCTCCTCCGTGCGCGAGCTCGTCCGGGAGGAGATGTGCGGCGCCTACCCGCTCGACCCGCCGCTGGCCGTGGACATCGGCGTCGGCGACGACTGGGCGGAGGCCAAGTCGTAAGGGTCCTGTAGACCTGTCTTGAAAAGACAGGCCGTCTGCGTCAGGATTGACCCGGTCGTTCAGGCGTCGAGGGAGAGGGGAGACCGGTGAGGGTACGGCTTGCTGCGGTGGGTGCGCTCGTGTGCGCGCTCGTCTTCATGGTCGGTCCGGCGATGGGCACACACGCGCCGGACCTGTTCATCTCGGAGTACATCGAGGGCTCGAGCAACAACAAGGCGCTCGAGATCTACAACGGCACGTCGTCGGCGGTGGACCTCGCCGCGGGGTCGTACAACGTCCAGATGCACTTCAACGGCAACCCGGCCGCTGGGCTGACGATCAACCTCGTCGGCACCGTGGCGCCGGGCGACGTGTTCGTGCTCGCCCAGAGCTCGGCCGATCCGGTGATCCTGGCCCAGGCCGACCAGACGAACGGCGCCGGCTGGTTCAACGGCGACGACGCCGTCGCGCTCCGCAAGGGCAGCACGGTCCTCGACGTGATCGGCCAGATCGGCTTCGATCCGGGCACCGAGTGGGGCTCCGGGCTCACGAGCACGGCCGACAACACCCTTCGGCGCGATCCCTCGATCGTCGTCGGCGACACGAACGGCAGCGATCCGTTCGACCCGGCGGGCGAGTGGCAGGGCTTCGCGCAGAACACCTTCGACGGCCTCGGCTCCCACTCCGAGACGGGCGTCGTCAACCTCTCCGTCAACGACGTCTCCGCCCAGGAGGGGAACTCCGGGACGACCGCGTTCGACTTCACGGTCAGCCTGTCCTCGCCCGCGGGCCCCGGCGGCGTGAGCTTCGACGTCGCCACCGCCGACGGCACCGCCACGTCGTCCAGCGGCGACTACCAGGCTCACTCGCTGACCGGCCAGACCATCCCCGCCGGCAGCTCGTCGTACTCCTTCACCGTCCAGGTGAACGGGGATACGGCCCCTGAGCCGGACGAGACCTTCTTCGCGAACGTCACGAACGTCTCCGGCGCGACGGTCCTCGACCCGCAGGGGCTGGGCACGATCGTCAACGACGACGTCTGCGGGCTGGCGTACACGCCGATCTACGAGATCCAGGGCAGCGGGCCCGCGACGCCGATCCCGGGGAACGTCTCCACGGAAGGCATCGTCGTCGGCGACTTCGAGAGCGGCGCGAGCTTCCGAGGCTTCTACATGCAGGATCCGACCGGGGACGGCGACGCCGCCACCTCGGACGGCATCTTCGTCTTCACCGGGGGTGCCGACCGCGTCAGCGAGGGGCAGCTCGTCCGGGTCACCGGCACCGCCGGCGAGTTCTCCGGGCAGACGCAGATCAGCTCGGTCTCGAGTGTCGTCGCCTGCGGCGCCGGGGGCGTCGCGCCGACCGACGTGTCGATGCCTTTCGCGGCGCTCGACGGGCCGGAGCGGTACGAGGGCATGCTCGTCCGCTTCCCGCAGCCGCTCGTGATCGCCGAGTACTTCAACTACGAGCGCTTCGGCGAGATGGTGCTCGCGCTCCCGCTCGAGGGCGAGTCGCGGCCGTTCACGCCCACGCTGCTCGAGGAACCCGGGCCGCCGGCCCAAGATCGGCTGCTGCAGAACCAGCTCCGCCGGATCACGCTCGACGACGGGCTGAACACCCAGAATCCGCCCTTCGTGCGGCACCCGAACGGGGACTTCTTCTCGCTCGCCAACCGGTTCCGCGGCGGCGACACGGTGCAGAACATGGTCGGCGTGCTCGGCTTCGGCTTCAGCCTCTACCGGATCCAGCCGACGCAGCCGGCGCAGTACACGGCCCTGAACGAGCGGCCCGCAGCGCCCGGGGAGGTCGGCGGTCGGATCACCGTCGCCGGCTTCAACACGCTCAACTACTTCCTGACGCTCGACTACCTGGCCGGCGACCCGCGCGACAACGCGTGCGGGCCGCTCCAGAGCGTCGAGTGCCGCGGCGCCGACGCCGACCAGCCGGACGAGCTCCAGCGGCAGCGCGTCAAGCTGCTCGAGTCCCTCGCCGGTCTCGACGCGGACGTCGTCGGGCTGAACGAGCTCGAGAACACTCCCGACGTCGACCCGGCCGGCGATCTGGTCGTCGGGCTGAACGCGATGCTCGGCGCAGGCACCTACTCGACCATCGACACCGGCGTGATCGGGCCGGACACGATCCGCGTCGGCCTGATCTACAAGCCGTCGGAGGTGACGCCGGTCGGCGATTGGCGGATCCTGACGAGCGCCGTCGACCCCCGGTTCGACGAGACCCTGAGCCGACCCGCGCTCGCGCAGACCTTCGAGGAGAACGCGACCGGCGCGCGGTTCACCGTCGTCGTCAACCACCTCAAGTCCAAGGGCAGCGCGTGCCCCGGCGATCCCGATCTCGGTGACGGCCAGGGCAACTGCAACCTGACCCGCAAGGCCGCGGCCGAGGCGCTCGTCGACTGGCTCGCCACCGACCCGACCGGGAGCGGAGACCCCGACTTCCTGATCACCGGCGACCTCAACTCGTACGCGATGGAGGATCCGATCGACTCGATCAAGGCCGGGCCGGACGACACGCCAGGCACGGCGGACGACTACACGAACCTGATCTCGCACTTCCTGGGGCCGTTCGCGTACTCGTTCGTCTTCGACGGCATGGCCGGCTACCTCGACCACTCGCTGTCGAACGCGAGCCTCACGTCACAGGTGACCGGCGTGACCGAGTGGCACATCAACGCCGACGAGCCGGACATCCTCGACTACGACACGACCTTCAAGCCGCCGGAGCAGGACGCGCTCTTCGAGGAGAACGCGTTCCGCTCGTCGGACCACGACCCGGTCCTCGTCGGGCTCGACCTCGACACGACGTTCGCGGGGCTCTGTCTCGCCACGCGCAACGCCGTCTCGCACGAGGGGATCGCCAACTCGCTCTGCGCCAAGCTCAGGGCGGCGGAGGCGGCCGACGCCCGCGGGAACGCGAACGCGAAGGCCGGCGCGCTCGGCGCGTACATGAACGAGCTGAGAGCGCAGTCCGGCAAGGCGCTCACCGCCGACCAGGCGGAGCTCCTGATCGAGCTGTCATCCACGCTGTAGGTCAAGGCACAAAGGGAGAGGAGAGGGAATGAAACGATTCACAACTGTGGCCCTCGTCGCGGGGCTCGCGTTGGCCGTCGCCGGCTCCGCCGGCGCCAGGCCGGACGGCGATCCGCCCGGCCAGGCGAAGAAGACGACCACGACGATCCAGCTGCTGAGCGTCTCCGACTGGCACGGCCAGCTCGTGCCGCTCCTCCCGTTCGGGCAGCCGCCCGTCGGCGGCGCGGCCGTGCTGAAGGCCTATTTCGACCAGTACCGGGCCGAGAACGAGAACACGCTCACGTTCATGGCGGGCGACTCGTGGGGCGCGTCGCCGCCGATCTCGAGCTTCTTCGAGGACAGACCGGCGGTGGAGGCGATGAACATGATGGGGATCTCCGCCGACACCTTCGGCAACCACAATTTCGACCGCGGCGTCGCGCATCTCCAGTCGCAGGTCGAGCTCGCCGACTTCCCGTTCGTCGCGGCGAACCTCACGAACCTCGAGGACAACGTCCCGGGGGCCGAGCGGTGGCACATGTTCACGCTCGGGGGCGTCGACGTGGCGGTGATCGGCATCGTGAACGAGGAGGCCCCGGAGGTCGTCACGCCGGGCTCGTTCGGGACGATCGAGATCACCGACTCGATCAAGGCCGCGAACAAGACGGCGATCGAGGCGCGCAAGGCCGGCGCCGACGTCGTCGTGGTGCTCACGCACAAGGGCATCCGCGGCTTCAACCCGGACGGCTCCGCGTTCGGTGAGCTGATCGACTTCGCCAACGGAGTCGCCGCGGGCCAGATCGACGTCATCCTCGGCGATCACACCGACTTCCAGTACAGCGCCGTCCACCAGGACAAGATCCTTGTCGTGGAGAACAGGAGCAAGGGCGCCACGTTCGCGGACATCCAGCTGACGGTCGACGGCAAGGGCAAGGTCATCTCGAAGTCGGCCGCGTTCCACGCACCGATCGTTGCGGACGTGACGCCGGATGCCGGGATCCAGGCCTTCATCGACGGCCTGAACGCCGAGCTGGCGCCGATCCTTGGCACCGTGATCGGCGAGTCGACGGTGGAGATCCCGCAAACGGACAAGTGCGGGAACGCCGCCGGGCGGACCTGCGAGTCGCTGGTGGGCAACACCGTCACCGACGCCCTCCGCGCGACCTACGGCACGGACTTCGCGATCACCAACTCCGGCGGACTCCGCAAACCGCTGACCTGCCCCGAGGCCGGCGGCGGCGACGGGTTCTGCCCGAGCTACACGGCGCCTCCGTATCTGATCACCCGCGGCCAGGTGCTCGCGGTGCTTCCCTTCGGGAACGTGACCATGACGGGCACCGTGTCCGGTGCGACGATCAAGGCCTTCCTTGAGAACGGCGTCTCGCGCACCGGCGCGCAAGGGCGCTTCCCGCAGGTGTCTGGCCTCTGCTTCACGTACGACATCACGGCTCCCGCCGGGAGCCGGGTGACCGGAGTCGTTCGCCAGGCGGCGGACGGCAGCTGCACCGGAGCCCCGGTCGACCTGACGAGTGCCGCCTCCTACACGCTCGCCACGAACGACTTCATGGCGGCGGGTGGGGACGGCTACCCGGTGGTCATCTCCCAGATGACGAGCCGGAACGTCATGGACCAGGACCTGGCCGACTACGTCGCGGCGAGCTCGCCGCTCGATCCGTCCATCGAGGGCCGGATCACGTGCGTCGGCGCGGGCTGCCCGGTCGTCCTTCCGTAGCGGTCTCGTCGCTCGCCAGCTCTCGCCCTCCCGCCCTCTGCGCGGGAGGGCGAGGGTGGCGGCGAAGGGCGCGGGGATTTTCGGACACCCTGGCTATACTCCGCGTTCCCGCATGGCCAACGAGCTGCAGATCAAGGAGCCCGGCGTCTGGGTCGAAGGCCCCGACGGTGAGCTGATCCCCGACTACGAGTCCACCTTCCCCGAGATCAAGGAGGGGGAGGTCGTCCACGGCACGGTCGTGCGCGTGGACAAGGACGAGGTGCTCGTGGACATCGGCTACAAGTCGGAGGGCGTCATTCCCGTCGCGGAGCTCTCGATCCGTCGCTCGGTCAACCCGGCCGACGAGGTGACGCTCGGCGACGAGATCGACGCGCTCGTCCTCACGAAGGAGGATGCCGAGGGGCGCCTGATCCTCTCGAAGAAGCGCGCCCGGTTCGAGCTCGCCTGGAAGAACATCGAGCGCGCCGCCGAGAGCGGCGAGCCGGTGGACGGCAAGGTGATCGAGGTCGTCAAGGGCGGTCTGATCCTCGACCTCGGCGTGCGCGGCTTCCTGCCGGCGTCGCTCGTCGACATCCGGCGCGTCCAGGACCTGGACGAGTTCCTCGGCCAGACGCTGCGCTGCAAGGTGATCGAGCTCAACCGCTCCCGCAACAACGTCGTGCTCTCGCGCCGCGCGGTGCTGGAGGAGGAGCGGAAGGAGGCGCGCCAGGCGATCCTCGACCGGCTCAACCCGGGCGACGTCGTCGAGGGCCAGATCTCGAACATCGTCGACTTCGGAGCCTTCGTCGACCTCGACGGCATGGACGGCCTGATCCACATCTCGGAGCTTTCCTGGAGCCACGTCAACCATCCGTCCGAAGTGCTCGAGATCGGCCAGGACGTGAAGGTGAAGGTGCTCGACATCGACCGCGAGCGCCAGCGGATCTCGCTCGGCCTCAAGCAGACGCAGTCGGACCCGTGGCAGCAGGTGGTCGAGCAGTACAGCCAGGGCGACGTCGTCGAGGGCAAGGTCACGAAGGTCGTCACCTTCGGCGCCTTCGTCGAGATCCTCCCGGGGGTCGAGGGCCTCGTCCACATCTCCGAGCTCGCCCCGTACCACGTCGAGAATCCGCGCGAAGTCGTCTCGCAGGGCGACACGGTGCAGGTGCTGATCCTCGAGATCGACGCCGAGCGGCGCCGGCTCTCGCTGTCCATGAAGCGCGTGGAGGGCGAGGAGGGGACCGGCGAGCCGGCCGAGCTGGGCCTCTCGGAGGAGGTCTTCAGCGAGGGCGGCGAGGAGCCGCTCGCGGAGGAGCCCGTTGCGGAGGCGCCCGCCGCGGAGGAGCTCGTCGCGGAGGCGCCCGCCGAGGAGCCCGCTGCCGAGGAGCCGAGCCCGGCGGCCGACGCCGCCGAGGACCTGGCGATCGCGGCCGGGGGCACGGCCGGCGAGGACCAGCCGCCGCCGGAGTCGGACGCGGCCGCCGAGGCCGAAGTCGAGCTCGAGCCGGCACCCGCGCCCGAGCCCGAGACCGAAGAGCCCTCCTAGCCCTTCAGGGGCTGTGACGCGTCCCCACCTGAAGCCGGCGTTCGGACGGCGCGGATCGCAGCGCTCGAAGAGCGCGCATCCGGGCCGTCGCGAGGCGTCTGTCCTCTGCGCCCGTGTCTCTGGCCGGAGCGCCCGGCGCGAAGCGCCGCGCGCGCAGGCCGAGATGTGGAGGCGTCCGCCCAACGGAAGTCAGACTCGTGGCCGAAGGG
>JBBDQR010000121.1:0-4079 GCA_040905885.1 Gaiellaceae bacterium | reverse complement strand
GGAGCGGGAATGAGCCGGCGGGTCCGGCGTGCGGTGACGTGGAGCCTGGTGGGCGGGGTCGCGGCCGTGATCGCGGCGATCGTCCGCCCGGACGACCGCGCGCTCGTCCTCGACGCGTATCTCCTCTTCGTCGGCGGGATCGCGCTGCTGCTGCTCGTCCGCGTGACCGGGGGAGCCCTGCCGGCGGCCGGCGAGTCGCGCTTCGCGCGCGCCCTGAGGCCGCCGCCGCGTCCGAGGAAGCGGCCCGAGGCGCTGGCCGCCCTCGAGCGCCGCCTGCTGCTCGCGACCGAGACCGCCTTCGAGGTGCACTACCGGCTTCGCCCAATCCTGTGGGAGATCGCCGCCTACCGCCTGTCCGCTCACCGGGGGATCGACCTCGACGCCGAGCCCGAGGCGGCCCGCGAGGCGCTCGCGCCGGAGGCTTGGGAGCTCGTCCGCCCCGATCGCCCGTCGCCCGCCGACCGGCTCGGGCCCGGCTGCCGGCTCGCCGACCTGCGTGCCGCCGTCCACTCACTCGAAAGGATCTAGTGCCCCTCGGGGCAACGCCCTGCCTGCTCTGGCGGCTGCAAAGCGGCGCGATGCGGCGTCCTCGGTCGCGCCCATACCATTTAGGTATGAGCGCTCCCTGCGTCCTTGCCTCGTTTGCTTTTCGCTCGCCAGAGCTAGGCCAACGTCACCCCGAGGGGCACTCGCGCGAATGACGATCGAAGACCTCGCCGAGCGCTGCGACCGGATCGTCACGGAGGTCGAGCGGGCCGTCGTCGGGAAGCGCGACCCGCTCGAGCTCGTCCTGATCGGCCTGCTCGCCGACGGCCACGTCCTCATGGAGGACTACCCCGGCCTGGCGAAGACGCTGATCGCGCGCTCCTTTGCGCAGGTCGCCGATCTCGACTTCGCCCGCATCCAGTTCACGCCCGACCTGATGCCCTCCGACGTCACGGGCTCGTCGATCTACAACCAGCGCACGTCCGACTTCGAGTTCAAGCCGGGGCCGATCTTCACGAACCTCCTGCTCGGGGACGAGATCAACCGCGCCCCGCCGAAGACGCAGGCGGCCCTGCTGGAGGCGATGCAGGAGCGCCAGGTGACGACCGAGGGCCGGACGAGCCGCCTCGGGCCGCCGTTCCTCGTCATCGCCACCCAGAACCCGATCGAGTACGAGGGGACGTACCCGCTGCCCGAGGCCCAGCTCGACCGCTTCATGCTGCGGCTCTCGGTCGGCTACCCCTCGCGCGAAGACGAGTGGCAGATCCTCGAGCGGCGGTTGGAGCGGGCCGTGGACGAGGTCGAGCTCGACAAGGTGGTCGGCCGCGACGAGCTGCTGGAGATGCAGCGGGCTGTCGAGGACGTCTACGTCTCCGAGAGCGTCGGCCGCTACATGGTCGACCTCGTCGCCGCGACCCGCGAGAACGCGCGGATCCAGGTCGGCGCGAGCCCGCGCGGCTCGCTGGCGCTGCTGAAGGTCTCGCGCTGCCGCGCCGCGCTCGCCGGCAGGGACTTCGTCACGCCGGAGGACGTGAAGGCGGTCGCCGTGCCCGCCCTCGCGCACCGGCTGATGCTCAGCCCGGAGCTCTGGGTGCAGCGGGTCAGCCAGGCCGACGTCGTCCGCGAGGTGCTGCAAAGCGTGCCGACGCCCGCGGCCGAGGACGCGCTGCGCCGGGCTTGAACAGGCGCCCCACGCCGAAGCTCGGCGGCTACGCGGGCCTCGCGGCGCTCGGCCTGTTCGGGGCCCTCGTCGCGGAGCGGCCGGAGCTCGTCGCCCTGGCGGCGCCGTTTGCCGTCCTCGCCGCGCTCGGGCTGGTGCTCGCTCGGCCGCCCCAGGCCGCGGTCGAGCTGGAGCTCGAGGCCGAGCGCGTCTTCGAGGGCGAGGAGCTCGAGCCCGTGCTGGCGGTCGAGTCGAGGACAGGCGTCGCCGACCTCGAGCTGGTCCTCCTCCTCCCGCACGGTCTCGCAGCCGTCGACGGGGGCAACGCCATGACGTTGCGGCTCGGGCCCGGCGAGCGCCGCGAGCTGCCGGTGAAGCTGACCGTCGACCGCTGGGGCGGCTACCTCCTCGGCGACCTCGTCCTGCGGGCGCGGGACCCGCTCGGTCTCGTCCACTGGGAGGCGCGGCTCGACCGCCGCCGCCCGCTGAAGGCGTATCCGCGGCCGGCCCGCGTCGACGAGCTGCTCCAGCCGGCCCAGACGCAGGTCTTCAGCGGCAACTACGTCTCGCGGGAGCGGGGCGAGGGGATCGAGTTCGCCGACCTGCGGCCGTTCGCGCCGGGCGACCGCGTCCGCCGCGTCAACTGGCGGGCCAGCGCGCGCCGAGGCGAGCTCTGGGTGAACGAGTACCACCCCGAGCGCAACGCCGACGTCGTCGTCTTCCTCGACACGTTCGCCGAGGCCGCCGGGGAGCGGGAGAGCACGCTCGACCTCAGCGTCCGGGCCGCGTCCGCCTTCGTCGGCCACTACCTGCGGCACAAGGACCGCGTCGGCTTCGTCGCCTTCGGCGGGCGGCTCAACTGGCTCCAGCCGCGGACCGGCGTCGCCCAGCTCTACCGGATCGTGGACGCGCTCGTCGACGCCGAGATCGTCCTCAACTACGCGTGGAGCGACGTCGACGTGATCCCGCGCCACACGCTGCCGCCACGCTCGCTCGTCGTCGCGCTCAGCCCGCTGCTCGACGACCGCGCCGTGTCGGCGCTGCTCGATCTGCGCGGCCGGGGCTTCGACCTGGCGCTGGTGGAGGTCTCGCCCGTCCCCTTCGTCGAGCCCGGCCACGGCGAGCGCGCCGAGCTGGCGCACCGGCTCTGGCTGCTCCAGCGCGACGCGCTGCGCGCCCGCTTCGAGCGGGCCGGCGTCGCGGTCGGCACCTGGGACGCGGACACGTCGCTCGTCGGCGCCCTGGAGGAGGTGAGGTCATTCAGGCGCTCCGCCGGTCGCGCCCACGCCTGATGGACCCCACAAAACGCTTCGCGTTCCGTGGGGGCCCCAGAGTCGTGCGCGCCCTCGCCGCAGCGGCGGTGCTGGCGGCGCCCGTCGTCTACTCGGCGGTCGCGACGCCGCGCGCGCCGGGCCTGGTGGCCGGGCTCGGGATCGCGGGCGTGGCGCTGCTCATTCTCGGCGCCGCCGTCGGCGCCTCCGACTTCGTGGCGGGAGGGATCGCGCTCGCCGGGACGGCGTATCTCCTCCTGGTGCTCTTCGGCGAGGGCGGCGTCGACCTGCGGGCGCCCCTCGTCGCCGGCGCGCTCGTGCTCGCCGCCGAGCTCGCCTACTCGGCGCTCGAGCCGCCGCTGGCTCCCGCCGCGCCGGCCTTCCGGGCGCTTCGGGCCGGGCGCGTCGCGCTGACCGCGCTCGGGGCCGTCGCCGTCGCCGGCCTCGTCCTCCTCGCCTCCGTGGCCGAGCTCGGCTCGCCCGCGGTGCTCGAGGCGGTCGGGATCGTCGCCGCCGTGGCCGCGCTCGGGCTGCTCGCCCTGCTCGCTCGGCGCTTGACTTCGCCGCTGTGACCGACTTTCATCCATGGACATCGGTGGGTCGGAGGGTCACGTGACTTCAGCGGCGGTACAGGCAGGCGGCGATCCGATCGTCCGCTGCCGGCAGGTTCGAAAGAGCTTCGGAGACAACCTGGTCCTCGACGGGATCGACCTCGGCGTGGACGCGGGCGAGGTGCTCGTCGTCATCGGGGCCAGCGGCAGCGGCAAGAGCACGCTCCTGCGCTGCATCAACCTGCTCGAGCCGCTCGACAGCGGCCAGATCTTCTTCGAGGGCCAGGAGATCACCGGCAAGGGGGTCGACGTCTCGGCCATCCGCCAGCGGATCGGGATCGTCTTCCAGCAGTTCAACCTCTTCCCGCACCTCACCGCCCTCGACAACCTGACGCTCGCCGCCCGGCGCGTCCGCAAGATCCCGCGCCGCGAGGCGGAGCAGCGGGCTCGGGAGCTGCTCGCGCGCGTCGGCCTCGAGGAGAAGGCCGGCCAGCACCCCCACCAGCTCTCCGGCGGCCAGCAGCAGCGGGTCGCGATCGCGCGGGCCCTGATGATGGACCCGCACGTGATGCTCTTCGACGAGGTCACGTCGGCGCTCGACCCCGAGCTCGT
>JBBDQR010000120.1:0-4095 GCA_040905885.1 Gaiellaceae bacterium | reverse complement strand
CCTCGGCCGCGCGGTCGTTGCGGAGGTAGCCGATCCCGCCGCGGCGGGCGCCCTGCTCGGCGAAGCGGCGCGCGATCGCGCGACCGATCCCGCGCGAGGCGCCCGTCACGAGGACGGACGCGCCCTCGAAGCTGGTCATCGCTGCCTGGGCAGCGGGTCGTACGCCGGCGCCGAGCTGGGGATCTCGTCCCACCCGGGCCGCGTTCGGGGCTCTCGCCCGCCCTCCTCCGCCTTCGACGAGGCGTAGCCGAGCCGTTCCAGGAGCGCGATCTTCTCCTCCGCGTACGCCCGCACGGCGTGCTCCTCGGGGAGGTCGCGGACTAGCTCGCGGACGCGCGCGCGGATCTGGAACGCGAAGTGCGGCGTCGCGGGGCCGACGAGGGCGTCGACGTCGTAACGCGTGGGCTCGGCCATGGGCGGAAGCGTACTCAGTCGCAGCGGAGAAGGGCCCGCAAGAGAGCCTTCTGCTGGGCCTTCTGCTTGCGGACGAAGGCCGCTCGGAGGCGCGGGTTCTTCGTCTGCTGGAAGTAGCGGTAGCGCTGGCGGGACATCTGCTTCGTGTACGCCTTGTACGCGCGCAGCCTTCGGCGCACCTCGCCCGGCGGGCAGTACTCCGCCTGGGCGGCGGAGGCCGCCGGCGCGAGCGCGCTCGGAGCCGCGGTGGCGACCAGCGAGCCGAGGACGACGACCGCGGTGGCGGCCAGGACGGCGAGCAGGAGCCTCATCCGCATTCGTTTCCGCGCGTGAGCACGGGCTCCTCCGAGTCGATCGCGCACGCCTTGCGCGGATCGACGTCGGCCCACGGGCGCGCGTCCCAGGGCAGCAGCCGCGCCGCGAGGCGGGCCCGGTCGGGGGTGGACACGTCCGTCTCGACGACGGCCGCGCCGACTCCGTGCAGGCCTGCGGCGACGCCGAGCGCCAGCGCGACGGGCGCGACGACGAGCCCGAGGGGGCGGGCCGTGCGGGTCAGCGTCCCGGCTGCGAGCACGGCGGGTAGGGTCGCCGCGGGGAGCTGCCAGTCCCAGTCCACCCCCGCGTGGATGGCCCAGGCGACGACGACGGCGGCGGCCGCGGGGGCCGCCCGGGCCCGCGCGAGCGTCAGCGCGAGGAAAGCGAGCAGGAGCGCGAGGCCGACGATCCCGAGCTCGGCGAGGGTCTCGAGGTAAAGCGAGTGCGCGTTCGCGGGCAGCGAGAGGTCGCCGGTCGCGGAGATCAGCTCGCGCGCGTAGGTGCCGGCCCCCTGCCCGAGGAGCGGCGCGTCGCGCCAGGCCTCCGCGGCGACCCGCCAGAGCTCGGCGCGGCCGTGCCCGGTGACGTCGATGAGGCGGCGGGCGTCGCCCTCGTCGGGGGCGGGCGCGGCGAAGCGGGCGGCGAGCGGCTGTGCGAGAAGGACGGCGCCGGTGACGGCGGCGGCCGCGCCGGCGACCGCGACCCGCCGGGGGATCCTCCGCTGCCGGGCCAGCAGCAGCACGCCGGCCGCCGCGCCGGCGAGCAGCGCGCTCCGCGAGAAGGTGAACACCGCCGCGAGGAGACATGGCCCGGCTAGTAACAGTCTGTTACTTGGGAAGGGCCGGCCCAGAAAGCGGGCTTCCGGAGCAAGTAACACTCTGTTACTTGCTGAGAGAGCGAGCAGCGCCCCGGTTACGGCGACGAGCCCGAGGCCGTTGGTGTACGTGACCGGCCACTCGAGACGGTCGCGGTCGCCGACGCCGGCGATCCAGCCGACGAGGGCTGCCGCGGAGACGACGACGCACGCCGCCAGGACGCCGCGCAGGACGAGCTCCGGGGCGATCCACTCCGCGGCGTAGAGAGCCCCGGCGTAGAGGAGGACGAGCGGCAGCGTGCGGAGCGCCGGCCCGGCCGGCCCCCAGACCGCGGAGAGCGCCGTCCAGCCCGCAAGCGCCACGAGCGCCCAGCAGGCGGGCGACGGACGCGGCGGCGCCCGGAAGGCGGCGGCGAGCGCGATTCCCAGCCAGACCGCCGCGGCCAGCAGCGAGTAGGTCGACTCGTAGAAGCCGCCGGCCAGGAAGGCGGCTATGAGCACGAGGACGGCGGGTATGGTCGCCGCCGTGCGCAGGCCGGCGACCGTCGAGGTGATGCTGCTCGTGACGGTCGTCGTCTGGGCGCTGAACTTCACGGTCACACGCTACGCCCTGACGCACGGCTGGCATCCGCTCGCCTACTCCTCGCTCCGCTACAGCGCCGGCGCCCTGCTCTTCGCCGTCATCGTCTCCCAGACGGAGGGCTCGTTCCACGTCGGTCGTCGCCGCGACCTCGGCTACCTGCTCCTCGCTGCCGGCCTCGGCGTCGTCCTCAACCAGGTCTCGTACGTCTACGCGATCAAGCTGACCAACGCGACGACGGTCGCGCTCATCCTGGGGATCACGCCGATCCTGACGGCGATGGGGGCCTTCGTCGTCGGGCTCGAGCGTGTGACGCCCCGCTTCTGGGCCGCGGCGGGCGTCTCCTTCGCCGGGGTCGCCCTCGTGGCGGCCGGAGCGGGGGAGGGCGGCGTCAAGTTCGACGTCCTCGGCGACCTGCTCTCGGTCGCCACGGCCGCTACCTGGGCGGCCTACTCGATCCTGATCGCGCCGCTCATGCGCCGGTACTCCCCCTACCGGATCAGCGCGATCGTGCTGCTGATCGGCTGCGTGCCGCTGCTCGCGCTCGCCTCGCGCCAGATCGCGACCCAGGACTTCGCCGGTCTCGGCGGGCTCGCCTGGGCGGCGATCGTCTTCGCCACGCTCGGCCCGCTCGTGCTCACGAACGTGCTCTGGTTCCGCGCGGTCAGCATTGTCGGGCCTTCGCGGGCGACGCTGTTCGCGAACATCCAGCCCTTCATCGCGGCCATCTTCGCGCTGCTGATCCTCTCCGAGCGGCTGACGATGCTCCAGGTCGCCGGCGGCTTCGCGATCGGGGCCGGGATCCTGCTCTCCAGGCGCCGCCGCGAGGAAGCCCCCGTTCCACGAGGCGAGTAAGATCCGGCCATGAGCCGTAGGCTCGACGGAGGCGAACAGGGAGCGGAGGTGGGGGCTTCGCCGGCGCCGGAGCGGGAAATGAGCACGGATTCCATGCCCATCGAAGCCTGGGATCACCTGGAGCTCTGGGTCGGCAACGCGAAGCAGGCGGCCTTCTTCTACGAGCGGGCCTTCGGCTTCACGCCGGTCGCCTATTCGGGGCCCGAGACCGGCGTCCGCGACCGCGCCTCCTACCTCCTCGAGCAGGGAGACATCAGGCTCGTGCTCACGACCGGCCTCTCCTCGGAGAGCGAGATCTGCCGCTTCGCCGCGAAGCACGGCGACGGGGTCAAGGACATCGCGCTCACCGTCCCCGACGCTGCCGCCGCCTTCGAGCACACGACCGAGCGCGGCGCGCGGCCCGTCCGCGAGCCCGAGTGGCGCGAGGACGACTTCGGCCGCGTCCAGCTGGCCGCGATCGCGACCTACGGCGAGACGATCCACACCTTCGTCGGCCGCTCCGAGTACGAGGGGCCGTTCCTGCCCGGCTACACGTCGGTCCAGGCGAACGGCCGCGCGGACGGCGTCGGCCTGCGGATGCTCGACCACGTCGTCGGCAACGTCGAGCTCGGGAAGATGAACGAGTGGGTCGAGTTCTACGAGCGGACGATGGGCTTCGTGAACATCATCCACTTCGGCGACGAGCAGATCCACACGGACTACTCGGCGCTGATGTCGAAGGTGATGGCGGACGGCGAGGGGAAGATCAAGTTTCCGATCAACGAGCCGGCCGAGGGCAAGCGGAAGAGCCAGATCCAGGAATATCTCGACTTCTTCGAGGGGCCCGGCGTCCAGCACGTCGCGATGCAGTCGGAGGACATCGTCCGGACGGTCGAGACCCTCCAGGAGCGCGGCGTCCGCTTCCTGAACACGCCCGATGCGTACTACGAGGACGTCGTCGGGCGAGTCGGCGAGATCGCGGAGGACTACTCAGATCTCCGACGCCTGCGGATCCTGGCCGACCGCGACGAGGACGGCTACCTGCTCCAGATCTTCACGAAGACCGCCCAGGACCGGCCGACCCTCTTCTTCGAGGTGATCGAGCGCCACGGCGCGCGCGGCTTCGGCGAGGGGAACT
>JBBDQR010000119.1:0-24361 GCA_040905885.1 Gaiellaceae bacterium | reverse complement strand
CGGCCGTTCAACAACTACGGGCCGCGCCAGCACCCGGAGAAGGTGATCCCGCGCTTCATCACGCACGCGCTCGAGGACCGGCCGCTGACGATCCACGGGGACGGCCACGCCAGTCGCGACTGGCTCTACGTCGACGACGACGCCGAGGCGATCGAGGCGATCATCGAGACGCCCATCGACCGGGTCGCGGGCGAGGTGCTGAACGTCGCCACCGGCGTCGACATCCCCGTCGAGCGGATCGCCGACCTCGTCCTCCAGGTGCTCGGCAAGCCCGCGTCGCTGAAGACGCACGTGCCCGAGCGGCCGGGCCAGGTCGACCGGCACATCGGCTCCACCGAGAGGACGGAGCGGCTCACCGGCTGGCGGGCCCGGACGTCGTTCGAGGACGGGCTCGAGCGGACGGTCGCCTGGTACAGCGAGAACGTCTCCTGGTGGCGCGGCATCCTCGCGCCCGCATGATTACCCCGCGAAATGCTGCGCATTTCGCGGGGGCCCCGAAATGAAGCAGCGCCGGCTTCTCGTCCTCGGCGCCGGGCCGGCGCAGCTCGGGCTGCTCGCCGCCGCCCGCGACAGCGGCTGCTTCGTGATCGCCGCCGACCGCGACCCCGCGGCGCCCGGCTTCCGCTTCGCCGACCGGCGCGCGATCGTCTCCGCGGAGGACGAGCCGGCGCTTGCGCAGCTCGCCGAGGCGGAGGAGGTGGACGGCGTGATCGCGCCCGGGATCGACTGGCCGGTGGCGATCGCCGCGCGGATCGCGAGCCGGCTCGGCCTGCCGAATCCGCTCACGCCCGAGTCGGCGGTGCTGGCGACCTCCAAGCTCGAGCAGCGCCAGCACTTCCTCGAGGCACAGGTGCCGCAGGTCGCCTGGGAGACGTGCCGCACGGTCGAGGAGGCACGCGCCGCCGCCGGCCGGCTCGGCTTCCCGCTCGTCGTCAAGGCGCCCGACCGCCAGGGGCAGCGCGGCCTCGGCCTCGTCCGCGACGCGGACGAGCTCGACGCGGCCGCCGAGGAGGCCCTGCTGGCCTCCCGCAGCTCGCTGGCGATCGTCGAGCAGTACGCGCCCGGGCGCGAGCTGACCGTCAACGCCTTTTCCTTCCAGGGGCGCTTCGTCCCGCTCACCGTCACCGATCGCGAGGTCGCCGAGCCGCCCGCCTTCGGCGTCGCCCTCGCCCACGTCTGGCCGAGCACGCTCGAGCCGGCCGCGATCGGAGCCGCCGTCGACGCCGCCCGCTCCGCGGCCGCGGCGCTCGGCATCGAGAACGGGCCGAGCTACACGCAGATCCTGGCGACGCCCGAGGGCCCGCGCGTGGTCGAGCTCGCAGCGAGGCTCGGCGGAGGCCACGACGCCGACCTCTGCCGCGCCGCCCTCGGCGTCGACCTGAACGGGCTCGCGCTCGCCGCGGCCTTCGGCGAAGAGATCGACGAGTCCGCCCTCGTCCCCCGCGCGCAGGCGGGCGGCGCCTGCGTCCGCTTCCTCGTCGCGCCCCCGGGGCGGCTCGCCGAGGTGCGCGGCGCGGACGAGGCCGGCGAGCTCGAGGGGATCGAGCTCGTGCTGATCTACCGGGAGCCGGGCTACATCCTGACGCCGCTCCGGCGTGGCTCCGACCGGGCCGGCGCGATCCTCGCCGTCGGCGAGTCGCGGCAGGAGGCGCTCGCGCGTGCCGCGGCCGCGGCCGAGCTCGTCCACTTCGAGATCGCCGACACGGAGGCGCTGGTCTGAAGGTCGGCTTCCAGCCGCCCGCCGTGGGCGAGGAGGAGATCGCCGCGGTCGCCGACACGATCCGCTCGGGCTGGCTGACGACCGGGCCGAGGGCGGCGGAGCTCGAGCGGCGGATGGCCGAGTTCCTCGAGGCCGAGCACGTCGTCGCCCTCTCCTCGGGCACGGCCGCGCTCCACCTCGCGCTGGTCGCGCTCGGCGTCGGCCCGGGAGACGAGGTGATCACGACCTCGATCACCTGGCCCGCGACCGCGAACGTGATCGTCCACACGGGCGCGACGCCCGTGTTCGCGGACGTGCGCGACGGCGACCTGAACATCGACCCGGAGCAGGTGGCGGCCCAGGTCACCGGCCGGACGAAGGCGATCATGCCCGTCCACCTCGCCGGCCAGCCCTGCGACCTCGAGCCGCTGTGGGCGCTCGGGCTGCCTGTGATCGAGGACGCGGCGCACGCCGCCGAGTCGAGCTACCGGGGCCGCAAGCTCGGCGGGCTCTCCGAGGCCACCTGCTTCTCTTTCTACGCGACGAAGAACATCGCCGCGGGCGAGGGCGGGCTGATCTCGACCAACCGGGCCGATGTCGCCGAGGCCGTCCGCGAGCTGCGGCTCACCCGGCGCGGCGACGGCGCCCTCTACGACCTCGCCGTCCCCGGCTACAAGGCGAACCTCTCGGACGTGCTCGCCGCGATCGCGCTCGTCCAGCTCGACAAGGTCGCGCGCCACGGGGAGATCCGCCGGCGGCAGTTCGCCCGCTACGACGAGGCGGTCGCCGGGCTCGCGGGCATCCGGTCGCTCGAGCGCGACCCGCGCGACACGCACGCCCACCACCTCTACGTCGTCCGCATCGACCCGGGGGGCGCGGGCGCGACGCGGGACGAGTACCAGCGCGCGCTCGCGGAGGAGGGCATCTCGACGAGCATCCACTTCCTGCCCGTGCACACGCTCACCTGGTACCGCGAGCGCTTCCCCGAGCAGCCGCCGCTGCCGGTCGCGGAGCGGGCCGGTCGGGAGGTGCTCTCGCTGCCCCTCTCGCCCGCCCATCCCGACGAGGCGATCGAGGCCGTGATCGAGGCGCTCCGCCGCGTCCACGCCCGCTTCACGGGATGAAGCGCACCGTCCGGGTCGTCGCGACCCTCGCGGTCACCGGCCTCGCCGCCGCCTACGTCCTCTGGAAGATCGACGTCCACGAGACGGCGAACGTCCTCCGCGAGGCGCGGCTCGGCTACCTCGCAGCGGCGGTCGCGATCATGCTCGGCACCGTCCCCGCGATGGCACTGCGCTGGCGCCTGCTGCTGGCCGCCCGCGGCATCGACGACGGGCTGCCGTGGCTGACGCGCGCGTACCTCACGTCCTACGCCGCCGGGCAGGTGCTGCCGACGGCGATCGGCGGCGACGCCTGGCGGATCTTCGAGGGGACGCGGCGCCATCCCGGCCGGGGGGCCGACATGGCCGGGACGGTCCTGCTCGAGCGCGCGCTCGGCGGGACGGCGACGCTCGCCCTCGCCGGCATCGGCTTCCTCCTCGCCGTCGGCCGCTACGACGTCGGCGCCTACCTCTGGGTGGAGGCGGCCTTCGTCGCCGCGACGATCGTGCTCGCCTTCGTGCTCTTCTCGCGCACGCTCGCGCGGCCGATCGTCCGCCACGCGCCGCGGCCGCTGCGGGCGCTCTACCAGGCGATCCACGCCTTCCGGGCGCACGGGCGCGTGCTCGCGACGGCGATCGCGATGACGCTCGCCGTGCAGGCCGTGCGCGTGCTCGCGATCTGGGCGGCCGCCCGCGCGGCCGGGGTCGACCTCTCGCCGCGCGTCTTCTACGTGATGGGGCCGCTGCTCTTCCTCGTCATGCTCGTCCCCTTCACGATCAACGGCCTCGCGGTGCGAGAAGCTTTCTTCGTGAGCTTCCTCGGGACGCTCGGAGTCGCGGCCGAGCCCGCCTTCGCCGCCGGCTTCCTCTTCTTCGTCGTCACGGTGCTGCTCGCATTGCCCGGGGGCGCCGTCCTCGCCTGGGAGGGACTGCGTGCACGGCGTTAGCGGAGTCGTGGTGACCTTCGACGCGCTGCCCTGGGTCGAGCGCTGCCTCGAGAGCGTGCGCGGTCTGGAGACGGTCGTCGTCGACCACGGCTCGACGGACGGCACGCTCGACCTCGTCGAGCGGCGCTTCCCGGAGGTGACCCTGCTCCGGCGCGAGAACAAGGGCTACGGCGCCGGCCTGAACGCCGGCGTCGAGGCCACGTCCGGCCGCTAC
The DNA here is from genome assembly GCA_040905885.1 of Gaiellaceae bacterium. Lineage (GTDB taxonomy): Bacteria > Actinomycetota > Thermoleophilia > Gaiellales > Gaiellaceae > JACVRU01. The sequence goes on along the minus strand of JBBDQR010000119.1, from coordinate 20,401 downwards.
GTCCTGCTCCTCAACTCGGACGCCTGGGCCGCGGAGGGCGCCGTGAAGCGTCTCGTCGCCTTCGCCGAGTCGCACCCCCGCGCCGGGCTCGTCGGCCCTCGCGCCCGCAACCCCGACGGCTCGCTCCAGCGCACGGTCCGCGGCTTCCCGACGCTCTGGCGGCTCGCCACCGAGTACCTGTTCCTGCGCAAGCTCGCCCCGCGCTCGCGGGCCCTGAACGCCTTCTACGCCGCCGGCTTCGCGCACGACGAGCCCCGCCGCGTCGACTGGCTGATGGGCTTCGCGATGCTCGTCCGGCGCGAGGCCTTCGAGGCGGTCGGCGGCTTCGACGAGGAGTTCTTCCTCTTCAGCGAGGAGACCGACCTCTGCCGGCGGCTCTGGGACGCCGGCTGGGAGGTGTGGTTCACGCCGGAGGCCGAGTTCACGCACGTCGCCGGCGCCAGCCACGGCGGCCGGCTGTTCGGTGAGAACGTCCGCGGCCACCTGCGCTACCTCGCCAAGCACCGCGGCGACGCGTACGCCGAGCGGGCGCGGAAGCTGCTGCTCTGGGCGCTGCGACTGCGCGGCGCGCTCTTCCGCGGCGAGCGGGGCCGGATGTACCGTGACGCCGCCCGGATGCTCAGCCGATGAAGCTGCTGCTCGTCACGCTGTACTGGCCGCCCGCGGGGGGCGGCGGCGTCCAGCGGCCGCTCAAGTTCGCCACGCACCTGCCGGCGCTCGGCATCGAGACGCACGTGCTCGCGCCCGACGACCCCAAGTGGGTGCACGAGGACGCCGAGCTCGCGCCGCCGAGTCAGGCGTGGGTGCACCGGGCGCGCTTCCTCGGGCCGGGGCCCAGAAACGCGGGCGGCGTCGCGCTCGCCGTGCGGCGGGCGCTCGTCCCCGACGCGTCCGTCCCCTGGAACCTGACCGCGATCCCGGCCGCGCTCCGGATCGCCCGGCGCGAGGGGATCGACGTCGTGCTGACGACGTCGCCGCCGGGCTCCGTGCACCTGGTCGGCGCGGCGGTGAAGCGGGCGCTCGGCGTCCGCTGGGTCGCCGACCTCCGAGACTCGCTCGTCGCGCATCCGCACCGGCGGGCCGAGAGCGTGCTCGTGCGCGCGAAGGAGCGGGTCGGCGAGCGCGTCGCCCGCCTCGTCGCGGCCCGCGCGGACGCGATCGTCGCCGCCTCCGACGCGATCGCGGACGAGGCGCGCGGGCTCTCGCCCCGCGGCCGCGTCGTCACGATCCCGAACGGCTGCGACTTCGACGACTTCGCCGGCCTCGAGTACCGGCCGGGCGAGCGCTTCCGCATCACGCACGCCGGCAGCTTCTTCGGCAAGCGCGATCCGCGGCCGTTCCTGACCGCGCTGCACGAGTCGGGTCTCGACGACGTCGTCGCGCGGTTCGTCGGGGACTTCCGGGCGGCCGACCGGCAGTGGGCCGAGGAGCTCGGCCTCGTCGACCGGCTCGAGCTCGTCCCCTACGTCTCCCGCCGGCGCGCGCTCGAGCTCCAGCGCGACTCGGAGGCGCTGCTGCTGCTGATCCCCGACGCGGGCGGGCGGGGGAAGGGCGTGCTGTCGGGGAAGGTGTTCGAGTACCTCGCCGCCGAGCGGCCGATCCTCGCCGCGGTGCCGCCGGACGGGGCGGCGGCGGCGCTGATCCGCGAGACCGATGCGGGGATCGTCGCGGCGCCCGACGACGTGCCGGCCCTCCGCGAGGCGCTGCGCGGCCTGCACGCGCGCTGGCGCGCCGGCCGGCTGGACGGGACGCCGCTCACGCCGGAGCACCGCGAGCGGCTCTCGCGGGCGGCGCGAGCCGAGGAGCTCGCGGAGCTGCTTCGCTCGCTGGCGTGAGAGTTGCCGTCCTCACGACCTCATATCCCCGCACGCCGGAGGACCCGGCGGGAATCTTCGTCGCGCGGCTGGTGGAGGCGGCGCGGGCGCAGGGCGTCGAGGTCGAGGTCGTCTCGCCCGCGAGCTTTCGGCACTTCGGGCTCGCCTACGGTCACGGCATCGTCGGCAACCTGCGGGCGGCGCCGTGGAAGGCGCTCCTGCTCCCGGCCTTCCTCGTCTCGTTCGCGCTCGCGGCGCGGCGGGCGGCGCGAGAGGCCGACGTCGTCCACGCCCACTGGCTCCCCTCGGCGCTCGTCGGGCTCGCGACGCGGAAGCCGCTCGTCGTCCAGCCCTGGGGCAGCGACGTGGCGCTCGCGCCGTGGCTCGCGCGGCTCGTCCTCGCGCGGGCCCGGCTCGTCGTCGCGGCCTCGCCGTTCCTCGCGCGAGGCGTCCCCCGCGCGCGGATCGTGCCCGTCCCCGTCGAGCTGCCCGACCACGTCGGCGAGCCCGACGAGCCCCCGCACGTGCTCTTCGTCGGCCGCCTCTCCGAGGAGAAGGGCATCCTCGAGCTCCTCGAGGCGACCGCCGGGCTCCGCCGCGTGATCGTCGGAGACGGGCCGGTTCGCGTCCCGGAGAGCGTCGGCCGGGTGGCGCCCGCCGAGCTCGGCCGCTACTACGAGCGGGCGGCGGTCGTCTGCGTGCCCTCGCGCCGCGAGGGGTACGGGATGGTGGCCCGGGAGGCGATGGCCCGCGGGCGCGCCGTGGTCGCCACGTCCGTGGGCGGCCTCGCGGACGCGATCGTGGACGGCAAGACCGGGCTGCTCGTGCCTCCCGGGGATCCCGCCGCGCTGCGGGACGCGCTCGTCCGCCTGCTGGACGATCCCGCGCTCCGGCGCCCCCTGGGCGCGGCGGCGCGGGCCTCACTCCGGCACGAGGGCGTCGGCACGGCCTTACTCGCGGTCTACGGGGACGCTAGTCGCAGCGGTCGAGCTGCGCCTGGGCCTGCTGGAGCTGGGTCCTGAGCGCGTTCAGCGCCTGCACGCGCCGCTGGTACGCCGCGTCCTGCCTCCGCACGTAGGCTCGGTAGAGCGCCGCGCGCTTCGCCGGCTTCAGCTTCTTGTTCTTCTTCAGCGCGGCGAGGTACTTCTTCCGCGCCTTCAGCTGGTTGGCGCGGAACTTCGCGTTCGCGGCCGTCGTGTTCTGAACCCTCGTGGTGAGACTGTCGACCGCCGCCTGCCGGCTCTGCAGCTCGCCCGGCGGGCAGTACTCGGCAGCCGACGCCGCGCGCGTCGGCGACAGTGATCCCGGCGCCGCCAGGGCGAGCGTCACCGCGAGGGAGAGGGCTGCCGCGGCGGCGAGCAGAGCGACGAGGAGGCGCACGGTCGCCCGAGTCTGACCCGGCCGCCGGACGGCGTCAATCCCTACGCTGTCGGCGTGACCGCGGTCGCCACGCCGATGCCGCGCTCGGTCGCCCGGGAGGGCGCGCTCGTCAGCCCGCTCTTCCTGACGGCCGTCTTCACCGTCTCCTTCGTCAAGGTGCACTGGGACGTCGCGGGCACGGTCTACCTCGCCGACCTGACCGCCCTCGCCTTCCTCGTCGCCTGGGGCTTCGACCGAATCGCGCGGCCGGAGACGAGGGCGCCGCGCACGGTCGCCGTCCTCGCCGGCTTCCTGCTCGCCTTCCTGCTCGTCTATCTGGTCGGCTTCTTCAACCTCGAAACGCGGCAGGCGCTCGACCAGTTCGGCAAGGGGATCACGAAGTGGCTGATCCACTTCGCCTTTCTCGTGGTCGCCGTCTGGTACCTGTGGGGGCGCTCGCGCCGCTACTACGCGCGCACGCTCGGCTGGTTCCTCGGCGGGATCGCGGTCAACGCGGCCTACGGGCTGCTGCAGCTCGGGGCCGCGCAGGCCGGCTTCAACCTCGACTCGCTGCTCGTCGAGCCCGTCACGCGCGGCGCGAGCGCGATCAACGTCTACGGCGCCGTCGAGGGAGCGGCGGTCTACCGGCCGAACGCCCTCACCGGCGACCCGAACCACCTCGGGATCATGCTGATCGTGCCGCTGCTCGTGCTCGCGCCGCTCTACCTGCGGCTCGAGCGCGGACACCGGCTCCGGCTGCCGCTCGCCGGGCTGATCGCCTTCCTGGCGATCGTGGAGCTGGCGACGCTCTCCCGGAGCGGCCTGCTCGGCCTCGCCGTCGGAGCGCTCGTGCTCGTGCTGCCCTACCGCCGCTACCTCGCCTCGTGGGCGCTCGGGCTCCTGCTCGTCCTCGTCGCGCTGCCGCTGGGCTACGAGCTCTACCGGCGGCGGGACTTCTTCGAGGTCGTGATCCGCTCGCGGCTCTCCGGCGGCCGGGGCACGTCCGCGCACCTCGACGTCTACTCGTTCGTGCCGGACGTGCTCTCCTCGAACCCGCTCTTCGGGCTCGGCTACAACAACTTCTCGGTCTACTACGAGTTCGTCACCGGCCGGTCGAACTGGGGCCCGCACTCGTACTACGTGGCGCAGCTCGTGGAGGGCGGCCTGATCGGGACGGCCGTCTTCGTCGCCTTCCTCGTCTACCTCTTCCGCCGGCTCGGGGTCGCGCGGAGGGCGGCGCGCGCGCTCGGCGACGCGCGGCTGACGCCGGTCGCCTGGGGGATGACCGCGGCGCTCGTCGGGACGCTGGCGGCCAACGCCTTCTACCTGACGATGGGCTTCTTCTACTTCTTCGTCTTCGCCGCGCTCGCCTTCGCGCTGCCGAACGCAGCTAGTAACAGTCTGTTACTTGCTTCGGAACGCGGCAGAAGCACGCCCTCGAACCGCAAGTAACACTCTGTTACTTGCCAAGCCACGGCCGTTCAGGCCACGCGGGAACGGAGATAGCCGACCGAGGCGAGCGCCGGCAACGGGTCGTCCACCGAGAGCACCGAGCGCACCTTCTTCCGCCGCAGGTACGGCCGGACGAAGCCGCGGAGCCCGAGCTCGCGCCGGCGCATCATCTGGGCGCCGACCCACGCGTCCTTCGCCAGGTAAATCCAGGCCACCTCGTCCCGGAATGTGCGCGGCGCGGGCGCGGGCCGGCCGCAGAGGTCGTCGTAGGCGACCCGCGCCAGGTCGAACCAGCGATTCATCGCGATCCCCGCCCACATCGGCAGCCGCGTGTTCACCTCCAGCAGCCGGAAGGTGTCGTCCCGCGCGTCGTGCGCCAGCTCGACCTGGGCGAAGCCGCGGTAGCCGGCGGTCTGGAGGAGGCGCAGGCCGAGCTCGAGCACCCGCTCGTCGAAGTCGACGACGAAGACGGCGCTCGTCCCGAAGCGGAGCGGCCCCTGGCGCAGCTTGCGGCCGACGACGTTCGCCAGCGGCTCGCCGTCCCGGCCGATGTAGGTGAAGAGGGAGTAGATCTTCTCCTGCGAGCCGGGGATCAGCTCCTGGACGACGGTCTCGAAGCCCGCGTCGCGCGCGCGGCGCCACGCGGCGGCCGCCTCCTCGACGGTGTCGGCGTCCCAGAGCTTCGCCCCGAACGTGTAGGCGAACTCCTGGCCGGTCACCGGCTTGACCAAGTACGGGGGGCGCAGGTCCGCGCGGCGGATCTCGTCCTCGCTCTCCGGCGCGATCGTCGGCGGCAGCGGCACCCCGGCCTGCTCCGCCTCGGCCCGCAGGAGGTCCTTGCGGCGCAGGCGGTGGACGACGTCGACGTCGTCGGGGAGCGGCAGGTCGGCGAGCTCGCGGATCTCGTCCCAGCGCTCGAGGACGAGCTGCACGCTCTCGTCCCGCTCCGGGAAGAGCACGGGACGGCTCTCGCACTCGCGCAGCACTCCCAGCACGATCTCCGCGTCTCCGGCCGCGACCGCGCGCCGCGCGAGGTGGCGCGAGCGGACGCCGAAGTCGGTGCGCTCGCAGGCGATCCCCGTCACCGGCACGCCGGAGCGGCCGAGGCTGCGTGCGAGCGCCAGCCCGGCCCAGAGGAGGCCGAGCACCACGGCGGGGCGCTCAGCCACGGCGTCTGGCGCGCTCGATGTTCAGGTCGTCGCGCACCGGCTCTGGCCGCGGGCGGAAGAGCTGGACGAGGGTCATCAGCAGAATCCTGACGTCGAGCGCGAGCGACCAGTGCTCGATGTACCAGACGTCGAGCTCGAAGCGCCGCTCCCAGGGGATCGCGTCGCGCCCGTTCACCTGCGCCCAGCCCGTGATCCCCGGGCGCACGGCCAGGCGGCGCCGCTCGTGCGGCTCGTAGTTCGCCGCCTGCTCGACGATGTCGGCGCGCGGCCCGACGAGGCTCATGTCGCCGCGGAGGACGTCGATCAGCTGCGGCAGCTCGTCCAGGCTGGTGGCGCGCAGGAAGCGCCCGCTGCGGGTGACGTCCTCCGGACGGTGCCCGTGGGGATCGTCGCCCGGCGACAGCTCGTGCCGCAGCGTCCGGAACTTGTGCATCTCGAAGACGCGGCCGCCCTTCCCGACGCGCGCCTGCCGGAAGACCGCCGGCCGGCCGCTCTCGAGCACGATCCAGAGCACGATCGCGAGCAGGAGCGGCGAGAGCACGACCAGCGCGATCGCGGCGACGATCCGATCGAGGGCATGCTTGAGGACCCACCCCACGGACGTATCATCGCCGCCGTGCGCGTCGCCCTCCTCGACCCGGCCGGCACGACCCCGCCCTACGATCACGAGCTAGCCCGCGCGCTCGCCCGGCGCGGCCACGACGTCGATCTGCTCACGTCTCCCTTTCCGTTCGGGCCCGTCCCCGCGCCGGACGGCTACCGCCGCGACGAGGTCTTCCTTCCGCTCTCAGGAAGGATACTGAGGCGCAATCCGCGCTCGCGCGTCCGGTTCCTGCTCAAGGGCCTCGAGTACCTCCCCAGCGTCGCCCGGCTGTCGCGGCGGGTGCGCCAGCTCGAGCCGGACGTCGTCCACGTGCAGTGGCTGCCGCTGCCTCGCATCGACCTGCGCTGGCTGCGCCGCCTCGGGCGGCCGACCGTCTTTACTGCGCACCACGCGCTGCCGCGCGACGAGGGGGCGGGGATGGAGGAGCGGCTGCGGATCTTCGAGGCCGTGGCCCGGGTGGTCGTGCACTCGCGCGGCGCGCTGGAGGAGCTCGTCGCGTTCGGCGTGCCGCGGGAGAAGCTCGCCTACATTCCGCATCCCGCCTTCACGGACGGGCCTCCGGAGCCGCCGACCGGCCGGACGCTGCTCTTCTTCGGCCTCCTGCGCGCGTACAAGGGGCTCGACGTCCTGCTGCGCGCGCTCGACCACCTGCCGGACGTGCGGCTCGTCGTCGCGGGCGACCCCATCGACCCCCCGCCCCACGACGAAAGAGTCCTGTGGCGGCTCGGCTTCCTTCCCGACGAGGAGCTATGGGCGCTGCTGCGCGAGGCCGCGGCAGTCGTCCTGCCCTACCGGCGGACGGACGCGTCGGGCGTGCTGGCCACGGCGATCGGCCACGGCCGGCCGGCGGTGGTGAGCGACGTCGGCGCGCTGGGGGAGACGATCCGGGACTTCGACGCCGGCGAGGTCGTCCCGCCCGGCGACCACGAGGCGCTCGCCGCCGCCTGCGCGCGGCTGCTCGAGCCGGAGCGGCTCGCGGCGGCCTACCGCGGCGCGCTCGCCGCCCGCGAGGCGCTGACCTGGGACGCCTCCGCCGAGGCGCACGAGCGGCTCTACGAGGCTGTGTGTTCGAGGTCCTGACAGCGGACGACCCGCGCTGGCTGTCCATGTGGGAGGCCTGGCCGGAGCGCGAGGTGCACGCGCACCCCGAGTACGTCCGTCTCTTCGAGGACGGGGGGCGCGCCCTCTGCGCGGTCGCCGACGGCGTCCTCTACCCGTTCCTGCTGCGCGCGGACCCCGTCGACGTGATCTCGCCGTACGGCTACGGAGGCGCGTTCAGGACGGGCGACGCCGACGCCGACGCCTTCTGGCGCGCCTTCGACGCCTGGGCGGCCGAGCAGGGCGCGGTCTCCGAGCTCGTCCGCTTCTCGCTCTTCCCGGAGCGGCTGCTGCCGTACCCGGGCGAGCGCGAGCCGCGGCTCGTGAACGTCGTCCGCGACCTCGAGCCGTCTGCGGACGAGCTCTGGATGGACTACGAGCACAAGGTGCGGAAGAACGTCAACAAAGCCCGCCGCTCGGGCCTGCGCGTCGAGATAGACCAGGCCGGCGCGCGGCTCGACGAGTTCGTCCGCCTCTACGAGCACACGCTCGACCGGCGCGGGGCCTCGACGCGCTACCGGTTCCCGCGGGCGTTCTTCGAGCGGATCCGCGACCGGCTGGCGGGCCAGTTCGCCTTCGCGCACGTGCTCGACGGCGAGCGGGTCGTCTCCTCCGAGCTGGCGCTGCTCTCCGCGACGAGCGCGTACTCGTTCCTCGGCGGCACCGACGAGTCGGCCTTCGAGCTGCGGCCGAACGACCTGCTCAAGCACGAGCTGATGCTCTGGGCGAAGGAGGCCGGGAAGCGGCGCTTCGTGCTCGGCGGCGGGCACGAGGCCGACGACGGCATCTTCCGCTACAAGCGCAGCTTCGCGCCGCACGGGCTCGTGCCGTTCGAGATCGGGATGCGCATCTTCGACCCCGAGCGCTACGCCGAGCTCTCCCGCGGCCGCGAGACGACGCTCTTCCCGGCCTACCGGGTGTAACACCGAGGTGCTACACTGACGGCATGCCCACGAAGCATCCACGCGTCGCCGTGACGGTCGACGAGCAGCTGGAGGAAGCGCTCGCTCGCGTGGAGGCGTTGAACGGCCGCAGCATCCCGCGAGCTCGGCTCGTTCGTGACCTCGCCCTGCGCGGCGCGGAGGCCGTCCTCCTGGACGACGCCGATCGGCGCGCGAAGCTCGAAGAGCTGGCGGAACTGTCTGTTCAGCCCGACTTCTTCGACCGCGAGTACTTGATGCGGGTCCGCGAAGAGGCGTGGGGGGAGTAGAGCCGCCGTTCGGCGGCGGCGTCTTCATCGCCGACACCTCCGCCTGGGCGCGCTCTGGTCGGGCGGCCGTGGCGGACGCATGGCAGGAGGCCTTCTCGGCAGGGCAGATTGCGACATGTCCGGCGGTCAAGCTCGAGCTCTTGCACGCGGCGCGCGACGGAGCCGAGTTCGACGCGCGCCAAGAGTTCCTGGCAGCTCTTCGTGACATCCCGATCACCCGGTCGGTGACAAATGCCGCGCTGTTCGCGCTTCGAAAGCTCGCTCACGTTCAGCCGCGCTACCAGCGGGGAGTCCCTCTCCCCGACCTGCTGATAGCCGCGGCGGCCCAGGACGCCGGCCTCGGCGTGCTCCACTACGACCGGCACTACGACCGCCTCACCGAGGTGCTCGCCTTCGAGAGCCGCTGGATCGCCCCGCCCGGATCGCTCGACTGATGCGGTATTCGCTATCATTGTCGGCGTGGCTGCCTGGGCGATCCTCCGCGAGGCGCGCGCGCGAGCGGGTCTGAGCCAGCGAGCTCTGGCGCAGCGAGCCGGGGTTGCGCAGTCCGAGATCGCGCGGGTCGAGGCGGGTCGTCAGGAGCCCGCGTACCGCACGCTCGAGCGCCTCGTGCGGGCCGCCGGGTTCGATCTGAGAGTGCAGCTCGCTCCGCACGACCATCACGACGAGCAGCTGATCGAGGACATGCTCGATCGCCCCGTCGAGGATCGGATCGACAGCCTCCGCCGGCACGTTGCGTTCGCGGCATCCATCCGGGAGCTCGGCGACGGTACGCGCTCCTGACTTCGACGCCCTAACGCTTCTCGACGTTCTCGTCCGTCACGGCCTGGAGTTCGTGCTCATCGGCGGCGTCGCCGAACGGGCGCTGGGCTCGCCTAGGCTGACCGAGGACCTCGACATCTGCCCTTCCACGAGCCCCGAGAACCTGCGGCAGCTGGCGGCCGCGCTGAACGATCTCAAGGCTCGCTTTCGGATCGAAGGGGAAGAGCCACTGGCACCGCCAGAGCCCTGGTACGACCGCAGCTTCGGTGCCTTCACGAGCGTCGCGCTCGCCACACGGCTCGGTCGCTTCGATGTCTGGTTCCGCCCCGACGGCACCGGAGGCTACGACGATCTGATCGAGCGAGCCATCGACGTCCAGATCGGAGACAACCGGATCAAGGTCGCCCATCTCGACGACATCATCCGCAACAAGCAGGCGACCGGCGGCGCGAAGTACCTGAGCCAGCTCCCGCTCCTGAGGGAGCTTCAGCGGATCCGGCGCCAACGGGGATTGCCGTGATCGTCGCCAAGCTCCTCTTCTGGCTCAGCCTCGGCGGCATCCTCTGGACGCACCTCGGCTACCCGCTCGCCGCGGCGCTGCTCGCCCGCGTCCGCCGCCGCGGTGTGAGGCGCGCCGAGATCACGCCCTCCGTGACCGTGATCGTCCCCGCGCACGACGAGGAGGCCGCGATCGGCGCGCGGATCCGGAACCTGCTCGACCAGGACTATCCGGCACTCGAGGTGCTCGTCGTCTCGGACGGCTCCACGGACCGGACGGCCGAGATCGTCCGGGAGCACGGCGTCCGCCTGCTCGCGCTGCCGCGGGGCGGAAAGCTCGCCGCGCTGAACGAGGCGGTCGGCCACAGCGACCGGGAGGTGCTCGCCTTCTCGGACGCGAACTCGCGCTGGGCGCCCGACGCGCTGCGGAAGCTCGTCCGCAGCCTCGCCGACCCGGAGGTCGGCTACGTCTGCGGCAAGCTCGTGCTCGACCGGGCGGACGGGACGAACCGTGAGGGCGCCTACTGGCGCTACGAGCTCTGGCTGCGGGAGAGCGAGTCGGCGCTCGGCTCGATCACCGGCGGCAACGGCGCCGTCTACGCCGTCCGCCGCGAGGACTGGCCGCCGGGCCTGCTCGGGCAGGATCTCGCCCTGCCGGTGGCGATGGCGAAGCGCGGCAAGCGGGCGGTCTACGACCCGGAGGCCGTCGCCTACGAACGGCCCGTCGCGACCCTCGAGGACGAGTACGGGCGCAAGCGGCGGATGTTCGTCTGGGCCTGGCGCGACGTCTTCCGCGGGCGGATGCTGCGCGGCGTCGGGCTGCTGTACGCCTTCGAGCTCGTCTCGCACCGGCTGCTCCGCTATGCGAGCGGGCTGCTCCATCTCGTCTGGCTCGGCTCGAGCGTCGCGCTCGCCGACTCCGGCCGCGTCTACCAGACGGCGCTCGCGGCGCAGCTCGCCTGGCTCGCCCTCGCGCTCCTCGGCCGGCTGCGCGTGCGCGTGCCGGGGGCCGGCCTCGCCTACTACTACCTGCTCGTCACCTGGGCGACCGTGGCCGCGCTCGGCGCCTACCTCCGCCGCGGCGTCACCCCGTACTGGAGCCCGGTGAGGTAAGAAGTTCGTAAGCGCCCGGCCGATCCGCCCGGCCCGCGGGATACGATCGGGCGGCCCTGACCCCCCGGATCCGACTACCCCTCGCCTTCGCGATCGTGCTGGTGCTCGCCGTGCTCGCGGCCGGAGCGCCGGCCGCGCCGTCCTCGGCGCGCCTCGTCAAGGGCATCTACGACGAGACCCAGGTCCTGTACGGCAACCCCGACAAGACCTTCCCGATCCTCGAGCAGCTGGGGACGAAGGCGATCCGGGTCAACCTCTACTGGGGCGGCAAGTTCGGGGCGTCGCTGCGGCCGCCGAGCGGGCTCAACCCCGAGCAGCCGAGGAACCTCGACTGGAGCCTCTACGACCGGCTCGTCACGTTCGCGGCGCGCTTCGGGATCGAGGTCTACTTCTCCATCTACGGGACGCCCGACTGGGCGAACGACAACAGGGGCGTGAACGAGCCGCCGAGGCAGATCAAGGCGCTGGAGAACTTCGTCTTCATGGCCGCGACGAGGTACGGGGGACGCTTCGTCTCGGAGGACGGCATCCGGCTCCCGGCGGTGACGAAGTGGATCGCCTGGAACGAGCCGAACAACCCGCTCTTCCTCAAGACCCAGTTCAAACGGCGCGCGGGCCGGTGGGTGATCCAGAGCGCCGTCGACTACGCCAAGATCTGCAACGCGGTCGTCGCCGGCGTCCGGCGCGCCCGCATCGATTCGGGGGCGAGGCGCGGCAAGGTCGCGTGCGGCGTGACCGCTCCGCGCGGGAACAACATGGCGTCGAGCAGCCGCCCGTCAGTCTCCCCGATCCCGTTCATGCGCGTCATGAAGGCCGCGGGCGCGAAGGGCTTCGACGCCTACGCGCACCACCCGTACTACGGGAACCCCTCCGAGACGCCGTCGACGCGCCCGAGCTCCCGGCAGGCCGTCCAGCTCGGGAACATCGACGACCTGATCTCGGAGGTGACGCGCCTCTGGGGAGCGAAGCGGATCTGGATCACCGAGTACGGCTACCAGACCAATCCGCCCGACAAGATCTTCGGGGTCTCGCCGAAGCTCCAGGCGAAGTACCTGGCCGAGGCGTACGCGATCGCCAAGAAGCACCCGCGGATCGACACGTTCTTCTGGTTCCTGCTCAGGGACGAGAACCGGCTCGAGGGCTGGCAGTCGGGCCTGCTCAACAAGAGCGGGGCGCGCAAGCCCGCGTTCGCCACGTTCCGCCGGCTCAGGTAGCCGTGGGTCGACGGGGCGCCCTCGGGCTCGCCCTCGCGGCGTTGGCTTTGGCGGCTCCGGCCGCGGCCCGCTACGACGGGCCGATGCGGCAGGAGGTCGTCGTCCTCGTGCGTGACGGGGACACGGGCGGCGTGGTGCGCGGCGCGAGCGTGCGCGTCGGGAGGCAGGAGGGCGTGCGCGCGAACGGGAACGGAGGTGCGCACTTCCGCGTTCGCTGGGTCGGCCGGCTGAAGGTGCGGGCGACGGCCCCGGGCTACGCCGCGCGCACCGACCGGCTCCGCTTCGGTCAGCGTCGCGTCCAGGTGATGCGGCTCTACCGACCGCGCCTCCAGTGGACGATGTACGGCGCCGGCCCGCGGCGCACGCAGACGCAGACGGAGATCAAGCTGCGGCCGCCGTTCAGGGTCGTCTGGAGCCGCAGCCTCGGCTTCCTCGAGTTCCCGGCGGTCGTCGCCGACGGCGTCGCCTACGTCTCCAACCTGAGCGGACGGGTACGGGCGCTGTCGATGCGCAACGGCAAGGTGCTCTGGGGAAGGCAGACGCCGTCCGGGAAGATGGCGGCGTCGCCGGCCGTCGTCGGCAAGACGGTGGTCGCCCACGGGATGGACGGGCACGTCTGGGTGCTCGACCGGGAGACGGGGCGGATCCGCTGGAAGTTCCGCGTCGGCTCGCCGATCGAGTCCTCGCCGGTGGTCGTCGACGGCGTCGACTACTTCGGCGCCTGGAACGGCAACGTCTACGCCCTCGACCTCGAGCGCCGGCGCCTGCGCTGGGTCTTCCGCGGCGGCTACAAGATCACGTCGAGCGTCTCCTTCGCGGGCGGGCGGCTGTACGTGGGGGACTACGGCGGCCGCGTTTGGGCGCTCTCCCGGCAGGGGCGCGTCGTCTGGCGCGGCTCCGTCGGCGGCCGCGTCTACGGGACGCCCGCGGTGGCGGCGGGGCGCGTCTTCGTCCCCTCGTCCACCGGCCGCTCGCTGACGGCGTTCTCCACCGGCGGCCGGCGCCTCTGGACGGTCTACACGGGCGCATACGTCTACTCGTCGCCGGCCGTGTGGGCCGGTCGCGTCTTCTTCGGCTCGCACAACGGCGTCCTCTACGCGGTCTCCGCGCGCACGGGGAGCGTGCTCTGGCGCGCGTACGGCGGCCGGCCGATCTCGGGCGCGCCGACGGTGATCGCGGGTGTCGTCTACTTCGGCAACACGGGCCGCCGGCTCTACGGCGTCGACGCGCGCACGGGACGGACGCGGTTCAGCTTCCGTGACGGCAACTACGTGCCCGTCTCGGGCAACGGCGGGAAGCTGCTGCTCCACGGCGTCTCCCGCCTGTACGCCGTCGTGCCGCGGTGAAGAGGTGGGTCGTGATCGGCGCGGCAGCGCTCGTCGTGCTGCTCGCCGGCGCGGTCGCCGCCTACGTGCTCGAGAAGCGCTACGAGGCGCGGGACATCGAGGGCTCGTCCACCGAGGAGTTCGTCACCACCGAGACGGTCGAGACGACCGTCGAGCCCCCCGGAGAGCCGCAGGAGGTGGTCTGGGGGGTCTACGGCTACACGAACGAGCGGCTGAAGGCGCCCGCCCTCTTCCAGCAGCGGCCGCCCTACCGGACGATCTGGACGTTCCGCGCGCGGGCGCTGCTCGAGTTCCCGCCGGTGATCGCCTACAAGACCGCGTACGTCGCGAACAACTCGGGCCGCCTGTTCGCGATCGACGTGCGCACGGGCAAGCTGCGCTGGAGCTTCCTGGGCAGGCGCTGCACCGCGTCGTCGCCCGCGGTCTCGCGGGAGGTCGTCTACCAGACGTTCATGAACCGGCCGCCCTGCAACGCGCGCGGGGGCCGCGGGCTCGACGGGGAGGTCGTCGCCTTCGACGCCCGCACCGGCAAAGTGCGCTGGCGGCGGACGATCGGCCCGAGCGAGTCCTCGCCGGCGGTCGCGGGCGGGCTCGTCTACGTCGGCGACTGGCGCGGCAACGTCCTCGCGCTCGACGCCCGCACCGGGCGCACGCGCTGGAGCGTGGGCGTCGGCGGGCAGGTGAAGGCCGGCGTGGCGATCTCCGGCGAGCGGCTCTACGTCGGCGCGTACGACGGGCGCCTGTACGCATTCAACGCGCGCACGGGCCGGCGCTTCTGGGTCGCGTCCGCGCAGGACCGCCTCGGCGGGCGGGGGAACTTCTACGCGACGCCGGCCGTGGCCTACGGCCGCGTCTACGTGGGCAACACGGACGGGAAGGTCTACTCCTACGGGGCGACCTCCGGGAAGCTGCGCTGGTCGGAGTCGACCGGCAGCTTCGTCTACTCCTCCCCGGCCGTCTGGAAGCTGCGCGTCTACGCCGGCTCCCACGACCGGCACCTGTACTGCTTCGACGCGGCGACCGGCCGTGTCCGGTGGAAGTTCCGGGCGAACGGCAAGATTTCCGGCTCGCCGACGGTGATCAACGGGCTCGTCTACTTCTCGACGATCACCGGGCGGACGTATGCGCTCGACGCGACGAGCGGCAAGGTCGAGTGGACGTGGCCGGACGGGCAGTACACCGCGGCCGTCGCCGACCGCCGGCGGCTCTACGTCGTCGGCTACTCGAAGCTGTACGCGATGGTGCGGCGTTAGGTAGCCCCGCTTGGGACGGTGGTCCCTACGATCTGTAGATGAGCGGCGCCTTGAGTTGCTCATCCGAAAGACTACGATGCGTACGCTCTAACTGCTACGATCTGCCCTGTGGACGCCAGCGTCTATCTCCCGCGGGTGGTCGACGCCGAGCTGAAGGCGCAACTCGCATCGGCACCTATCGTGGTCATCGAGGGACCCAAGGCGTGCGGCAAGACTTTCACTGCCCGCCAGGTCGCCGCGAGCGAGGTGTTGCTCGACATCGACGAGGACGCGCGCGCCGCGGCAGCTGTCGATCCCACGCTCGTGCTCGACGGCGCCGCTCCCCGTCTGATCGACGAGTGGCAGATCGAGCCGAAGCTCTGGAATCACGTGCGGCGGGTCGCCGACGATCGCGGCCTCCCCGGCCAGTTCATCCTCAGCGGCTCCGCCGTTCCCGCGGACGACGCGACCCGCCACACCGGGGCCGGCCGGATCAGCCGCATCCGCATGCGGCCGATGAGCCTCTTCGAGACCGGCCATTCGAGCGGCGCGATCTCGACTGCGGAACTCCTCAGCGGTGGCGCGCCGCGCACCCCTGATCCGGGCTTGACCATCGCCGGGGTTGCAGAACGCATCGCTGTCGGGGGCTGGCCCGGCTTTCGCGAGCTCTCGACGGCTGCGGCCTTGCGGGCGGTGGCCAACTACCTCGATGAGATCAGCCGTGCCGACATCAACCGGATCAAGCGCCCCGGCGATGAAGGCGGCATCGCGGGGCGCCGCGAGCGCGACCGCGACCCCGTTCGCGTCGGCAAGCTGCTCCGTTCGCTCGCTCGCAACGTCGCCACCGCTGCCGCGGTCACCAGGCTGGCCGCAGACGTCGGCGACGCAGACGCGCCGCTCGCCCGCGGCACTGTCTACGACTACCTCTATGCCCTCGAGCGGCTGATGATCGTCGAGGACCAACCCGCCTGGCAGCCGCATCTGCGCTCGCGCTGGCAGCTGCGGGTCACCCCGAAGAGGCACTTCGTGGATCCGTCCCTTGCGGTCGCCGCTCTCGGCGCCTCTCCGGAACGGCTGCTCAAAGACCTCAACTTCCTCGGGTTCCTGTTCGAGTCACTGGTCGTTCGCGACTTGCGCATCTATGCGCAGGGATGCGACGCAACCGTCTTCTACTACAGCGACAACAGTGGGCTCGAGATCGACGTCATCGTCCAGACGCGCGACGGTCGCTGGGCGGCGTTCGAAGCCAAGCTCGGCGGCGACAAGCTGATCGAGGAGGGGGCCGCGAACCTCTTGCGTTTCGCGAGGCAGATCGACACGACCAAGAGCGGAGAGCCGGCGTGTCTCGGCGTCGTCGTCGGCTCGGGCTACGGCTACGTCCGCGACGACGGCATCTCCGTCATCCCGATCGGCGCGCTAGGACCCTGATCGCGCCCGGCAAGCACAGGCAGCTGCGCGTCTACGCCGGCTCCCACGACCGGCACCTCTACTGCTTCGACGCGGCGACCGGCCGCGTCCGGTGGAAGTTCCGGGCGAACGGCAAGATCTCGGGGTCGCCGACGGTGATCAACGGGCTCGTCTACGCGATGGTGCGGCGCTAGCGGTCGCGGCCGTGACGCCGGTGTCTTCGCCCTCTGTTACAAATCGCCGCTGAGCGAGATGCAGGAACAGCCAGAGCGTATGACCGGCGTTCCGGAGCTCTCGGTCGTCGTCCCGGTCTTCAACGAGCGGGCGGTCCTGCCGGAGCTGTGGCGCCGCCTGACCGAAGCGCTCGCGGGCGTTCGCCAGGGCTACGAAGTCGTCTTCGTCGACGACGGCTCGAGCGACGGCTCCACCGAGTACCTGACGGAACTTGCCCGCCAGGAGCCGGCTGTCTGGGTGATCGTCCTCTCGCGGAACTTCGGGATGGAGGTCGCGATGTCAGCCGGGATCGACAACGCAGCGGGCGACCACGTAGTGCTCATGCACGCCGATCTCCAGGACCCGCCGGAGCTGATTCCGGAGATGCTGGCGGCTCTGCGCGAGGCGGATGCGGACGTCGTCTACACGCGGCGAATCGGTAGCGCCGAAAGCCGGCTCAAGCGCTTCCTCGCAACGGTCTTCTATCGCCTGATGGAGCGCGTCTCGCGCGTCCCCTACCAGGGACAGGCGGGCGACTTCAAGCTCATGACCCGCCGCGTCGTGGACGTGCTGGGCCAGATGGGCGAACGGCGTCGATTCCTGCGCGGCATGGTCGCGTGGGCCGGGTTCCGCCAAGTGCCGATCGACTACCACCGCGAGCGCCGGACGAGCGGCCGGGGCGCGTCCTACGGCGCGCTCCTTCGGCTCGCCTTCGAGGCGCTTGCAGCCTTCTCGGACGTTCCGCTCCACATCGCCACCTACTTCGGCTTCCTGGCCGCCGGCGCCGGGTTGACCGCGGGGATCGTCACCGTGATCCTGCTCGTCCTCGGCGTGGTGGAGCTAACGCTTTCGCTCGGACTCCTGATCGCGATCATCTTCCTCGGCGGAGTCCAGCTGATCACGATCGGGATCCTCGGTCGCTATCTCGCACGCGTACACGAGGAGGCGCTGGACCGGCCGCTCTACGTCGTCGATCGTGTCGTCGGTCGCCCGTCCACGCCAGCCGGCGCCGACTAGTGCTCGTCAATCGAGCCTTGATCGTCGTCGCCGCGGCGATCGTCGGCGTGTTCGCCTGGCTGGCCGTTCGGACGATCGACCTGGACCTCACCTGGCGGGCGCTCCGCGAGAGCGAGGCTGTCTGGGTGGTGCCCTCGGTGGCCCTGGTGGCGCTCTCCGTGCCGCTGCGTGCCCTGCGCTGGCGGGCGGTCTTCTCACCGGGCCGTCGACCCCCTCTCAGGACCACGACGAACGCGCTCCTGATCGGGCTCTTCTTCAACAACATCCTGCCCTTCCGGGCCGGGGAGGCGGCTCGGCTCGTCTACCTCGCCCGGCGGACGGGCGTCTCACGCGCCGAGACGCTGGCCACGATCGCCGTCGAGCGAGTGTTCGACGTTCTGGCGCTCGTGCTGATCCTCTTCGTCTCGCTGCCCTTCCTTCCCGAGGTCACCTGGCTCCGGGCCGCGGTCTGGCTCGCGCTCGTGCTCGGCATCGGGCTGGGGATTGGCGTAGGCGTGCTGTTCGTCTTCGGCGACCGTGCGCTACGCGTGCTCCTCTGGCCGCTGCGCTGGCTCCCGTTCTTGAGCGTCGAGCGGTGGGAATGGGTGCCGCGGAACCTCGGCAGCGGCCTCGCCGCCCTGCGAAGCGTCGAGGTGGCCGGCGCAGGCGCAGTCTGGACCATCCTCTCCTGGCTCGTGCTGGCGGCGTCGACCTGGGCGCTGATGCCGGCGTTCGATTTCGACCTCGGCTTCGAGGCTGGATTGCTCGTCCTCGTCGCGGTGGGGCTCGCGATGATCGTCCCCTCACCGCCCGCCGCGCTGGGCGTCTTCGAGGGAGCCGCGGTCGTCGCGCTGGTCGCGTTCGGCGTGGACGCGTCCGTCGCGCTCTCCTATGCGCTCGTCCTCCACGCCGTGAATTTCGTCCCGTACCTCGCAGCCGGGCTGCTCGTTCTCCGCGGCGAATGGGCTCGCTAGCGCGTACTAAGCACCCTGTGCGGAGGCGCGACGGACGGGCGAGGGGACGCGGGCCTGATCCTGGCCTGCGCCGAGGTGGCCATGAACTGCCTCGCCTCGGGTCGCGGGGCGACGAGCGGCCGGATCCGCTGGTCGCGGTCGACGGGGAGCTTCGTCTACTCGTCCCCGGCCGTCTGGAAGCTGCGCGTCTACGCGGGCTCGCACGACCGCCACCTCTGCTGCGGCAACCGGGAAAGGTCCGGTGGACGTGGCCGGACGGCCAGTACACGGCCGTGGTCGCCGACCGCCGGCGGCTCTACGTCGTCGGCTACTCGAAGCTGTACGCGATGGTGCGGCGCTAGACGTATGGTATAATGCCACATATGAAGAAGACGACGCTGTACCTGCCCGACTCCCTGAAGTCGCGACTCGAGCGAGCGGCGCGCGACCGAAACATGTCTGAGGCCGAGGTCGTACGCGCCGCGCTCGACGCGTACACGCGTACCGAGGCGCGGCCGCGACCGCGACTGCCGCTCTTCGAGAGCGTCGGCGACCCTGAGCTGGCCGAACGCGTGGACGAGGCCCTCGCAGACGGCTTCGGCCGCGCGTGATCCTGCTCGACACGAGCGGCCTGCTGGCGGCGCTCGTGCGGAATCAGCGCTCACACGAGCCGGCGCGCGCAGCGCTCGAGCAGGCGTCACCGCCCTTCGTCCTCTCTCCTTTCGTCCTCGCCGAGCTGGACTACCTGATTGCACGCGAAGCCGGAGTCGCAGCAGAGCTCTCCCTCCTGGCAGAAGTCGGCACGGGCGCCTACGAGCTCGTGCCGTTTCTCGGGGACGACGTGGCCGCGGCCATGGACGTGATCGACCGGTATCGCGACCTCGGCATCGGCCTGGCCGACGCGTCGATGGCCGTGCTCGCAGACCGCTATCGCACCCGGCAGATCCTGACGCTCGACGAGCGACACTTCCGCGCGCTCCGAACGCCGGCAGGCGAGCCGTTCGTCATCCTGCCGGCGGATGCCTGAGCTCGATCGAAGCGGCGGCAAGCTCAGGATGCGCCGGGTTGGCCCACATGACATCGCCCTGACGCCGCTCTGGCTCAATGCTCGGGCAGCTGCGCGTCGAAGCCTGAGCTCACCGGTCTCCCCGGTAGGCGGCGAGTGCCCGAGCGTCAGCGGCCATTCTCTGCCAGCTCTCCTCGGCGTCGGCGAGCAGGGCACGGTCATCGGCTTCCCGAACCAGATCGGCCACGACTTCCCCCGGGCGTACTCCCCGCGTGCGAGCGAGAGCCTCGAGCCGATCGCGTGTCTCGACGGGAACTCGGATCGTGGTCGTCTTCATGGAGACGAACAGCCTACGGACATGCCGCGCCGCCGCGTTCGCGCCGAACGTCCTCGCGGTCGAAGACGCGCGTTCGTCCATCGTTACGAAGAGGAATCGCAGAGCCGCCACGTAGTCTGCCTCGCGGCCATGTCAGTCGCAGCTCCCGAAACCCGGACCGAGCTCCCCTGGCACACGCTCGACGCCGACACGGTGGCGGCGAGGCTCGAGACGTCGCTCGCGGCGGGACTCAGCGCCGAGGAGGCCGCCCGGCGACTCGCCGAGCACGGCCCGAACGAGCTCGAGGCCAGGGGCGGCGTCGCGCCGTGGCGGCTCCTCCTCGAGCAGTTCAAGAACGTCCTCATCCTCGTCCTGCTCGTCGCCGTGGCGCTCTCGGTGGTGCTCGGCCACGGGACGGAGGCGATCGTCATCGCGGTGATCGTCCTGTTCGCGGCCCTGCTCGGCTTCGTGCAGGAGTACCGCGCCGAGCGCGCGATCGAGGCCCTGCGCCAGCTGGCGGCGCCGCTGGCGACCGTTCTGCGCGAGCACGACGAGGCCGACATCCCGGCGCGCGAGCTCGTGCCGGGCGACGTGATCCTGCTGCGGGCCGGCGACATGGCCCCGGCAGACGCCCGGCTG
>JBBDQR010000118.1:0-24609 GCA_040905885.1 Gaiellaceae bacterium | reverse complement strand
GCTCGGCGCCGAGCCGGTGCTCCTCCGGGGCAACGTCGCCTCGGAGCGCGTGGCCCGCGAGGCGGCGGAGCTCGGCCCGTTCGACGCGCTCGTCCACAACGCCGCCACGGGCGTGATCCGCCCCGCGCTCGAGACGGAGGACAAGCACTGGGAGTGGACGTTCGCCGCAAACGCGCGGGCGCTGCTCTCGCTCGCGCGCGCGCTCGTGCCCTCGATGCCGGAGGGCAGCTCGATCGTCGGCATCTCCAGCCTCGGCTCGATGCGCGTGCTCGAGAACTACACGCTCGTCGGCGCCTCGAAGGCGGCGCTCGAGGCGGTCGTGCGGCACCTCGCCGTGGAGCTCGCCCCGCGCGGGATCCGCGTCAACGCGGTCTCCGCCGGCCTGGTCGAGACCGACGCGCTCGAGCACTTCCCCAACCGCGAGAGGATGCTCGCCGCCGCGCGCCGCCGGACGCCGGCGGGCCGCATGGTCGAGCCCGACGACGTCGCCCGCGCCGTCACCTTCCTCTGCTCGCCCGACGCCGCGATGATCGCGGGCCATACGCTCGTCGTGGACGGCGGCTACTCCCTGCCCGCCTGATGGAACCGACCGAGGAGAACGTCCGCGCGTGGAACGAGGCCCACCAGCCGCTGGAGCGGCCCCAGGTCGGCCTGCCGCCGCCCGTCCGGGAGCGCCTGCCCGAGCTCCGGGGCCGCCACGTCCTCCACCTGCGCTGCGGGACAGGGGAGGCGACCGCGGACCTCGCGGCGCTCGGTGCGTTCGTCACCGCCGTCGACCCGTCGCCGCAGGACCTCGCCGCGGCGCGGGCGAACGCGCCCACCGCCGCCTTCGTCCACGCGGAGCTCGACCGCCTGCCGCTCGAGCTGCTGCGCTCGCGCTTCCACCTCGTCTACGCGGCCCGCGGGACGCTCGTCGAGGTCCGCGACGTCGAGGCGTTCGCGCACGGCGTCCTCGGCGCGCTCCGGCCGGGCGGGTTCCTGCTCCACCACGACGACCATCCGGTCGTCCACCGGCTCGACCACCTGCTCCACTGGCGCGGCGACTACTTCGACGGGCAGCGTGTCCGCCTCGACGAGCTCGTCACCGCGCTCGCCCAGGGCGGGATGAGCATCCGCCGGCTCGAGGAGCTGCCGCCCTCCGATCCCGCCCGCCGCCACGATCCCCGCGCGCCCGGCGAGCTCGTGCTCGTGGCGATGCGAACGAATCCCTAATGCGCCGCTAACAGCGCAGCGTCAGGATGAGTCCGTGAAGCGCCTGCTCGCGATCGCCGCGCTCGTGGCCGCGCTGCCCGCCGCGGCGGCGGACTCGACCGGCCTCACGCCGCTGACCGAGCTCGCCGACGGCAGGTACAAGGGCTTCCGCGGCGGCCTCTATCCCGGCGGCCGAAACACTCCTGCCAAGGAGTACCTGAAGGTCGGCCTCGCCAGGGCCGCGCAGGTGAAGCCGCGCGACGGGAAGATCGTGCTGCTCTCGATCGGGATGTCGAACACGACGCAGGAGTTCCAGATCTTCAAGCGCCTCGCCGACGCCGACCCGCGCAAGAACCCGCGGGTGACGATCGTGGACGGCGCGCAGGGAGGGCAGGACGCGATCCGCATCTCCGACCCGGCCGCGCCGTTCTGGCAGGTGGTCGATCAGCGCCTCGCGGCCGCAGGGGCGACGCCGAAACAGGTGCAGGTCGTCTGGCTCAAGCAGGCGTACGCCGGGCCGCGCGAGCTGTTCCCGGCCGACGCGCGCAAGCTCCAGGGCGCGCTGCGGACGATCCACGGCATCCTCGCCGCCCGCTTCCCGAACCTGAAGCTGGTCTACCTCTCCAGCCGCACCTACGCCGGCTACGCCACCACCCAGCTCAACCCGGAGCCCTACGCCTACCAGACCGGCTTCGCGGTCAAGTGGACGGTGGCGGACCGGATCGCGGGGCGGCTCAAGGGTCCCTGGGTCGGCTGGGGTCCCTACCTCTGGGCCGACGGCCTGCGCGCGCGCCGCGACGGCCTCGCCTGGGCCGTCGAGGACTTCGCGCCCGACGGGACGCACCCGTCGCAGAGCGGCCGCCAGAAGGTCGCGGAGCGCCTGCTGCGCTTCTTCACCACCGCGCGCACGGCGCGGTCGTGGTTTGCGGTCGGGTGAGGCGGGAACAACGCAGGTGTGTACTCGCCCGCGGGACTCACCGTCGGACTGATTCTGATCGCCGTCGGCGCGATCCTCGTCTGGGCGGTCACGGGCGAGGCGAGCGGCGTGAACATCGACGCCGTGGGCTGGATCCTGATGATCGTCGGCGCGATCGCGGCGCTCCTCTCGCTCGTGTTCTGGGCCGGCTGGCGGGCTCCCGGCTACCGGCGCCGCGAGTACGTCGAGGGCGAGCCCGTGGCCCGGCCGCGGCGCAGGCGCGTCGTCGAGGAAGAGGACGCCGGCCCGCCGCCGGGGGTCTGACCCGCGCAGTCATCGGCTGGGCGGCCGTCATGGCGGCGGCGGTGCTCTGGCTCCCGGCCTACCGCGGCACGCTGGACGTTGGATCGCGCGCGCTGCTGCTCGTTCCGGTCGCCGCGATCGCGCTCCTCACCGCGGTCGAGCTCCACCGCGGCGGCACGGCGGGCGAGAAGGCCCTCGCCGGAACGGCTCGCGCCCTGACGCTGCTCGCGGCGGCCGCGCTCGCGGGCTACGTCACCGGCCGCCGGACCGCCGATCTCAGGGGCGAGCCGCTCTTCCTCTACATCGGCGTGACCCTCTGGCTCTCCTGGGCTGCGCTCGTCGTGGGCACGGCTTGGCTCGCCCGCGCGCGCTGGAAGAGCTTCGGCGGGCTCGGAGTCACGCTCGTCGTCGCGGTGCTGGGCTGGTTCCTCGTCACGGCCCGGATCGACTAGCGCGCTACGTTCAGGGGGTGGACGAGCCCGCGGACCGGCGTCCGAGTCGCGCCGCCCTCCTGCGCGTCGCGCTCGGCGTCTTCGTGCTGGCCTGGATCTTCGGGCCGTACGAGCTCCGCTCGGCCGTCCCGGTCTGGCTCGTCTTCCTGATCGCGCTCGGGCTGGAGGTGCAGCTCTTCCTCGGAGCGCTCCGGGCGGAGCCGCGCGCGGCCCGGGACCGCGGCCCCCAGGCCGTCGATCGCGAGCGGTTCGGCTACCCGGAGGAGGTCGAGGACCCGTTCGAGGTGGAGCTCGACGAGGAGTACGAGCCCGAGCCGGCCGAGCTCGTGCCGGCTCGACGCCCGCTGTGGCCGCCGTTGCGTCGCCTCCTGGTCGGCGCCGGGCTGATCGGCGCCTTCGCCCTCGTCCTCTGGTTCGTGGAGGCCCGCACGGGCTGGGACGCGCTTTCCGCCGAGACGAAGTCCCAGGCGGAAGCGCGCTTCTCGGCGGAGGCGTCCCGGATCGCGGGGAAGCCGGTCACCGTGCGCTGCGACGAGTCGGGCCGCCGCGTGGGCATCATCCAGCATGCGGACGGGGCGGCCGTGGTGGGCGGCGACCTGGCCTTCCTCACGCCGCAGCGCTGCCTCGATCTCTACCGCCTCGCGTTCGAGGGCGAGGAACGGGGCAGCCGGACCGGCCGGGCGCTCGCGGTCCTCGCCCACGAGGCGTGGCACCTGCGCGGCGTCCGCGACGAGGGCCAGACGGAGTGCAACGCGCTCCGGTCCGGCGTCGAGCTTGGGCGGCGGCTCGGGCTCTCACTCGACACGGCCCGGGAGCTGATGAGCCAGCAGCGTGCCGAAAACCCACTCCACGCCGCCGAGAGCCCCGAATACCTCCTCCCTCCCGACTGCTAGTGCGGCATCTCGTAACGTTGCACCCGAAACCCGCCGCTGGCGGCGTCGGGCGCAACTCGGCTTGCAGAGCCAGATTCGCCGCCAGCGGCGCGGCGGAGTTTCCGGTCAAAGGTTTGGAGATGCCGCACTAGACGCCCTCGAGCCGTTCCAGCGCCTCGTCGATCTCCTCGTCGGCGATCGTCAACGGCGGCGTCGCCGAGATCAGCGAGCCGTCCTCGCCCGCGGGGACGACGAGCACGCCGCGGCGCCACGCCTCCTCCCAGTCGCCGGGGCGGGAGCGCAGCAGCCCCCGGCCCTCGAAGCCGGCCGCCGCGAACCGCTCGCCCGCCTCGGTGACGCGGCCGAGCAACGCGGGCACCTCGTCGAGGACGACGTGTGCGGCCGCGCAGGCGAGCGGGTTGAGGACGTGCGTGTGCGTGAGCACGTCCTCGGGCCCGAGCCGCCACGCCTCCGCGAGCCCCGGGCGGAGGAAGAGCGCCGCCGAGATGGGGAGCCCGTGGCCGAGCGCCTTCCCGACGGTCAGCACGTCCGCGACGTCCTCCCCCGGCCACAGCTCGCCCGTCCGCCCGAGGCCCGCGTAGATCGCGTCCACCACGAGCAGCGCTCCCGCCTCGTCGCAGCGCGCGCGCAGCGTCTCGAGCCATCCGTCCGGCGGCACGCGCGCGCCGGCCCGCCCCTGCACGGGCTCGGCGATCACGCAGCCCGCGTCCCCGGGCAGCGGGCCTGGGTCCTCCCCGTACGCGTGCCGGTAGACCGGGCCGGGCAGCCAGGCGGCGAACGGCTCGCGGAAGCGCTCGAAGCCCGTGGCCGCCAGCGCGAGCAGCCCGGTGCCGTGGTAGGCGCCGCCGAAGGCGACGATCCCCGGCCGCCCGGTGGAGAGCAGCGCCGTCCGCAGCGCGATCTCCACCGCGTCCTCGCCGCTGACGCCGAACTTCGCCGGCCAGGGGAGCCGCCGGCGCAGCGCGACCGCCACCTCCGCCTCGGCGAGGTCGCCGAGCGCGTGGACGACGGGCTGCGCCGCGATCGCCTCCATGACGCGGGGGTTGCGATGCCCGAGCGCGGCGACGCCGAAGCCGGCGGAGAGGTCGAGGTACTCGCGTCCCTCGGTGTCCCAGACGCGCGTGCCCTCCGCGCGGGCCCAGATCATCCCTCGCGCCTCTCGCCGCCGGGCGCTCCCGCCGGGCGGAGCCCGGCTCCGCGCCCGGCTGACGCCGCTGGCGGCAGGATGCTGCGCGAGCGCCGCTCGGCCGTACCTCGACGTACTGTCCTCGCGTCGCTCGCTTGCCTCCCTTGCCAGCGGCGCCCGAGAGGCGCGAGGATCATCGCCCGTTCCGTCGCGGATGCAGGAGCCGGCCGACCGTGTCGGCGGCGACGTAGCCGGCGATCTTCGGGTTCTCCTGGAGCCGGCGGAGCGAGTACTCGTACCACTGCGTCCCGAATGGGACGTAGATGCGCAGGCGGTGCCCTTCGCGGACGAGCTCGTCGCCGAGCTCGGGCCGCACGCCGAGCAGCATCTGGAACTCGTACTCCTCGCGCGCGAGCCCCCGGTCAGCGACCGCCCGCCTGGCCTGCTCGAGCAGCCACTCGTCGTGCGTGGCGACGCCCACGTAGCAGCCCGCGTCCAGCAGCCCGTCGAGGACGCGCACGAAGTTCGTCCGTACGGCCTCGAACTCGCGGAAGGCGATCGTCGCCGGCTCGACGTAGATCCCCTTGCAGAGGCGGACGTTCGGGCGCAGGTCGGCGAGCGCGTCCACGTCGGCGAGCGTGCGCTTCAACGTCGCCTGCAGGACGATCCCCACCCGGTCGTGCCCCGCCTCGCGCAGCTCGCGGTAGTGCGCGAGCGTGTCGTCGGTCGTCGACGAGTCCTCCATATCGATGCGGACGAAGTTGTCGCGCGCGGCCGCGTCGACGACGAGGGCCTCGAGGTTCTCGCGGCAGAGGTCGAGCGAGAGGCCGAGGCCGAGACCGGTGGGCTTGACCGAGATGTTCGAGTCCAGCCGCTCCCGGTCGATCGTCTCCAGGACGTCGTGGTAGGCGCCGGCGATCGCGCGCGCCTCGTCGGCGTGGGTGATCTCCTCGCCCAAGACGTCGATCGTCGCCAGCTTGGCGTCGTCGTTGAGCTCGCGGACGGTGCGCGCAGCGTCCTCAAGGTCCGGGCCGGCGATGTACCGCTCCGCGAGGCGGCGGACGACCGGCTTCGGAACCGCAGGCAGGAGAGTGACGAGGGCGCGGTCGAGGATCGCCACGGGCGGCGCGATTCTAGGAGCTACGGCTCGCGCATGAAGCCCTGGCGGGCGGCGGAGACGAGCGCGACCGCTTCCGGGAAGAGCACCCGCATCGCGTCGCGGAGGGCCAGCGCCTGCTCGTCGGGCCCGCCGGTCGCCTCGACCCGCTGCAGCGCCGCCGCCGTCAGGGCGACGGCGGTGTTCAGCGTCAGCGTCGCGAACTGCTCGCGCTGCGACTCGTGCACGACCTCGGCCTGGCGCTCCGCGAACTCGCGCAGGCTCCGCATCAGGTCCTCCGGGTCGCCCCCGAAGGAGAAGCCGAACGGGCTGCCCTCCACGCCGTCAGCCTAGCGGAGCCTTGTACCGGGCCTCGATCTCGGCCACGAGCGCCTCCACGGCGGCCGTCCCGGCCTTCATCGCCTCGGCGAACGGAGAGCCGCCGCTCGTCCCGAGCGCCAGCTCGAGCCTGCGGGTCGCGACGCCGATCTCGTCGAGCAGCGCCGGGGTGGCGAGGCGGGGCGGCGCGCCGACGACGTGCTCCAGCGCCAGCGCCGCCTCCTCGGCCTCGTCGATGCCGGGCGGGTTCTCCCGCAGCCTCAGCGACACGAGCTGCGAGCGGAGCTCCTCGAGCTGCCCGCCGCCCGCCGCATCTGCGGCCAGCTCCACAAGCGCGGCGATCGAGGCCGCGTCGCGGACGAGCGGGCGGCTTTCGACCGGCTCGCCCGCCTCGTCGAGCGCGAGCCAGGCGCGGCTGTCCGCCGACTCGAACGCACAGAGGTAGACCCGGAGCCCCGGAATCGGCTCGGTCGCGAGCACGCCGCTCAGCCGCTCGCCCGCAGCCGCGAAGCGCTCGGCGGCAGCGGCGATGCGCTCGAGCTCCACTAGTGCCCCTCCAGGTGATGGTCTCGCGTTTCTGGCGAGTGCACGGGGTCGCCAGGCAAGGACGCAGGGAGCCCACGTATGCAGGCATACGTGGGCGACCGAGGACGCCGCATGGCGGCGCCGTATGCCGCCAGAAATGCCCTGACTATGGCCTGGAGGGGCACTAGCCCAGAATACGAAGCATGCGGGGAGAGATCGCGGAGCGGCTGTTCGCCGGCCTGGGGCCCACCTACGACCGGAACGCGGCGCTCCGCTCGCTGGGCCAGGATCCGCGCTGGCGACGCTTCCTCGTCTCGCGCATCCCGCCCGGCTCCGAGGTGCTGGACGTCGCCACCGGCACCGGCGCGGTCGCGAGCCGCCTGCTCCGGCGGGGCTGCTCCGTGACCGGGCTCGACCAGAGCCCGGGGATGCTGCGCGTCGCCCGCGCGCGCCTCGGCGACCGCGTCCGCTTCGTCGAGGGCCGCGCGGAGAGCCTGCCGTTCGCGGACGCCTCGTTCGACGCGCTCACCTTCACCTATCTCCTGCGCTACGTGGACGAGCCCGCCGACGTCCTGCGGGAGCTCGCCCGCGTCGTCCGTCCGGGCGGGACGCTGGCCATGCTCGAGTTCTTCGTCCCCCGGCAGCCGTGGCGCTTCGCCTGGGACGTCTACGTCGACCGGATCCTGCCGCTCGCCCGCGCGCCGGAGTGGCAGGAGGTCGGCCGCTTCCTCGGGCCGAGCATCCGCGAGCTCTGGCAGCGCCTGCCGCTCGAGCGACTGCTCGAGCTCTGGCGAGAGGCGGGCATCGCCGATCCGCGCCACCGCGTCATGAGCCTGGGCGGCGGGATCGTCGTCTGGGGCACGCGGGGATGAGACCGGCCTTCTACGCGCTCGCGCCCGGCGGCTGGCGCGACTACGTGACGCTGCTCCACCCGCCGTACACACTCTGGCATCTCTCCTACGCCGCGCTCGGCGCAGGCCTCGCCCCGCACCCGACCGCCGAGCGCCTGGGCTGGACGCTCGCCGCCTTCGCGCTCGCCATGGGCGTGGGCGCGCACGCGCTGGACGAGCTCAGGGGCCGGCCGCTGCAGACGCGCATCCCCGAGCCGGTGCTGTGGGCGCTCGCGGCCGCGTCGGTGGCGGCCGCCGTGGGAATCGGCGTGCTCGCCGCGCTCCGGTGGACGCCCTGGCTGCTCGCCTTCGTGGCCTTCGGCGCCTTCATCGTGCCCGCCTACAACCTCGAGCTCCCCGGCTTCCACACCGGCCTCTGGTTCGCGCTCGCCTGGGGCGCCTTCCCCGTGCTGACCGCCTACTTCGCGCAGGCGGAGACGATCCGCGTCGAGGCGGTGCTGGCCGCCGCCTTCGCAGCACTCCTCTCCTGGGCGCAAAGGGTGCTCTCGACGCCGGTACGGACCGTCCGTAGGCGTGTGCGCGCCGTCTCCGGGGAGGTCGAGTATGCGGACGGAACGCGAGAGCCGGTGACCGAGCGGCTGCTGATGGGCGCCCCCGAGACCGGCCTCCGGATCCTCAGCGGGGCGACCGTGACGCTGGCCGTCGCCGTTCTGGTCATGCGCCTAGGATGAAGGCGTGGAGACCCAGCGGATCCTCGAGACGCTGTTCGCGGCGGGCGTCGTCGTCGCCGCCGGCACGCTCGGGCTGATCGCCTGGGGGGTCGTGGGGCGCGCCACCGCCGCGGTCGCGGCGACGCTCACCGGCGCCGGCGCGGCGACGGCCTGGGCCGCCTTCGGGCTCGACCCGAGCGACGAATACGCGCTCGCGGCGGGCGGCCTGACCGCCTGCTTCGTCGCGGCGCTCGCCGGCATCCCCCTCGTGCGCGCGCTCGCGCGCGGCCGCCGAATCGACGCCGAGATCGCGCGGGGAGAGCGCCGGCTGCGGGACGTCGTCGCGGCCGACACGGGCAAGAACGCGGAGGAGCTCGAGCGGCTGCTCGCCCGCGCCCGGGCGGACACCCTCTCCCAGCTCGCCGAGGAGGAGCGGCGCATCGCGGAGGAGCGACGCCGCGAGCTCGCCGAGCGCGAGCGCACCGCGGGCGCCGCCTTCACCGCCGCGCTCGCGGACGCGGAGCGGCGGGTCGAGACCCGGCTCAGCGGCTGGGCCGAGGATCTCGAGCGGGCGCAGAACAACCTCGCCGCGCAGCTCGCGCAGCTCCTCGACCGCCAGAAGCGGCTGATCGCGGACGCCGAGACCCGGATCGCGACGGACGTCGAGCGGCTGGCGTCCACGGCCGACGAGGAGCACGCGGCGATCACGCGACTGCGCGAGGAGCTCGGCAAGGCAGCCGGGCAGCTCGTCGCCGAGTCGACCGCGGAGCTCGAGGGCCACGCCGCCGAGCGCCGAAAGGCGCTCCACGAGCTGTCGGAGCGGCTGCGGCGCCGAGAGCGCGAGCTCTCCGAGCGGATCGAGCGGGAGCAGGCCGAGGCCGTGCAGCGCATCCACGCGGGCTTCTCCGATCTCGAGCGGCGCGCGCTCGACCAGCTCGAGCGGGCGAACGAGCGCGCCTGGACGCGCTTCTCGGAGGCGGCCGCGCTCCAGTTCTCCGACGTGATCAAGCAGGCGCGGGAAGACGCCGCCCGGCGGCTGTCCCGCGAGCTCGACCGGGCGGTGGAGTCGTTCGCACGCGAGGGCGCCCGGCTGCTCGGCGAGCAGGCGGCCCAGGTCGCGGAGACGGGCGCGCAGCGGATCGAGAAGCGGATGAGCCGCGCCGCCTCCGGCATCGAGCGCCAGCGGGACGAGCTGCTCGGGGCGCTCGAGCAGCGGCTGACGACGGCGGAGTCCGACTTCCGGCGGCAGCTGCAGGCCGTCGCCGCGGAGGCCGAGGCGGAACGGGTCGCGATCGAGACCCGCGTCCAGGCGCTCGCACGCCGGGTCGACGAGACGCTCGCCGCCTCGCGCGAACGGCTCGCCGAGCTCGAGTCCCTCCGTCGTCGCTAGCCAACTTCCCGAGGCAGGGTTCGTCTTGGTAATCACGAACGACGCGGTTGCCATGAGCGAGCTGATCGAGACCACAGAGTCGAGCGAGCGCGCGAAGGTCGAGAGCTGGCGGCTGCACGTCCTGATGGAGGCCGGTTACACGCTCTCCCTGGCCGAGCGGATCGCGGCCACGGAGGTCGACCTCCATCGCGCCGTCGAGCTGCTCGAGTCCGGCTGCTCCCCGGAGACGGCCGCCGAGATCCTGCTCTAGTCCCTTTCGGACACAGGCGCTGGGGGTCGGGCCGTGGCATGCTGGCCCGGTGAAGGTCGAGGCCGTCGACTACGGCGACCGGCGCGTCTACACCGTCGCGTCGTTCAACCGCGGCGTCGGCAGCTGGCTCGCGCGCCTGCCCTCGGTCTGGGTGGAGGGCGAGGTGACGGAGCTGCGCCGGCAGGAGGCCTGGCAGAGCGTCTTCCTCACGCTCAAGGACCCGGACGGCGGCGCGTCGCTCGGCGTGACGATGCAGCGCTCCCGCTTCGACGCGCTCCGCCTCGCGCTGAAGGACGGGGAGCGCGTGCACGTGTTCGGGCGCCCCGAGCTGTTCGAGCCGCGCGGCGACTTCCGCCTGCGCGCGCTCTCGATCGAGCGCTTCGGGATCGGCGAGCACCTGGCCGCGCTGGAGCGGCTGAAGGAGAAGCTCGCCGCCGAGGGGCTCTTCGCGGCCGAGCGGAAGCGCGCGCTGCCGCGTCTCCCGCGCCGCATCGGCCTGGTCACCGGCAACGACGCCGCTGCGAAGCGCGACGTCGTCACGGGCGTCACCACGCGCTTCCCGCCCGCGCGGCTGCTCGTCGCCGAGGTGTACGTCCAGGGCCCGCGGGCCCCGGGGGCGATCGTGGACGCCATGCGCCGCCTCTGCGAGGAGCCGGGGGTGGACGTGATCGTCCTCGCCCGCGGCGGCGGCAGCTTCGAGGACCTCCTCCCCTTCTCGGACGAGCGGCTCGTCCGCGCGGTCGCGAGCTGTCCCGTGCCCGTTGTCTCGGCGGTCGGGCACGAGCAGGACACGCCGCTCTGCGACCTTGCCGCCGACGTGCGCGCGTCGACTCCGACGGCCGCGGCGAAGCTCGTCGTCCCCGACCTGCGCGAGCTCGTCGAGCGGCTCGACCGCCAGCGGACGGCGCTCGCGCGCTGCACCCGCCGCGCCCTCGAGCGGGAGAGCCAGCGGGTCACGCTGCTCGGCGAGCGCCTGCGCCGCGCGCCGGCGCTGGCCGTCGAGCGGAAGGGCGCCGCGCTCGAGCGGCAGGCCGGCCGGCTGCGGGCCCTCTCGCCCCGCGCGACGCTCGGGCGCGGCTACGCGATCGTGCGCAAGGGGGAGGCGATCGTCCGGGCGCCGGCCGAAGTGGCCGCCGGCGACGCGATCGACGTCGAGGTCGCGGAGGGCTCGTTCGGAGCGCGCGTTGAGGGCTCGTCTCCTGGGGCGCCGCTGGGCGTGCGGCGCCGGAGGGCACAGTATGGCTAATACGGGCCCGGAGAGCGACGTGCGACCAGCAGCGCCAGGCGACCCCGGAGGCCGGCTCCGCCGGCCGGGAGGGGGCGCCGGCCAGGATGGCGAGGAGCTGACGTTCGAGCAGGCGGAGAAGGAGCTGGCGGAGATCGTCGAGCGCCTGGAGCGCGGCGACGCGGGGCTCGACGAGGCGATTAGGCTCTGGGAGCGGGGGGAGGAGCTCTACCGCTTCTGCCGCGAGCGGCTCGACGCGGCCCACGGGCGGATCGAGGAGCTAGCGCGAAAAGTCCAGGGCTAGGTCGTCCCGCATCGAGAAGAGGTGGTAGGGGACACCGGCTTCGCGGCAGCGGCGGACCACCTCGCCGGGAGCCTTGCCGGTCCAGGTGGTCTCGTCGACGGCCCCCTCGCCGGTGACGACGAGGTCGAAGCCGCGCGGGTCGAAGCCGACTTCGTCGAGGACGAGCGCGGCGCCCGACACGAGTTCCGCTCCCAGCGCCGCGAGTGCCGCGCCCAGCCCGCCGGCCGCGCCGCCGCCCGGCAGGTCCGGCAGCCCGAGCGCCGCGAACCGCCGCTCCAGCGCGTCCACGTCCCGCACGCCCTTCTGCGGCCCGAACAGCCGCGGCGCCTCGCCGAGGCGCGCGAGCGTGTCGCAGGCGACGCGCGTCGGCGCGGGCAGCTGCGAGACCCCGAGCCCGGCGCCGGCGTCCATCGTCGCCGTGCCGCCGAGGCAGACGAGCAGCGCGGGCGGACTTCCCACCGCCTCGATCAGCTCCCCGAGCCCCCGGCTCGAGGCGGCCTCCGGCTCGAGCCGCCCGGGGTCGAGCGGGATCGCCTCGGCCGCCTCGACCGCCGCCGTCCCGTCCGGCAGCAGCAGCCAGCGCGCGGTTCGCGGCCGCCCGAACGCGTCGTGCACGGCCGCCTCCCGCCACTCGCCGCCGAGAGTGGCCGCCAGCACCTCGAGCGTCCCCTCTCCCCCGTCGGCGACCGGCCGCTCGACCGCCTCCCAGCCGGCCGCCCGGAAGCCGGCGGCGAGCGCGGCCGCCGCGTCCGCCGCCGAGAGCGTGCCCTTGAGGCTAGCCGGGGAGGCCAGCGCCCTCGGCATACGGCACCTCCGGCATCCGACGCAGCGATGCGAACGACAGCCCCTCGCGCGCGAGGAAGAGCAGACCGAGGCCGATCCCCACGGACGCCTCGATCGCCTGCAGCCCGAGCCCGAAGCCGAACCCGTGCGCGTACGCGATCCCGTAGGGGACGAGCGCGAGCGCGACGGCCGCCTGCATCAGGCCCACGTTTCCCGGCCAGAGGGGGAAGACCGTGGCGACGTTCATCACCAGCAGCACGACGCCTGCGACCACGAAAGGCTCGTCGATCTGGAAGGCGCGCAGCGCCGCGTAGACGGCGAAGAACTGGCAGGTCCAGCCGACCGCCTGGAAGCCGGCGGCGGCGGCGGCCGGCAGCGGCGCGTGCATGACGCCGAGCCCGTGGCGGGCCATCGTGACGAGCCGGCGGACGCGTCCCGCCCCGTCGTCGAGCTCGGAGACCTGGTGCCGACGGGCGAAGACGACGCTGGCGACGATCGCGCCGCCGGCGAAGGCCATGAAGATCGTGAGACTGGTCTGTAGCCAGCCGGGGATCTCGGCGTTGAGGACGACGTAGAGGACGAGGCCGACCACGGCGACGAGGTCGAAGACCCGGTGCGCGAAGACCGTGCCGGCCAGCGTGGCCCAGAGGCCCCGCTGCCGCGGCAGCCGGTTCGCGAGCACGGCCACGCGCGCGAGCTCGCCGATGCGGCCGGGGAGCGCCGCATTCCCGAGCAGCCCGATCGAGAAGGCGGAGAAGATCGAGCGGAAGCGCGGATGCGGCGGCGGCATCGCCTGGTCGATCACCGTCGTCCACGCGATCGCGCGCACGACGATGGAGACGAGGTTGAACGCCAGGGCGGCCGCGACCCACTCCCACTGCACCGCCGTGAAGGCGTCCTTCAGCAGCGACCAGCTGGGGCCGCGCCAGACGACGAGCGCGACGATGCCCGCCACCACCCCGGCGGCGATCGCAAGGCGGACCGGCCTCACCGCGCGACCGGCGTCCGCGCCGCAGTGCCGACGACCAGCTCGTAGACGGAGAGCAGACGCCGGGCGATGCCCTCCCAGCCGTAGCGCTCGCTCGCCAGCTCGCGGGCGGCCGCCCCGAGCGCCTGCCGGCGCGGCTCGTCCTCGAGCAGCGCGATCACGGCCTGGGCGAGCGCGCGGGGATCGCCGGGCGGCACCGTCAGCGCCGTCTCGGGCGTCGTCACCTCGCGGTAGCCGGGGATGTCGGAGGCGACCGCGGGCGTGGCGCAGGCGAACGCGCGCGTCAGCACCATCCCGAAGCTCTCGCCGCCGACCGACGGGGCGACGAGGGCCTTCGCGGCGGAGAGCTCGGCGGTCAGGTCGTCCTGGCTGAGGAAGCCGCGGACGTCGATCCCCTCGTCGGAGACGCGCAGCCGCGTCAGCAGCAGCCGCACCGCGAGCGGATCCGCGCCGACGACAGCGAGGCGAGCTCCCGTCTGCCGGTGGATCTCCGGCCAGGCGAGCAGCAGCACGTGCAGCCCCTTCCGCGGCTCGTGGCGGCCGACGAAGACGACGCGGTGCTCGCGGCCGGCGGGGTCCGCCTCCGGGGGGACGAGCACGCCGTTGGGGACGATCTCGTACTCGGCGGGGAAGTGGCGGGCGGCGGAGTCGCGCGCCTGCTCGGAGACGGCGATCCTATGGTCGAGCCGGTCGAGCAGGAACCCCCACAACGGCCTGGCCGCGCGCAGCCAGCCGAGCTCCCCCGAGGCGTGGAAGGTGGCGACGAGCGGGCATCGGGCGAGCGCGAGCGTGGCCGTACAGATCGCCGGCGTCATCGGCTCGTGCAGGTGCAGGACGTCGAAGCGCTCCCGCTCGAGCGCCTGCCGCACCCGCAGCACGCTGCGCGGGCTGAGCACGATGTTCGGCAGCGACCCGTTGGCCGGCACGATCACCGAGCGGCCGAGCGGGATCACGTGGTCGGGCGGCTCGCCGTGGCGGCCGAGCCGCGGGTGGAGGACGCGCGTGAAGCTGCCCGGCGGGTCGTTCCCCATCAGCAGCCGGACGTCGGCGCCGAGCGCCCGCAGCGACTCGGCCTGGAGCTCCGCGTGCTCGACGACGGCGCCCCAGAACGACCAGGAGTACGGCACGACGATGCCGATCTTCACCGGGCGGAGGATAGACTCGCGCGGTGGCGAGAAGGCGCAAGGCGGCTCCCCGCTTCGAGCAGTTCTTCGCCATGCGCCGCTTCCAGCCGACCCTGGCGTTCACGCCCAACGGCCGGCAGCTGCTCTTCTCCTCGGACCTCTCGGGCCAGTTCAACCTCTGGCGGGTGAAGGTCACCGGCGGCTGGCCGGAGCAGCTGACGACCTTCGAGAACCAGGCCGTCCGCCAGGTGAGCGTCTCCCCCGACGGCAAGACGATCCTCTTCACCGCCGACCGCGAGGGCGACGAGTTCCACCAGATCTACGCGCTGCCGGCGCGGGGCGGCTGGCCGGAGGCGTGGACGGACGCGCCCCAGGTGCAGCACTTCGCCGACCAGTTCGGCTGGTCGCCCGACGGCCGCGAGCTCGCCTACTCCGCGAACGCCGAGACGCCCACCGACCAGGAGGTCTGGGTACGGGACGTCGCGAGCGGCGAGACGCGGAAGGCCTTCGGCGGCAACGTCTTCGCCGGGCCGGCCGGCTGGTCGCCCGACGGCGGCAAGCTGCTCGTGGTCGACTTCCGCTCCAACAGCGACACGGCCCTCCACCTGGTCGAGGACGGCGGCACGCGGGAGTTGCTGCCGCACGAGGACGAGATCAAGTACCTCCCCGGCCCGTGGGCGCCCGACGGCTCGGGCTTCTGGCTCGTCACCGACGCGGGCCGGGAGTTCCAGGGGCTCGCGTTCTTCGACCTCGGCCGGGACGCGTACGAGTGGGTGGAGACGCCCGAGGGCGACGTCGAGGAGGTGGCGCTCTCGAAGGACGGCCGCGTGCTCGCGTGGACGGTGAACGAGGACGGCTGGGGCCGCGTCCGCCTGCGCGACCTCGAGCGCGGCGAAGATCTCCCGGCGGCCCAACTGCCGGACGGCGCAGGCGCGTTCTGGGGCCAGTCGCAGCTGACGCTGACGCGCGACGGCGCCCGGGCGGCGGCGATCTGGGCCTCGCCGCAGCGCCCGCCCGAGCTGTACGTGATCGACACCGCGACGGGCAAAGCGCGGAAGGTGACCGACAACGCGATCGGCGGGCTGCGCGAGCGCGACCTGAGCGCGCCGGAGCTCGTCCGCGTCCCCACCTGGGACGAGCGCGAGCTCCCCGCCTGGCTCTACCGGCCGAAGGCCCGCGGCCGCGTCCCCGCCGTCCTCTGCATCCACGGGGGCCCGGAGGCGCAGGAGCGGCCCTGGTACCAGCCCTTCTACCAGTACCTCGTCAGCCGCGGCTTCGCGGTGCTGGCGCCGAACATCCGCGGCTCGACCGGCTACGGCAAGACGTACCAGAAGCTGATCCACCGAGACTGGGGCGGCGGCGACCTGCGCGACTTCGAGCATCTGGCGCGCTGGCTCCAGGCGCAGGAGTTCGTCGACGAGCAGCGGCTGGGCGTCTACGGCGGCTCGTACGGCGGCTTCGCGACGCTGAGCTGCGTGACGCGGCTGCCGGACTACTGGGCGGCGGCGGTGGACGTCGTCGGCCCGAGCAACCTCGTCACCTTCTCGAAGGCCGTGCCGCCGACGTGGCGGCGGTTCATGGACGAGTGGGTCGGCAACCCCGAGACGGAGGCGGACTTCCTGATGGAGCGCTCGCCGATCACCTACGTCGACGACGTGCGCGCGCCGCTGCTGGTGATGCAGGGCGCCAACGACCCGCGCGTCGTCAAGGGCGAGTCCGACCAGATGGTCGAACGGCTGCGCGGGCTCGGGCGCGACGTCGACTACGTCGTCTTCGAGGACGAGGGCCACGGGTTCACGAAGCGCGAGAACCAGCTGCGCGGCTTCCGGCTCGCCGCCGACTGGTTCGACCGGCACCTGGCCTGATGGAGGGACTCGCCGAGCTGCACACGCATCTCGGCGGCTCGGTCGCGTCCGAGATCCTCTGGAGCCTCGCGCACGAGCAGGGGATCGCGCTGCCGGTCAAGGACTACTGGGAGTTCGACCGGCTGGTGACCGTCTCCGACCCGCGGGGGGTCGAGAACCTCGACGCGCTGGACGCGATCTACCACTGGACGGAGCTGATCCAGTCCTCGCCGCTCGCGGTCGAACGTTCGGTGCACGCGGCGATCGGCGGCGCCTACCGCTCCCAGCGGATCACGACGCTCGAGCTGCGCTTCAACCCGATGAAGCGGAACCGGGGCGGCGAGCGCGACCTCGACCACATCATCCTCGCCGCGATCCGCGGGCTCGACCGGGCGTCGCTCGAGTACCCGCAGGTGCGCGCGGGGCTGATCCTGATGATGGACCGGACGTTCGACGCGCGCCTGAACGAGATCATCGTCGAGAAGGCGATCAGCTGGGCGCCGCGCGGGATCGTCGGCGTCGACATCGCGGGGCCGCGGCCGGGCGGGGCGCGCTACGACTACACGCAGGTGGCGCCGATGGTCGAGACGGCCCGGGCGGCGGGGCTCGGCGTGACGATCCACGTCGGCGAGGAGGGCGGCGATATGGGCCGCGAGGAGATCGGCGAGGTGGTCGAGGCGCTGCGCCCCGACCGGATCGGCCACGGGATCCTGGCCGCCGGCGACCCGGAGCTGATGCGGGCGATCCGCGAGCGCGAGATCGTGCTCGAGATCTGCCCGACCTCGAACCTGCTGACGAGGGCGCTCCCCGACGAGGAGGCGCTGCGGGCGACGTTCCGGGCTTTCGTGGAGGCCGGCGTGGCGTTCACGATCGCCACCGACGGCCCGGAGATGATGCACACGCACCTCCGCGACGAGCTCGAGCTGCTCGAGCGGATCGGGGCGCTCAACGCGGACGAGCTCGCCGAGGCGAACCGCCGCGGGCACGAGGCGAGCTTCCTGCGCGGCCCCCCGGTCGCCGCGGCGTAACCGTCGCGAATACTCCCATCGGTCAATTGCCGGTGGGACGTGGCGTTACTAGCGTGGCGCCGCATGAACGCCCTCGAAGATGCGCCTCCCGTGATCACCGACAGGCAGCGCCAGGTGGTCGAGTTGATCGCAGCCGGGTGCTCGAACGCGGAGATCGGCCTGCGGCTCGGTATCTCCCCCCGAACCGCGAAAGCCCACGCCGACGCCCTCCGCCAGAAGCTCGGTGTGGCTCGAAGGCGCCAGATCCCGGTGGCGTACCGGGCGAAGACGGGGAGGGATCCCCTCCCCGAGGTCCTCGGGCCGGTCTCGTCGGCTCCGGGGAACTGACGGCACCGTGCCCGCGGCGCTTCGGCCCCGCGGGTACGGCCTTTCCGGCGACTAGGAATTCGTGCCGATTCACGCTAGGTTTGCCCGGCGGGTCCCTGCGGCGCCCGCCACGAGATGGCGATCGAAGCGATTCAGCCGCCGCCCCGGGCTCGCAGCCACATCATCGAGCGACCGCGGATCACGCGGCTGCTGGACGAGACGAAGGCGCGGACGATCATGCTCGTCGCGCCGGCCGGCTTCGGCAAGACGACGCTCGCGCGGCAGTGGCTCGACACGCGCCCACACGGCTGGTACCGCGGCAGCCCGGCGTCCTCGGACGTCGCGGCGCTGGCGGCCGGCGTGGCGAAAGCTGCGTCGGCGATCGTGCCGGGCGCGGGGAGGCGGATGATGGAGCGCCTGGGCATCGTGGGCGCTCCTCCTCCGAAGGCGGAGGTGCTCGCCGGCATGCTCGGCGAGGATCTGGCCGACTGGCCCGACGAGGCCTGGGTCGCGGTCGACGACTACCACTTCGCGATGGACTCGGCGCCCAGCGAGACGTTCGTCGAGGAGCTGATCCTGCGGAGCCCCGTGCGGTTCCTGGTGACGAGCCGGACGCGGCCGACATGGGCGACCGCACGGCGAATGCTCTACGGCGAGATCCTCGAGGTCGGTCGGAGCGCGCTCGCGCTGACGCACGACGAGGCGAGGGAGGTGCTCGCCGACCGCAAGGCCGAGGAGGTGGCCGGGCTGATGGCGCTGACGGAGGGCTGGCCGGCGGTAATCGGCCTGGCCTCGCTGTCGAGCGAGCCGGTGGTCTCGGAGGCCGAGATGCCGGACACCCTGTACGAGTACTGCGCCGAGGAGCTGTTCCAGAAGTTTCCACGGGAGCTCCGCGCTGCGCTCTGCACGATCGCGCTGGCGCCGTCGATCTCGGTCGACCTTCTGCGGGAGCTCTTCGGGGAGAAGGCCGCGCGGATCGCGCACGCTGCCGAGGAGGGCGGCTTCGTCACGCGCGGCAAGAGCGGCGACTTCGACATGCATCCGCTGCTGCGCACGTTCCTGCTGGCCAAGCTGGACGAGGAGCCAGCTAAGCGGACCGGGCGCGTGATCCGGGACCTAGCGGGGCACCTCGTCCGGGCACGCCAGTGGGATGACGCGCTAGCTGTCGCCGGCAGGTCGCGGGATCTGGCTCTGATCGAGGAGCTCATCGACTCGGCGCTGGACGAGCTCGTGGCACAGGGGCGGCTGGAGACGCTCAGAGAGTGGATCGAACGCGCACGGGCGCTTGGCGATTCGCCGATCTTCGACTTGGCGGAGGCGGAGGTCGCGTTTCGACAGGGCGATCCGGCCCACGCACTTCTTCAAGCCGGCAACGCCGCAAGCCAGTTGCCCGCCGCTCATCCTCGCCTCTCGCGTGCTTACTACCGAGCCGGACAGGCAGCGTACTTCCTAGACCGAGGCGACGAGGCTCAAGGACACTCCGAACGTGCAAGAGAGACAGCGGAGGCGCTTGAGGATCGAAAGAACGCCCTCTGGGGCCTCTTCAACTCAACGCTCGAACTTGACGACCGGGAGGCCGACCGATTCCTGCGCGAGCTGGAGGATCTCCGGCCTTTGACGCTGGCTGATGAGATTCGCCTGGCAGCCGGCGAGGTCTTCTTCGCCACCCGCTGGGGAGAGCTTGAGTCCGCTCTTCCACGAGCAAGATCGATGCTCGCACGGATCGGCGGCGCCGATCCAATGGTAGAGACATCGTTCCTCAACAACTTCGCTCACGGCCTGGTGCTCACTGCTCGCTACGAGGAGGCCCTGGTGCCGGTCGAAATGGAATCGAGCCGGGCGAACGAGTTCAAGCTTGACTTTGCGCTCCCCCATTGCAAGTTGATGAAGGCGCTCGCACTGATGGGCCTTCGTCGTTTCAAGGAGAGTCGGGAGAGCTTGGCAGCGGCGGCTCCTGGTGACGATCCTTATGTCCCCGTCGCGAGCGCGCTCTTCAACGCGAGACTCTGCCTATATGAGGGGCGCCCAGATGAGGCCCTTGCGATCACTTCGACAGCGTGGAGCTGGAATCCAACCAGCCCCTCACTTCGCGCAGAGGTCAGTGCTACAAGCGCACTCGCTCTCGCTGTTGTCGGGCGAGCCACCGAGGCGCTCGAGGCGTGCGCTGAGGCCTTCGACCAATCGAGAACGATCGAGAGTCTCGTACTCGAGGCAGGAGCGCGAGCAGTCGTCGCGCTAAGAGACCGCAGTCCCGACTCAAGCGAGTACGCGAGGAACGCGTTTGCGCTTGCGCTGGACTCGGGCAACGTAGATAGCTTCGTCTGCGCTTACCGCGCCTATCCAGGCCTACTTGCTCCAGTAGCGGCCGCCCCCGACCTCGCGCCCCATCTATGGCCACTGTTAGAGAGGGCTCATGACATCGCCTTCGCGCGGCGCGTGCTTGAGCCGAGCTTCTTCGCCGCTAGAGACTGGGCACTCACGAAGCGCGAGAAGGAAGTCCTCGATCTCGTAGCCAAAGGGCTAACGAATCGTGAGATCGCGCGGCAACTCTTCGTTGCGGAGGTGACGGTCAAGGTGCACGTGAGACACATTCTCCGCAAGCTCGGCGTCCGCACCCGTACCGAGGCTGCACTTTACGTAGCTCGTGCGGAGCGCGGACCTACCTAGACGGATGTGGCGACTGCCGAGGCCCTGGCAGGAGCTGCATCTTGGACTTCAAACTTGAAGTCCTCACGGCGAGCGAGACGATACTCCTCAGTGGCACCGGCAAGGATCGCCTCGAATGCAGCGACCACCGCAGTGTCAAACTGAGAGTCCACGGCCTGCGCTAGGCGCAGCCGAGCGACACGACTCGGCATCGCGTCCCGATACGGCCGGTCGGAGGTCATTGCGTTGTAGGCATCAGCGACCGCGATGATCCGCGACAAGAGCGGGACTTCCGTGTTCGCCAGCCGATCGGGGTACCCCTGACCATCCCACCGTTCGTGGTGGTGTCTCACCACGGCGGCAATTTCGGAGTAGTCCTCCACATTCGCGAGGATGCGCTCTCCAATCGCAGAGTGGGTTTCCATGAGCCGACGCTCCTCCAGGTTCATCGGACCTGGCTTCTCCAAGAGCCCTGGGGGAAGACCGACCTTACCGATGTCGTGAACAAGGCCGGCCAAGTGAGCCAGTTCCTGCTGCTCGGGCGTCAGCCCCATGCGATCAGCGATATCTCTTGCGTAGATCGCAACAGCGGCTGAGTGACCCGCCGTATACCGATCTCGGGCATCCAAAGTCGCGACGAGGGCAGCGGCGAATGACAGATTCGCGCGCTCAAGCCTGCTGTTCACACTCAGCAGATCGTCCGTGAGCTGTCTCTGATCGTGGTAGAGCACAAACAAGCGATGGGCAGCGAGCGCCGGCCCGACGAAGAGAAGGAGTGTCCACGGGGAAATTTCGCGATATGTATATGCAAGAAGGGCCAAGACAGGGGCGTAGAGGGGCACGGAAGACGCCACAACCGGCCCAAGCACTTTTGCGCCTTCCAGCAGACTTCCCGCGCCACGTAGGCGCATCGTGACCGTCACGAAGAACACGTCCATCGCCACTGCCACAGCTGCGGCTACGGCGGTCGCAACCAGCAGGGCTCCGATGGTCGAGTCAACGAGACCGAGGGCGATCAACGCCGCGATGCCCGCAAAGCATCCGGTGACCGACCTACTCAGCGTATAGGTCGCCCATTTGAGATAAGGATTCGAGACTCCTTGTTCTGGTCGGAGATCAGGAAGCATCGACGCGGCAGCAACAGCCATCGCGGCAAGGGGGCCGAAGACAACGGCCGCAAAGAGGACAGGTAGAAGGGCGACGGAGACCTCAACCGATTTGTCTGACGAGCGGCTTAGGCGGACAGTCCCTCGGTCGGCGATAGCGGACGTAAGCGCGAGCGCGGCCACAACCCAGACCTCGCCAATGGACTGACCGGACGCGAGAAGAACCGCTAGCGCGACCGATGCAGTCGCGCCGAGCGCAGCCACATACAGCTGGATGGGGGAGAGCCGGCGCGCCGGACCCGCGCCAATAGCGGTAGTGCTCATAGCCCTCCCTCGGTCGAGGGACTTGCGGATCCCCCAAAAGGGGTATACGATCGCTGTGCCGTCAGTC
This sequence comes from Gaiellaceae bacterium, assembly GCA_040905885.1. Classification (GTDB taxonomy): domain Bacteria; phylum Actinomycetota; class Thermoleophilia; order Gaiellales; family Gaiellaceae; genus JACVRU01. The sequence continues at coordinate 2,822 of JBBDQR010000118.1, read as the reverse complement.
CCCCATAAGGAGTCAAGATGCGCACCTCAGTCTTGAAGGCCGTTTCCCGCGCAACTGTCGTGGGCTTCGGTAAGGGCTGGTAGAGAGCGGAATCGAAGCTTGTAGTTGTCCACAGGCAGTGGCATCCCTCTCTCGGGGGATTTCCACAGACTGTGGATAGCGACCAGAAGCGAGCTCTTCGGCCCGCCGCTTGTGGCCGGCGGGCCGTTGGCTGGCTTCTCCCGAACGCTTCTAGCTGAGCAGGCCGCGGCGGAAGCCGACCGCCACGGCGTGGGCGCGGCTACGCGCCTGCAGCTTCGCCAGCAGATGCCGCACGTGCGACTTGACCGTCTCCTCGGAGAGGAACAGGCGCACGCCGATCTCGCGATTGGCGAGCCCGTCGCTGATCAGGCAGAGCACCTCGATCTCCCGCATCGTCGGCTCCTGGCCAGGCTCGCGCACGGGCGAGAACGGGATCACTTCACCGTTCCCGTCCGGCCCGCGCCTGGCCGCGACCTCCTCGAACCTGCGCGAGTGGTCGCGGTACCGGCTCAGGATCTCCTGGCGCTCAGCGGCATCCACGCACCCGGTATCGGCCTCCCCCGAGCGCCCCTTTAGCGCTACCTACCCCTTTTGGTACACGCCCGCGCGAGGTCGACTCCGAAGAAGGCGTGGCCGGCGCGGCAAGAAGGGTCGAGACGGGGCCCGGCCACGCCTTCCGGGCTCTCCACGGCGAACGGGAGGATCAGCGCCCGGCCGACCGCGAGCCGGTCGAGCTCCGCCCACGCGGGCACGACGTCCTCGGTCAGGAGCGGCCGCAGGCGCAGGTCCGCCAGCAGCTCGTTCAGCTCGGGATCGTCCGCGTAGGAGAGGTTCGTGTTCGGCGCCTGCCCGAGGCGGTCGCCGTTCAGGAGAGCGTCGAACCACCGGAACGGATGCGGCAGCGGCGACGACCAGGACGCGACCCCGATCTGCGCCCTTGGGGTGCGTCCGCCGACGACCCGGTAGAACTCCGCGGCCGGCAGGCGGCGATGCCTCACGGTCAGGCCGATCTGGCGCAGCTGCTCGGCGAGCTCCCTCCCGGCCGGCCCTGCGGTCGACCACACGGTCACGCGCATCCCGCCTGCCTCCGCCAGGCGGACGAGCCGCCGCGCGCGCGGCAGGCTCCGCCGGTAGACCAGGTGGCGCTCGTAGCCGGGCACCTCGGGCGGAAGCACGTTCTCCGTCGGGCGGGCGTCGTCGCCCACCGCGGCGGCCAGCGGGCGGCGGTCGAGCGCGAACGCGACCGCCCTCCGCACCTCGAGCCGGTCGAAAGGCGGCAGCTGCGTGTTCAGGAACACGTACGAGAGCTGGGGCCCGCCGCCGCGCAGCTCGTAGTCGGCCGTCCCGCCCCCAGAGAGGGACACGTGGATGCGCGCCGCGTTCCCGGCCGGCACTCCGGGAACCGGCCTGAACCGCGGATTGCGGACGAGGACGACCTCCTGCCGCGGCATGAAGAGCTCCACCCGGTAGGGGCCGGTGGACGGGAGCAGTCTCCTGCGCTGCTCCAGAGGCGGCGTCCCCCGCGGCACGGGCGCGGCCAGCGGCGACGCCAGCAGATGGAGGAAGTCGGGCTGCGGCTCCGCCAGCCGGAACTCGACCGTGCGCGCCGCGTCGTCCGCCTCGATCTCGCGCACGACGTCGAACCAGTGCGCGCCCGGCGACTCGATCCGCCGCAGCCGCTCGATCGCGTAGCGGACGTCGCCCGCCCGCACTGGCCGCCCGTCCGAGTAGGCGAGCCCCTCACGGAGCCGGAACGTGTAGACGAGCCCGTCGTCGGAGATCTCGGGCAGGTCGTCCGCGAGCGCCGGCACGATCTGCGTCCCCGCCGGCCCGGGAGCGTGCCTGAAGGTCACCAGCCCCACGTGCACCTGCCAGAGGAGCGTCCAGCTCGCCGCCGTCAGCGCGAGCGCGGGGTCGACGTAGTCCAGCTCCGGGCCAGACGACACGCGCAGCTCTGCGAACGCGCGCGCGGGAGCCTTCGCGACCCGGGCCTCGGGGACGGCCTCCGGCGGCGAGCCGCCCATGCACCCGGTCGCCGCGAGGGCGAGCAGCAGGACGTTAGACCGGCGGAGGCTCATAGGCCTCCGGCACGCCCGGCCCCACCTCGAACACCGGCTCCACCTCGTGCGGCTCGAGCTTGCCCGCCTTGATGTCCTCCGCCCAGTGGCAGGCCACGAGATGACCCTCCGTCAGCCGCAGCGGGGGCACCTCGTCGCGGCAGCGGGTCGGCTGCACGTACGGACAGCGCGTGTGGAAGCGGCAGGCGGGCGGCGGGTTCGCCGGGCTCGGCAGGTCACCCGCGAGCAGGATCCGCTCCCGCGCGCGCTCGACCTGCGGGTCGGGGATCGGCACGGACGAGAGCAGCGAGATCGTGTACGGGTGCAGCGGGTTGTCGTACAGCTCCTCCGCCGGCGACACCTCGACGATCGAGCCGAGGTACATGACCGCGATCCGGTCGGAGATGTGCCGCACGACCGCGAGGTCGTGCGCAATGAAGAGGTAGGTGAGCTCGAACTCCCGCTGGAGCGTCTCGAGCAGGTTGATGATCTGCGCCTGGATCGAGACGTCGAGCGCGGAGACGGGCTCGTCGCAGACGATGAAGTCCGGATTGAGCGCGAGCGAGCGCGCGAGCCCGATCCGCTGCCGCTGGCCGCCGGAGAACTCGTGCGGGTAGCGGGAGCCGGCATCCGGGGGCAGCCCCACGGTCTCCAGCAGCTCACGCACGCGAGCGCCGAGGGCGCGGCGACCGGCCAGGCCGTGCACCCGCAGCGGCTCGCCGACGATGCGGCCGACGCTGTGGC